>CAYTNV010000012.1:0-95409 GCA_964439395.1 uncultured Blautia sp. | reverse complement strand
ACATTCTCTAAATGGTATTTGGAAATTTTCCTATGGGAGAAATTTTGATGAGATAATAAGAGGTTTTGAAAAAAAAGAATATAATTGTAAAAACTGGTCAGAAATTTATGTGCCAGCCCATATTCAGATGGAGGGCTATGACATGCCAGCCTATGTAAATACTCAATATCCATGGGATGGAAGAGAGGATATTTGGGCGGGAGAGATTCCTACAAGATTCAATCCAATTGCCAGTTATGTAAAATATTTTGAAGTGCCAAGACAGATGAAAGATAAACCTGTTTATATCTCTTTTCAAGGGGTAGAAAGTGGCATGATTGTCTGGCTAAACGGAAAATATGTGGGGTATAGTGAAGATAGTTTTACACCGACTGATTTTGATCTTACTCCTTATATTGTGGAGGGAGAAAATAAGCTTGCTGTTCAAGTTATAAAGTGGACAAGTGGAAGCTGGACGGAGGATCAGGATTTCTATCGTTTCTCTGGAATTTTCCGCGATATCTATCTATACACAAGACCAGAAGTACATATCCAAGATTTAAAAATTCAAACTTTATTAGATAATACATACAAAAATGCAGATTTCACAATAGATGTGAAAGGTGTTGGAGATGGAAAGGCAGCCGTACAGTTAAAAGACGGAGAAGTCGTATTTGCAGACACAGAGTTTGATATAAAAGATGGTGTGGGTGCCATGTCTATTTCAGTGAGTGACTTTAAGCTTTGGAGTGCAGAGGAACCTAATCTATATGATTTAGAGATCCGTGTCTACGATGAAAAAGGTGAGCTTACAGAGATTATTCCAGAGGTAGTCGGATTTAGACGTTTTGAGATGATTGACCATATTATGTGCCTAAATGGTAAGAGAATTGTCTTTAAGGGAGCTAACCGCCATGACTTTAGCTCTGTGACAGGACGTGTTCCACAGGAAAAGGAGATTTTACAGGATTTAATAACGATGAAGCGCCATAATATTAATGCGATTCGCACAAGCCATTATCCAAACGATTCTAGATTATATAAGCTATGTGATAGATTTGGACTTTATTTAATGGATGAAAATAATATGGAGTCCCACGGTTCTTGGGATGCAATTATGGAACATCCAGAGAGAGTAGATCTTGTCGTTCCAAGAGATAGAGAGGAATGGCAAGAGATGATGCTAGACCGTGTCAATTCTACTTATCAGAGAGATAAAAATCATCCATGCATTTTGATTTGGTCTTGCGGAAATGAGTCCTTTGGAGGTTCTGTTATTAAGGCGATGTCTGATAAATTTAAGGAGTTAGATTCCACTCGTCTTGTTCATTATGAGGGTGTTTTCCACGATAGACGCTATAATGATACGAGTGATATGGAGAGTCAGATGTATTCTTCTGTAGATTCTATTCGAGAATTTTTGGCAGAGCATAGAGATAAGCCATTTATTTGCTGTGAGTACACGCATGCGATGGGTAATTCTTGCGGAGATATGCAAAAATATACAGATTATTCTGATGAGGAACCTTTATATCAAGGGGGATTTATTTGGGATTATATTGATCAGACTATTTATAAAAAAGACCGCTACGGAAAAGAATTCCAGGCGTATGGTGGCGATTTCTTAGAGCGTCCAACAGATTATAATTTTAGTGCCAACGGAATTGTATATGGTGGGGATAGAACGCCTTCCCCTAAAATGCAGGCAGTAAAAGCAAATTATCAAAATATTACAGCTGAGATCTCTGCAAATAAAGTTCTTATTAAAAATAAAAATTTGTTTGTGAATACGGATACATTTGACTGTTTTGTTATTTTACAAAAGAATGGAAAAGAAATTAAGAAAGTGATAATGGATACAGACGTTGCACCTCTATCAGAGAAAGAGTATGAGCTTCCAATTAAGAGGATGACGAGAAAGGGTGAATACTGTATCACAGTTTCTTTTTTATTAAAAGAAGATACAATTTGGGCGAAGAAAGGACATGAGGTTGCCTTTGGACAAAGTGTTTATGAGGTCGAGGCGGATACAATAGGATATGCATGTAATAAGTCAATTAAGGTTATCAAAGGTACGACAAATATCGGTGTTGTCGGAGATGATTTTGAAATATTATTTTCCTTCCTCGCTGGCGGATTGGCATCCTACCGCTATGGCGGCAGAGAGATGATTGAGACAATTCCAAAACCAAACTTCTGGAGAGCGCCAGTTGATAATGATGAGGGAAATCTCATGATGGCTCGCTATGGACAGTGGAAGCTTGCCAGTATGTACGCAACTCCAAAGGGATTGAAGCCAGGATTTAAATGCCAGCCAGATATTAAGGTGGCAGATACTGAAATGTCGATTACATTCCATTATACTATGCCATCAAATCCAATCTCTTATTGTGACCTCAAATACACAGTTTACGGAGACGGGATGGTTGAGACAACTCTTTCCTACGACCCAATCGAGGAACTTTCAGATATGCCAGAGTTTGGTGTGATGATGAAAATAAATGCAGATTATAATCATGTGGAGTGGTATGGATTAGGACCAGAGGAAACTTATGCGGACCGTCTTCCTGGAGCAAAGCTTGGCATTTATGAAAATAAAGTGGAGGATAACATGGCTCGCTATATTATTCCACAGGAATGCGGCAATAAGATGGGTGTTCGCTGGGCAAAGGTAACAGACCGCAAGGGAAGAGGTTTTTATTTTGAAGGAGATAAGATGAATTTCTCTGCACTTCCTTGGACACCGGACGAGATGGAAAATGCGAAGCATCCTTATGAGCTTCCGCAAGTTCACTATACAGTAATTCGAGCAGCACTCGCACAGATGGGGGTGTCTGGTGACGATAGCTGGGGCTCTAAGGTTCACGAAGAATTTTTGATTGACGTGAGCAAGAAGATGGAATTTACATTCCGCTTTAAGGCAATTTAGAAAGATTTGCTGTTTTCTATAAATTATATATAAACTGTGTTGGTGCTAGTTGCATTGATATAAAGATATCAATTGTTTTTGGAAAATTTGCATTATCATTATATAATGAGGGAATAAAATATCTATATGAAAATTAGTATAGCAAAAATATAAAAATAAATATTAAAGGATAAGGAGAGAAGAATTTTAGACTGTAAGAAAGGATAGTCTAAAACTTCTCTCCTTTTATTTTTTTGAGTGGAACCCCCTTTCTTTTTTGTATAGAGAATATTAATTCAAAAGAAAATACTGTACAGGAAAATAGCAATTGACAAGACAATTGTCTTGAAACTGTGTAAATCTTGTGCTATGATAGGAAAAATGCTTAATAAAGCAAATTGAAAGAGGGAAAGAGAAGGAATGAATTATATAGAAGAAATTAAAAAACTAAAGGAAGAGAGAAATGCTGTTATTTTAGCACATTATTATGTAGATGAGGAAGTGCAAAAGATTGCCGATTATGTGGGTGATTCTTATTTTTTGGCGAAAAAGGCAGTGGAGACAGATGCGGATGTAATTTGTTTTGCGGGTGTCTTATTTATGGGAGAGAGCGCTAAAATTTTGAATCCAGAAAAGATAGTTATTATGCCAGATATGACTGCTGACTGTCCGATGGCTCATATGGTGACAAAAGAGGCAATCGAAAAAGTAAGAAATGAGTATGATGACTTGGCAGTTGTCTGTTATATTAACTCTACGGCAGAGATTAAATCTTACTCAGATGTCTGTGTGACATCCTCTAATGCCGAGAGAATTGTAAAGAAATTGCCACAGAAAAATATTTTCTTTATTCCAGATGAAAATTTGGGAAGATATATTGCAAAGCAAGTTCCAGATAAAAACTTTATTTTTAATGATGGATACTGTCCAGTACATAAAAAATTGACAAAAGAATCCGTATTATTTGCCAAGGAAAAATATAATAAAGCGAAAGTTTTGACTCATCCAGAATGTATGATGGAAGTTTTAGAAGTGTCTGATTTTATCGGAAGTACGTCTGAGATTATTGAGTTTGCAACAAAGAGTGAGGATAAAGAATTTATTATTGCGACAGAGACAGGTGTTTTTTATGAATTAATGAAGGCTGGTTCTGGAAAGCAATTTTATCCAGTGCAACAAGAGCAATGCTGTGCAGATATGAAAAAAGTATCTATGGAAAATACAAGAAATTGCCTAAAATTTCTTACGAACCAAGTAGAATTAGATGAACAATTACGTCTAAAAGCCAAAAAAGCATTGGATGAGATGTTAAGACTTGCAAAATAAAATGACAGAGCAAGCTAAAAAGATGTATGAGATAAAAGAAAAATAAAAAGAGAAGGGGATCAGAGAGTATTTGTCTGATACTCTTTTTGGGCTTGTTATGATAAAAAAGAGGTGTAAAATAATGGACAATGCAGATGTAATCATTGTAGGAACGGGGGCAGCAGGGCTTTTTTGTGCTCTTAATTTGCCGCAAGAATATAATATCGTTATGATTACAAAAGATAAATGTGAAAACAGTGATTCTTTTTTAGCTCAGGGAGGAATCTCGGCTCTAAAGGGAGAAGATGATTATGATAGCTACTTTGAGGACACAATGAGAGCAGGTCATTATGAAAATGATAAAAAATCTGTAGAGATTATGATCAAATCTTCACCAGATATTATAAAAGATTTGATGAATTACGGTGTGGATTTTGACAAGCAAAATGGAGAGATAGAGTATACGAGAGAGGGAGCTCACTCTACTTTTCGAATTCTTCACCATCAAGATATTACTGGAAAGGAAATAACAAGTAAACTCTTGGAACGAGTGAGGGAGAGAGAAAATATTACAATTTTAGAGTATACAACGATGATTGATTTCATTTGCGATGAGACAAAATGTTATGGTATTATAGTTGAAAATAGTCAAAAAGAAATTTTTAAGATGATGACAAATTATGTTGTGCTTGCATGTGGAGGTCTTGGAGGACTTTTTGATAATTCTACGAATTTTAGACATATTACAGGAGATAGTCTCGCAATGGCTTTAAAGCATAATGTAAAGATTAAGGATATTTCTTATATTCAAATCCATCCGACTGTATTATATAGTAAAAAGCCAGGTAGGAGATTTCTTATTTCAGAGTCTGTAAGGGGTGAGGGTGCCATTCTTTTAAATGAAAAGGGAGAGCGCTTTGTAAATGAGCTTGAGCCTAGAGATGTGGTGACAGAGGCGATTAAAAAGGAGATGGATAAATATCATACTTCTCATGTCTATATGTCGGTTCAGCATTTAGGGAAAGAAAAGATTTTGACACATTTTCCTAATATTTATGAACATTGTTTGGAAGAGGGATATGATATGACAAAAGATTTAATTCCAGTTACTCCTGCACAGCATTATTTTATGGGTGGTATTGAAGTGAATCTAGACAGCGAAACTTCCAAAAAACATTTATATGCAGTAGGTGAGGCGAGTTGTAATGGAGTCCATGGACGTAACCGTCTGGCAAGTAATTCGCTTCTTGAAAGTCTTGTTTTTGCCAAGAGAGCAGCTAAGTCTATTGAAGAGGAAGGAATTAATGTAGATGATGCAGTTTTAGAGAATGTCAAAGAAAGCTGTGATTTTGCAGATTATAAAGATGGTGATAAGAGGGCTAAGGAATATAGGCAACTTGTCTTAGAAGAAATTAAGAGAAAGGATGAAATATTCTATGATAAATGGTGTAACAATGAAAGTGCAAATTGATGATTATTTGATTCGAGCGCTTCAAGAGGATATTACGAGCGAAGATGTGACAACTAATTCTGTCATGAGAGAAGATAAAAAAGGAAGAGTAGAACTTATTTGCAAAGAAGATGGAGTTATTTGTGGTCTTCCAATATTTGAGAGAGTTTTTCAGTTATTAGATCCAAATGTAGAGTTTGAGATAAATGTTAAAGATGGGGATTTCGTTCATAACGGACAGCTTATGGGAGTTTTGATTGGAGATATTAAGGCGCTTTTATCTGGAGAGAGAGTGGCTCTTAATTATCTTCAGAGAATGAGTGGAATCGCCACTTACACGAGAAATTGTGTGAGAGAGTTAGAGGGTTCCAAAATTAAACTTCTAGATACAAGAAAGACAACTCCTAATATGAGACCTTTTGAGAAATATGCGGTAAAAGTCGGCGGTGGAACAAATCATAGATATAATTTATCCGATGGAATTTTATTAAAGGATAACCATATCGGAGCAGCTGGCGGTGTGAGAGAAGCCATTACTATGGCGAAGGAGTATGCTCCATTTGTGCGTAAAATTGAAGTTGAAGTAGAAAATATGGAGATGGTAAAAGAAGCGGTAGACGCCGGCGCTGATATCATTATGCTAGACAATATGACAGATGAGATGATGAAAGAGGCAGTTATTTATATTGACGGTCGGGCAGAGACAGAATGCTCTGGAAATGTGACAAAAGAGAAGTTAGAGAGATTAAAAAATATTGGTGTAGATTATGTATCCAGTGGTGCATTAACACATTCCGCTCCTATTATGGATATTTCTATGAAAAACTTAAAACCAATTGAGTAAAATATAAGATTTAGCTCAAAGTTTTTGAGAGGGATTCTCACTATTCATAAAAGAAAAACTTGTTATTTGTAGATAAAAATAGTATAATAAAAGAAGCGAAAAAGCGTGAAAGTCTAGTATTAGATTTTCACGCTTTGTGCAATACTAATCATACTGTAGAAAAGAGATTCTACGGAGAATATTTTTTAGGAGGGCAAAAGAATGAATATTCAAAAGGCAGCGATAATCGGATGCGGATTTGTTGGATCTTCTTCCGCATTTAGTTTAATTAGCAAGGGATTATTTTCTGAATTAGTATTAGTTGATGCGAACAAAGAAAAAGCAGAAGGTGAGGCAATGGACTTAAGTCATGGACGTCCATATGTTGCACCAATAAAGATTTATGCTGGAGATTATGATGATATTGCAGACTGTGGTCTTATTATTATCACAGCAGGAGCAAGTCAAAAACCAGGAGAGACAAGACTTGACTTAGTAAATAAAAATGTAGCAATTTTTAAAACTATTATTCCAGAAATTACAAAGAGAAATTTCGAAGGAAATTTAATGATCGTGGCAAATCCAGTAGATGTATTAACATATGTGGCTCTTAAACTTTCAGGATATCCAAAGGAGAGAGTATTTGGTAGCGGTACAGTTCTTGATTCCGCACGTTTCCGTTATCTTCTTGGAGAGCATTTACAAGTTGATAGCAAGAGTGTACATGCTGTTATTATCGGAGAACATGGAGATAGTGAGTTAGCTGTATGGAGTGGCGCAAATGTAGCGGGAATTCAAGTAAATGATTTCTGTGAGCTTCGAGGACATTTTGCACATGAGGAATCTATGGAGAGAATTTATCAGACTGTAAGAGATAGTGCGTATGAGATTATTAAGAAGAAAGGTGCAACTTATTATGGAGTAGCTATGGCAGTTGGAAGAATTGCTGAGGCGGTTGTGAAAAACTCTCACAGTGTGCTTCCAATTACTAGTTTGATAGAGGGACAGTATGGAATTGAGGATGTATGCATTAGTGTTCCAACTATTGTATCTAAAAATGGTGCAGAGCAAGTTTTGGAGATTCCTTTAAATGATGAAGAGTTAGCAAAATTGCAGGCTTCAGCTAAAGAGCTTCATAAAGTTTTAGCGGGATTAGAGTTATAAGTTTTATTTAAGTAAAAAGTTTGGAGAGTCGTCGGAAAGAAAGATAAGCCTTAATATATTGAGCGGAAAGTTCATTAGGGGTTATAGATTTATATGATAGACTCTCCTTTTTATTTTGTCAATTATAAAGTAATCTGATGGAAAAAAGAGAATTTATTATAATAAGTAGTATTGTTTGACAAGATATGGTATGATATCACTAATGGAATTTCGTTTTACTTATAATATTTTTTGAGCTATCTTTGGTGATGCAGAGAGGATAGTAAAATTAATTTTAAAATTTAGGGAATTATGAAGGGGAAATAAAATGAACAAAGAAGAAGATAGAAAACAAAAATTTGACCCTTATACAGGGAATCCGCTAGAAGAAAATATGAATGAAAGGCAAGAAGAGAGAAGAAATAATGATAATCAAGAACCAACTTATGAGAAATTAGTTTGGGAACCATTGCAAGAAACGGAAAATGGAAAAGGGGAAGATTATTCGAGAGTGAATCATACAAATGATAATAACTCACGAAATAAGGATAGTGATTTGAATATGCAAATCCAGAAAGAATATTACGATAATAGAAATGAGAATCCAGATTATTTTGATAGTCATGATGGTGGTTATCAATATGGCTATGATTCAAGAGATAGGCAGTTACCAAATATACAAAGAGATTATATGGAAGAATCAAGTGGACTCGCAACAGCATGTCTTATTCTTGGAATTCTCTCTGTTTTGGCAGCTGTGAGTTGTTGTTTTACAATCTTTTCTATTCCGCTTGCGATAGCAAGTATTATCTGTGGAAGTTTGGCAGAAAAACCAAAATATAAAAAAGATAAAAAACGATTTATAGGTTTACTTATGTCAATTGTCAGTATAGTAGTGACAATTTTAATGGCAATTTTCTTGTTTTTCATGATATCTACGGTGGATTTTGATGATTTTGAGGATGATTTCTATAATGACGATATAGATATTGAAGAATTCTTTGATGGAGGACAGGAGATTCAAGAATATCCTTCAGACTATGGTGATACATTAGAGCTCTAAATTTAGAGTGATAGGAATTGATTTATGAAATGAAAAAGGCTGTTGTATGAAGTGAATATACAATATATTGTTAAGTTATTAGAGCTTTCAAAGGGGATATTGTATAGTTAGCTTTACGACAGCCTTTTTCTATGTATTTCTATCTATCAAATTTAATTTTTGGGATTATAAAACTTTTTTTGCAGCCTCATATCCTTCCTCAAAGAGCTCTCTCATAAATGGCTGTGAGAAATTGAGAGAAGCATAAGAGGGAAAAGGCTTTTTTCTCTCGATTAGAATAAGCTGATCATCTTTATAAACTTTGCGCAGATAATCAGGAATTGGAAGTTCGTCGTGGAGAGAGATGAGGTAAAGTTTATCTACTTTATGAGTTGCAAACGGTTCCATAAAGAAATTATTTAAAATACCGCCGTCTAAATTGCGGTTCTCGTATTTGCCAGCGACGACATCGGCGTCAAAATATGGTCCCATAATTCGGTCACCGTATTTCATGCCAGCTTCGACTGTAGTTACACTAGTAAGTCCTTCTGGCAGGGAAAATGGAAGAAGGGAGCTTGCAGTGATAGCTTTTATCTGAGATACTTTATCTTCTTTTGCCAAGTTTTTTTGTATTTCTATTACTCTACAGTTTTCTACATGTACATAATTCACATAAAATTCCTCAACGGCAGAACCAATATAGGAGAGCTGGCGAAGACGGTAGATTAAAACTTCATTCGGAATTACGTCAGTGATGATTTGTCCCTTTGTGACGGGCATTAAGTCACATTCTGTATAGAGACGTTTCATTGCTTCTTCTTGTCCCATATATAAATAGTATCCGTTAATGGAACCGATAGAAGTTCCAGATACAATAGAAAAGGTTAAGCCAGCTTCACGAAGAGCATAAATAGCTCCTGCCTCGAAGGCTCCCTTGGCACCGCCACCTTGTAAAAATAGACCATTCATAATATTATTTTCCTCGTATTATTATAGTAGTAGTGTTTATAGACCCTCTCCAAGGTCTGTGTGTTATACCATCAGAGATACTGTGCATTGTTTCTATTTTCCTACCACTGGATGGTTTTAGAAAGGCTACAATCACAGTCTCTTTGTATATTTGTTAATCAGTTAGATATAGTTTTCAAGGTACTAAGAACTAATTTTCAGTTCTTTTTTATCTGAAATGCATTTTGGCAATTCATTCAAAAAATGTTCCTTTTAGACTTGATTTTTAATAGTTGGCCTTTCTAAAATATAGATATATTTTTCATTTTTCTTTATCCTAGCATTTCGGGTAAAAAATGTAAAGATAGAGAATATTATAGGTATGGAAAATAATTTGTATAAACATCGATTCCCGTATATTATATTCTTTCTTTTTTGGATTTTCAGCATCTTTTTCTGGAATTTCACAATCTATCATAAATTAAAAAATAGTTTAAGCGTGAAATAAAAAGAAATTTTTATAGAATATTGAATTTTGTATACTTTTATTAAGAAGATTTGAACTTTTTAAAGAAAAATTTCTGTGAAAATATGTAGATTGTACTTTATTTTTTTTTAAAAATGGAGTATAATAAATTCATACAACTTAGGGGGTCATGAGAGTTGCTTATATTAGAGAAGAGGTGGCTTCCATAAGAGTTATCTTTTGATAAGATTAGTGGAAAGGCAAGCTTTAGACCCTGATTACAATAAAACTATTTTTAATACGGAGGACATTTATTATGTTAGTATCAGCAAAAGAAATGCTCACAAAAGCAAAAGCAGGACATTATGCAGTAGGTCAGTTCAATATTAATAACTTAGAGTGGACAAAGGCTATCCTTTTAACAGCTCAGGAGAATAACTCACCAGTTATCCTTGGTGTATCTGAAGGTGCTGGAAAGTATATGACAGGATATAAGACAATCGTTGGTATGGTTAATGGTATGTTAGAAGAGCTTAATATTACAGTTCCTGTAGCACTTCACTTAGACCATGGTAGCTACGAAGGAGCTAAGGCTTGTATCGAAGCTGGATTCTCCTCCATTATGTTTGATGGATCTCATTTTGATATCGAAGAAAACGTAGAGAAGACAAAAGAGTTAGTTGCTATCTGTAATGAAAAAGGAATGTCTATTGAGGCAGAAGTTGGAGCTATCGGTGGAGAAGAAGACGGCGTTGTTGGAACAGGTGAATGTGCAGATCCAGAAGAGTGTAAGAGAATCGCTGACTTAGGTGTAACAATGTTAGCAGCTGGTATCGGTAATATCCATGGAAAATACCCAGAAAACTGGGCTGGATTAAGCTTCGAGACATTGGATGCAATTCAGCAGAAGACAGGAGATATGCCATTAGTATTACACGGTGGTACAGGTATCCCTGATGAGATGATTCAGAAAGCTATCTCTCTTGGTGTAGCTAAGATTAACGTTAACACAGACTGCCAGCTTGTATTCGCAGAAGCTACTCGTAAATATATCGAGGCAGGAAAAGACTTACAGGGTAAAGGATTTGACCCTCGTAAATTATTAGCTCCTGGTACAGAAGCTATCAAAGCTAAAGTAAAAGAGAGAATGGAAGTATTTGGATCTATCAACAAAGCTTAATAGAGACAAAATCAAACAAAGATGTTTATAGTAAAGAAGCTAGAACTTTGGTTCTAGCTTCTTTTTGTGTAATAAGACTGTCATGCGGCTGTCGTGCTTGCACGAACAGACATTTGACGGTCAAGTACAGCGAGTGATTATATCACAAGCTGTGCGAAATTGCTAATCGAGTGGGAGTCAGCCTACTCGATTGATATAAGGTTTTTTGACAGAAATACTTGACGAAAAGACTGGCTTGGGATAAAGTAATCTGTGAAAGTCTAGTATGGAGTTTTGTATATTTTTATAGAAAATACTAGAGATTCTAGGAAGACTACAAGATTAAGTGAAAGGAAAGTGGAAATAGATGAGTAGAGTAAGAACAAGATTTGCCCCAAGCCCAACAGGAAGAATGCATGTTGGAAATTTGAGAACAGCTCTCTATGCGTACTTGATTGCAAAGCATGAGGGTGGAGATTTTATTTTAAGAATAGAGGATACAGACCAAGTTCGTTTAGTGGAAGGTGCAGTTGATATTATTTATCGCACATTAAAGAAAACAGGTTTGATTCACGATGAGGGACCAGATATTGGTGGTGAAGTGGGTCCTTATGTACAGAGTGAGAGACAGGCATCAGGCGTTTATTTGGAATATGCGAAAAAGTTAATTGAGAAAGGTGAGGCATATTATTGTTTTTGCGATGAGGAGAGACTTGAGAGCTTAAAGACAGAGATTTCAGGCAAGGAGATTGTACAGTATGATAAGCATTGCCTCCATTTATCAAAAGAAGAAGTAGAAGAGAAATTAGCTTCTGGAATTCCTTATGTTATTCGTCAGAATAATCCGACAGAAGGAAAGACTTATTTTATGGATGATATTTACGGAAAAATTGAGGTTGATAATAGTGAGCTTGATGATATGATTTTAATTAAATCTGACGGATATCCAACCTATAATTTTGCCAATGTAGTAGACGACCATTTAATGGGAATCACTCATGTTGTAAGAGGAAATGAATATTTATCTTCCACACCAAAATATAATCGCTTATACGAGGCATTTGGATGGGAGATTCCAACGTATGTTCACTGTCCACTTATTACAAATGAGGAGCATAAAAAATTAAGTAAGCGTTCAGGGCATTCTTCTTTTGAGGATTTACAAGAGCAAGGTTTCTTGACAGAGGCAATTATTAATTTTGTCGCTTTGCTTGGATGGAGTCCAGAAAATAATGAGGAGATTTTTTCTTTAGAGGAGTTAATAAAAGAATTTGATTATCATCATATGTCTAAGTCACCGGCTGTATTTGATATGGTAAAACTTAGCTGGATGAATGGTGAGTACATTAAGAAAATGGATAACGAGGCATTTTACGAGATGGCTATTCCATATGTGAAAGAAGTAATCACAAAGGATATTGATTTAGAAAAAGTCTGTGACCTTGTAAAGACAAGAATTGAGCGTTTTACAGATATTGCTGGTCATATTGACTTCTTTGAGGAGTTACCAGATTATGATGTGACAATGTATAAGCATAAGAAGATGAAGACAAATGAGGAAAATTCTCTTGTAGTATTAAAAGAGTTATATCCAATTTATGAGGCTGAGGATAATTATGACCGTAATCATTTATATGAAGTGACAATGGCTTATGTAAAGGAAAAAGGAATCAAAAATGGTCAAGCTATGTGGCCAGTTCGTACTGCAGTCTCTGGAAAACAGATGACACCAGGCGGAGCATTTGAAATCATGGAAATTATTGGAAAAGAAGAGGCTCTTAGAAGAATCCAGATTGGTATGAAAAAATTAGAGGAAGTACAGTAGATGGCTTCTTTTAATGAAGAACAAAAGCGTGCGATTACTCATAAGGATGGTCCAATGATAGTGCTTGCTGGTCCAGGATCAGGAAAAACGCTTGTTATTACTTATCGAACGAAATGGCTAATTGAATATGCAGGTGTGAAGCCTTCTAATATTTTAGTCGTCACCTTTACGAAGGCGGCGGCTAAAGAAATGAAAGAACGCTTTAGCCGATTAATGGGACAAAGTCTCCCTGTGAGCTTTGGAACTTTCCATTCCATCTTTTTTTCAATACTGCGGTATGCCTACGGATTAAACGGTGATAATATTTTGAGAGAGGAGAAAAAGCGACAACTTCTTATAGAAATTATTCACTGTATGGAATTGGAAATTGAGGAGGAAAATGATTTTATTTCTAGTGTGATTGGAGAAATCAGTCTTGTAAAGGGCGAGATGATGAATCTCGAATATTATCATAGCACCTCCTGTGCAGATGATATATTTTGTAATATTTATCGTGCCTATGATGACAGATTACGAAGAGAGCGGTTGCTAGATTTTGATGATATGCTTGTCTTTTGTTATGAGCTATTTGACCAAAGACCTGATATTTTGAAAATATGGCAGGATAAATTTCAGTATATTTTGGTGGATGAGTTTCAAGATATTAATAAAATTCAGTTTGCAATTATTCAAATGCTTGCAAAACCGAAAAATAATCTTTTTATCGTGGGAGATGACGATCAGTCTATTTATCAATTTCGGGGAGCAAAGCCAGAGATTATGCTTAGTTTTGAGTCGGAATATAAAGGATGTAAGAAGGTTATTCTAGATATAAACTACCGTTCTAGTGCGGATATTGTGGAATGTGCAAAGAGATTAATTGAGAATAATACGAAACGTTTCCAAAAGGAAATTAAGGCTAAGACTCCAAACTTTTGGCCAGTTGATATCCAAAGCTTTCAGACGCAGCGGGAGGAAAATCTAAAGATTATCGAGTTAATTAGAGCTTATGCTAAGCAGGGAATTCCTTATCAGGAGATGGCTGTAATTTTTAGGACAAATATTCAGCCAGGAACTTTAATTCGAGCTTTGATGGAGTATAATCTTCCGTTTCAGGTAAAAGATGGAATTCCGAATATTTATGACCACTGGATAGCAAGAAATATGCTTACTTATATGGAGGTGGCACGTGGTAATCGGGAGAGAGCTAAGATTTTAGCGATTATAAATCGACCAAACCGCTATGTGAAGCGGGATATGTTAAAAAATCCAACGATTGATCTTCGAGATATAGCATATAAAATGACAGATAAGCCGTGGATGGTGCAAAGAATTTTAGATTTTATCAAAGATTTAGAGATGATAAAGGATATGTCTCCGTATGCGGCGATTACTTATATCCGAAATGTAGTTGGATATGATACGTATCTTAGAGAGTATGCACAGTTTCGGCGAATTAATGTCGATGAATTATTTGATATATTGCAGGAAATTCAAGAAACTGCCAAGGAATTTGAAACAATTCCAGATTTCTTTACTCATGTTGAGGCTTATGATGAAGAGTTAAAGCGACAAAAGCAGGAAGAGCAGCAGGAGAAGAATCGAGTAGTACTTACGACAATGCATAGTGCTAAGGGATTAGAGTACGAGGTTGTCTTTGTGCCAGAGGTCAATGAGGGGGTGATTCCTCATAAAAAAGCAGTAAAAGATGCCGAAATTGAGGAAGAGAGAAGACTTTTTTATGTAGCACTCACAAGAGCTAAGAAATATTTACATGTGTTTACAGTAAAAGAACTATTTCATAAAGATGCAGCTCCATCTTTATTTTTGCCAGAGATGTCATTCGATGCCAAGGCATTTATTGTTGGAGCGAGAGTAAAGCATCCAAAATATGGCGTAGGAACGATAACGTATTTAGATGATAAAAAAGCAATAGTGCTTTTTGAAAAATATGGTACAAAAAGCTTTCATATAGATTTTATTAAAAAATATAGTTCTCTTCAACTATTATAAGTGAAGATATTAGTAGGAATAAAATGAAGACTAAGACATAAGGGAACGAAGCTCCAATAGTATATGATAGATAATCTCATTTTTGAGGTCATTTTACTCTATTGATTTTTGTGTAGATAGAGATTATACTTTTAAGGAAAAATGGAAAGTAGGAAGATACAAAAATAGAGCTTTGAGACAGAGATATATTTCACTTATCATAAAAGAAAGTTAGCTAAGAAGAGAGAGGAAAGAAAGGAAAGAGAAAAATGTTAAAGAAACCATTTGTGACAAAAGAACAATTAGAGGAGATTGCGGCAAAATACCCTACTCCATTTCATTTATATGACGAAAAGGGAATTAGAGAGACAGCGAGAGCTTTGAATAAGGCGTTTTCTTGGAATCCAGGATTCAAAGAATATTTCGCTGTAAAGGCAACGCCAAATCCGACTATTTTGAAAATTTTAAGAGAAGAGGGATGTGGAACAGACTGTTCTTCTTTGACAGAGCTTTTAATGTCCGAGCGCTGTGGAATTCGTGGAGATGAGATTATGTTCTCATCCAATGAGACACCGGCAGAAGAATTTGTAAAAGCGAGAGAGTTAAACGCAATTATCAATTTAGATGATATTACACATATTGATTTCTTAAAAGAGACAGCTGGAATTCCTAAGAGAATTTGTTGTCGTTTCAATCCAGGCGGAAAATTTGCAATTGCAAATACAATTATGGATAATCCTGGGGATGCCAAATACGGCATGACAAGAGAGCAGATTAAAGAAGCTTATATAAGATTAAAAGAGCTTGGAGTGGAGGAGTTTGGTATTCATGCATTCCTCGCAAGCAATACAGTGACAAATGACTATTATCCAACGCTTGCTAAAATTTTATTTGAAGTTGCAGTTGAGTTAAAGGAAGAGACAGGAGTTCATATCGGATTTATCAATCTTTCTGGAGGTGTCGGAATCCCTTATACACCAGATAAAGAGCCAAATGATATTATGGCAATCGGCGAAGGTGTAAGAAAAGCTTACGAGGAAGTATTAGTTCCAGCTGGAATGGGAGATGTGAAGATTTTTACGGAGCTTGGACGTTATATGCTTGCTCCAAATGGTCATCTTGTGACAAAAGCAGTTCATGAGAAACATACTTATAAAGAGTATATCGGAGTGGATGCCTGCGCTGCAAACTTAATGCGTCCAGCTATGTACGGTGCATATCACCATATTACAGTTATGGGCAAGGAAGACGCTCCTTGTGATCATGTATACGATATCGTTGGCTCTCTCTGCGAGAATAATGATAAATTTGCGGTAGATAGAAAGCTTCCAAAGATTGATAAGGGAGATTTATTAGTCATTCATGACGCAGGTGCTCACGGATTTTCTATGGGATATAACTATAATGGACGACTTCGCTCTGCAGAGCTTTTACTAAAAGAAGATGGAAGCGTAGAGATGATTCGCCGTGCGGAGACTCCAGCGGATTATTTTGCTACATTGGAAGGATTTAATTTCTAGAGTTGATAAATTTAATATTGGTTTTGAGGCGGTGGGGATGTCCTGCCGCTTTTGCATTTTAGGAGAGAAATAGTTAGGGGAAAGATTGAGGATATATTCTAAATATATACTTTATGAAACAGCAAAGCTGTTTCTTCGCCCGCAGGGCATAAGATGTGGTATGCTCTGTGAGTATACTTTATGAAACAGCAAAGCTGTTTTTTCGCCCGCAGGGCATAGGATGTGGTATGCTCTGTGAGTATACTTTATGAAATAGAAAAAGTGGAATATTTTTTTGGAAGGAAACGCTATCCGTCAGAAGAGAGTTCTTTTCCTTTCCAACACGTTGCGTTCCCGCCATTTTTCGCCACTCCGCCTATTTATGAGGTTCATCACAAACTCACTATGTTCAAACACGCTCAGAACCCCATAGCATCCGTAGCGAAAAACAGCTCCACTCCTCCATTGTTGGCTAGGGAAAGAACTCTCTTCTCACGGATGGCTGTGTACTGGCAAAATATTAAGGAATATCTTGTTATAGAAATGTAAAAAGATTTTGGACATCATTTATTCTCTGAATTTGTGGCAGTTTATAATATAACAATTTTGAATTATGCTTTGCTAAGGTATCGTTGATTATAAAACATTAATGTGATATTATATAAAATATAGTTGCATAAATTTTAGATAGGTGAAATGAGAAGGCAAATAAGGTTACGAAAATAGCTTGAATAGATAGCAGGAAGAAGGAACAGAAATTGGTGAGAATAGCGATTTGTGATGATGATTTAATAATTACTTTTAGAATTGAGAATATGCTTTTAGAAATTGCAAAAAATCAAGGTTTAGATGTGGAAGTAGAAGTATATTTGGACGGAAGTGAATTGTGGAATGATATATCTGCTGGGAAGATATATGAATTATGATATCTTGATATTAAGATGGTACGGTTAAACGGTATAGAGCTTGCAAAGAAGATTAGGGAGAGAGATTTAAACATTATTTTAATTTATATTTCCAGCTATGAAAATTACTTTATTGAATTATTTGAGGTGGAGCCGTTTCGGTTTATAAAAAAACCGATTGATGAAGAAATATTTAGAAATTATTTTAATAAAGCGTATAAGAGGATTATACGGAATGAGACGTGTTTTGAATATCGATTTAATAAAGTATCTCATAAAGTATTATTAAAAGACATTATTTATTTTGAAAGTTCTGGCAGATTTATTACTATTCATTATAAAGGAGGACAAGATAAATTTTATGAAAAATTGAGTATAGTTGAAAAGCAATTAGAGAGAGGAGAAATTCCTTTTTTTAGGATACATCAATCTTTTTTGGTAAATTATAGGTATATAAAAAGGATTAGTTTTTCTAATATAACGCTATATGATGGGAGAGAATTACAGATAAGTGAAGATAGACAAAAAAAGGTTAGAGAAAAATATCATGAATTGTTAGGGAGAGAATTTTTTGATGATTGAAATATTGATTTATATTATATTAGAACTTATATTTTTTATAATTTTTAGTAGTGAGAAAAAAGAAATAGATTTGAATACAAGAAATCTAAAACATGATATGAAAAATCATTTAATTTGTATTTATGAGTGTTTAGAACAAGAAAATTTAAATTATGCCAAAAAATATGTGGGTAATTTATTGAACAATTCCGATTATTTTAAGGCAAGCCATAGTATAAAGAGCGGTAATATTGTGATTGATGCATTACTAAATCATAAAAATACTGTGATGATACAATTGCAGATAAAACATGTATCTATTCAAAGTTTAAATAAAGTAAGATATGTCGTTGGATAAAGTGAAAGTGTAGTTATGAAAAAATATTTTAAATTTACGAGATTTAGAGAAAGTTGGAAAAGTTTTATTATACTGATGATAATATTTGTTGTGGATCGGCTTCATAACGGGCATATGTCTATTGGTAAAATTATTATAACATATCTTGTTCTGGCGATTATATACGTATTTGCAACTTTAGTAGTTGATTGGGTTCGAATGAAAAGCGATGATTCGAAAGATAAAAAGTCAAAAGAATAAAGTGATAATTAAAAGGGGTGTTTTACAGGAAGGGCATCAAACTGTATTATCAGATACATGTATCTATTCAAAGTTTAAATAAAGTAAGATATGTTGTTGGATAAGGTGGAAGTATAGTCATGAAAAAATATTTTAAATTTACGAGGTTAAAGGAGTCTTTAAAAACTTTTATCATATCACTGCTTATGATAATTGCGGCTCAGCTTTATACGCATACGCCTGTTGATATAATGATTATAGGAGATTTCATATTGGCAGTTCTGTATGTATTTGAGACTTTAGTAATTGATTGGGTTCGAATGAAAAACAATGATTCAAAAGATAAAAATCCAAAAGAATAAGATAATAATTGAGAGGGACTGTTGTAAAAGTAGATGAAGTATTTACTGGAATAATAGTTCCTTTTTGAGTAATAAATTAGAAAATGCGATAAAGTTCAAGAAACAATTCAATAATTTTTTTAGTCATAATCGTCACAAAAAAACTTGACCACAACAATATACTCGAAAGCATATAAGACTTATGATTTTCCATAAGATTTTCACTACTAATCATTTCAATGAATGAACAATAGCATAAGACTCGTATCAAAACCTATAAAAATTGTTTTTCTTTTTGATAAAATAAGAATAGAAATATTATCCTAATTATGCTATAATTTAAAAATTAGGATGCATTTATTGGAGGTAAGGCTAATGGACAATAAAGAGAAGAGGTTTGTAAAGAAATACAGTCAGGGCAAGATAGAGGTAACAGAGATTTGGGTTGATACGAAGACTGGTGTGAATTATATGTATCATCATGCTGGATATTCAGGAGGTTTGACACCACTTCTTGACGCAGAGGGAAAGCCTATTATTACTCCAGTGCGTAAATAAAGGGAAAAATATTTGACTAAATCACCGTATCTAAGGTTAGAAGACTATTAGATACGGTAATTTATTATAGAGTGTGGAAACGAGTGGGTAACCATTAATTTTAACCGATAATATACTAGAAAATGTGAAATCCCGTGTATGAGCAGGAGAGTATTGTAGTTAGTATCTTAAAAATAATAGAGAAGGTTTCTTTTAAAGAAGAAAAAAGGTGAGAAAAAATGAATGAAATTATAAAGTCGCTTCAAGATAGAAAATCTGTTCGTGTTTATGAAGATAAGCCGATTTCTTTGGAAGATAAAAGATTGATTTTGCAGTCTGCGATGGAAGCTCCGACGGCGGGAAATCAGCAGATGTACACGATTTTAGATATCACAGACCAAGATATAAAGGATAAACTTGCGATAAGCTGTGACAAGCAGCCGTTTATCGCCAAGGCTCCAATGGTACTTATTTTTTGTGCCGATATGCAAAAATGGTTTGACGCATTTGTGGAGGGCGGTGCAGCTCCGAGAAAGCCTGCAGAGGGAGATTTTGCCTTATCTATTACAGATGCAGTTATCGCAGCGCAAAATGCAGTTGTGGCGGCAGAGAGTCTTGGAATTGGATCTTGCTATATCGGAGATATTATGGAGCAATGTGAATTTCACAGAGAGTTATTGCAGTTGCCAGAGTATGTATTTCCAGCGGCAATGCTTGTATTTGGATATCCGACAAAGCAACAAAAGGAACGCCAAAAGCCAAAGCGCTGTCGTTTAGAAGATATTGTGCAGGAAAATGTATATAGGAGGCGAGATGGCACACAGCTTCGCAAAATGTTTGAAAAAGAGACGATAGAGAAAGGAAAGACGTTTGAAAAATGGACAAGAGCTTTTTGTGAGAGAAAATATAACTCAGAGTTTTCAAAAGAGATGAGTCGGTCTGTGAAAGAATATTTGAAAAGCTATCAGGGAGAATAGGATGAAAATTAAAAATTTTTATATACAAAAAGGAGAAGGCGAAGTTCTTATTTTGCTTCACGGAAACGGAGAAGATAGTTCATATTTTACGCATCAGATTGAGTATTTCTCAAAATATTATCAAGTAATCGCAGTGGATACGAGAGGACATGGCAAATCTCTAAGAGGAACGGCTCCATTTACGATTCGTCAATTTGCTCTTGATTTACGAAGGTTTATGGATGAAAAGGGAATTGATAGAGCGAATATTTTAGGTTTTTCAGACGGAGCAAATATTGCGATGGTTTTTGCGATAAAGTATCCAAATCGAGTGAAAAATTTAATTTTAAACGGTGGAAATTTGAATGCTAGAGGAGTGAAGTTCTCTGTACAACTTCCGATAGAACTTGGCTACCGCATAGCGCACCTCTTTTCCCAAAAGAGTGAGCAGGCTAAAAGAAATATGGAACTTTTGGGATTAATGGTAAACGATCCTAATATACCAAAACAGTATTTAAGTAAGATAGTGGCTAGGACATTAGTGATAGCAGGAACAAGGGATATGATTAAGGAGGAACATACGAAACTTATTGCGAATAGTATTCCAAATGCGAAGCTTGTATTAATTTGCGGTGATCATTTTATTGCCAATAAAGAACCAGAGAGATTTAATACGGCTGTGATGAATTTTTTGAGAGATGATAGTGAGTGGCTTATATAGTAGTATGATTAACTCTTGCTGAATTTTGTTATAATATATTTAAAGAAAAAACGGAGACGGGAAAAGTGATTTCCATAAATTATGCCTTATGAAACAGCGTAAGCTGTTTTCGCCCATAGGGCATAGAATGCGGTGTGCTCTGTGAGTATAGGTTTTGAAACAATGGTCTTCTGACGGATGGCGACTCTTTCTAATTTCCCCTTAATCTTCTATCTCAATTTCACTCTTTATCTATATAATAGTTGCTATGCTATCTGCTTCAAAACCTATACCCTCTGGGGCATAAAATACGGTATGCCCTAGAGGAGATTATTTTTAAAACTGTACGAAAAGGGGAAGAAGATATGGGTTATTTAAATAAAATATTGATTGTGGAAGATGATACAGTACTGTTGGCAGGTCTTTGTCGCTCCCTTCGCTCTTCCGAAAATAAAGTCGAAGGTTGTGGAAGCTTAAAAGAAGCAAGAGAAAAACTTGTAGCGGAGCAATTTGATTTAATTCTATTAGATATTAATTTACCAGATGGAGATGGATTAGATTTTTTAGTGGAATTGCGAAGCGGAGCATATATTCCAGTTATTTTATTGACGGCAAATGATATGGAGACAGATATTGTGACAGGATTAGAGCTTGGGGCGGATGATTATATTACAAAACCCTTTCGATTGTCTGTCCTTCGTGCAAGAGTAAATACACAGCTTAGAAGAAGAGAGATGGAATTAGAACGTCAAAAAAAAGCAGTGGAAACTGAATTAAAAGATAAACTGAAAAATAATAAAACGGAAAAAAATATAAATCAGCTGGGAGAGTTTTATTTTGACTTTGACTTGATGATATTTAAAAAGGGCGAGGAGAGTGTAGAGCTTAGTAAAACGGAACAGAAACTTCTTCGCATTTTAGTTGAAAATGAGGGGATAACGCTGGAGAGAACAAAATTGGTTGACCGTATTTGGACAGACGGTGCGGAGTATGTTGATGAGAATGCACTTTCTGTTACGATAAAGCGGCTTAGAGATAAGCTGAAAGCACAGCAATATATTAAAACTGTGTATGGTGTGGGATATACATGGATATCATCAAAATGACTTATATAGTATATCCAAAAGGCATATCTCATTCTATGGTCTGTGAGTGGAAAAACAATTTTGTTGTTTTATAGACTGTATGTTTAGTTATGTGGAGAACGCTATGAGGGATGATTGGAATTTATGTGGTAAACTGAAAAAGAATAATTCTTTCTAAGTGTATAAAAGAAAGGAAAAGTAGATGGAAGTAAGAAGTATATTTGCTAGTTTATGTATATTTATATCAATTGCAGTAGTTATCTGGGATAGATTACGTATCAGAAAAATTATGGATAGTTTGTTTGAAATGTTAGAGCAGGCGATAGAGGGAAATTTTCAGGAAAAAGATTTTAATGAGAGTAAATTATCCGCAATTGAAGCTAAAATGGCACAGTATCTCTCTTCCGCAGAGACTTCTGCCCAAAAGGTTAAGTTAGAAAAGGATAAAATAAAAACACTTATCGCAGATATTTCTCACCAGACAAAAACACCAATTGCGAATATTTTGTTATATACAGAGTTATTGCAGGAAATGGATTTGGATGAGGAGGAAATAGATTATGTAAATTCCTTACATAGTCAGACCGAGAAATTAAATTTTTTAATCGCATCACTTGTCAAGCTTTCCAGATTGGAAACTGGCATTATTGTTCTTAAGCCAGAAAAGCAAAAAGTTTTTCCAATGGTGCAGGAAGTGATAGAACAGTATAAAACAAAAGCGGAAGAAAAAGGGCTTTGTATTTATCTGCAGTTACTAAATCTAAAAGAGAAGGCAGTATTTGATGAAAAGTGGACAAAAGAAGCAATAGGAAATATTATTGACAATGCGATTAAATATACAAAAGAAGGCTCTATAGACATGGCTATAAAAGTATATGAACTTTTTGTCTGTGTGGAGATTGTAGATACGGGGATTGGTATCTCAGAGGAAGAGAAGAACAAGATATTTCAGAGGTTTTATCGCTCCTCTATAGTAGCAAAGGAAGAGGGAGTTGGAATTGGGCTTTATCTTGCAAGAGAAGTAATCTCAGGAGAGGGAGGATATATTAAGGTTAGTTCTAAATTAGGACAGGGAACAAAATTTTCTGTATATTTGAGTAGATAATTATGCCAACTTATTTTTGATGATGAAAGTATATTTATTAATCTTATATTATAAATTATGGGCGTATATATGGGGCGAGAATATATATAAATTTCTTTATAAGATCAAAGTAGTATTTAATTGTGACTGAAAAAGACATTTTTCTAAAAAGGTTTTAGGAAAATGTTTTTTTATTTTAGGAAAAACAATGCTTGACAAAACAATTTTAATGGCATATAATACATTTCATACAATACATATGATATTAGTAGGAAATACAGGAGGGATATATAGATAGAAAAAATTTTAATAATATTATATTGTTTATAATAAAAGAAACTGACTGGAAAACCAGAGGTTGCAATAAAAGAGCAGATTGTTCTTTCTTATTGCAACCTTTTTCATTATCTGAAATAAAATTTAGGAGGTAAAAAATATGAGTACAATAATATCACCTCAGGAGCGTCGAATTCAATATGAGATTAAGCATGAGAAACCTGCATTTGTTCATCAAAATCGTGCAACAAAAATATTAAGCTGTATCCGAGGACAGAAGCCACAAATTGATATTGAAAGGGGTTTATATTTTACACAGTCTTTTCAAGAGACAGAGGGAGAGCCTTTAATTTTAAGATGGGCGAAAGCATTAATGCATTATGCAAAACATGCGACGGTCTATATCGATGATGATCAGTTAATTGTAGGCAGAAGCGGAAAACAGGGACGCTATGGAATTCTTTATCCAGAGTTGGATGGAAATACATTGGGGGAGGCGATTAAGACATTACCGACAAGGACTGTCTCACCATTTAGCATTTCTGATGAGGATGCCAAAATTGTTGTAGAAGAAATTGCTCCGTATTGGGTTGGAAAAACATTCCATGAAGACCTTGCGAAGGCATTGACTTCAGAGACAACAAAACTGACTTATAATCCAGATGAGGAACTTACATCAAGATATATAGTAAATGAAACTGCATCATTTCGATCTTCCCTTCAGTGGGTACATGATTATGAAATTGTGTTGGAAAAAGGTTTTCTTGGAATCAAGAAAGAAGCAGAACAAAGAGTTTTGGAGTTGGATGAGTACAGTCCAATTGATTATACGGAGAAACTTCCATTTTTACAGGCAGTGATCATCACTTGTGATGCCATTATTTTATGGGCAGACAGACATGGAGATTTGGCAGAAAAATTGGCAAAGGAAGAAGAAAATCCAAAGAGAAAAAAAGAACTATTAAAAATCGCCGACATCTGCCGTTATGTACCGAAAAATCCACCGAGAACTTTTTATGAGGCAATGCAGGCGCAGTGGTTTACACAGATGTTCTCAAGAGTGGAACAGAAAACTGGAACAATTATTTCTAATGGAAGAATGGATCAGTATTTATATCCATTTTATGTGAGAGATAAAGAAGCGGGAATTATCACAGACGAAGAAGTCCAGGAATTATTTGAATGCATGTGGGTTTCCATGGCAGAGTTTGTTGATTTGTATCTTTCTGAGGCCGGAGGCTCCTTTAATGAAGGATATGCTCATTGGGAAGCAGTGACTATTGGAGGAGTGACGAAGCAGGGATATGATGCAGTCAATGAGCTAACTTATATTTTGCTGAAATCCAAAAGGGAATTTCCATTAAATTATCCAGATTTGGCAGCAAGAATTCACACAGGAAGTCCAAAACGCTATTTATATGAAGTGGCGGAAACAATCAAAGACGGAGCTGGTTTTCCAAAATTGATTAATGACGAAGAAGTAGTACCACTTTTGCTCTCGAAAGGTGCAACGTTTGAAGAAGCATATGATTATAGTGTATCAGGATGTGCGGAATGTAGAATGCCAAATCGAGATACCTATACGAGTCCAAATGCATATATCAACTTTGCAGCGGCTTTAGAAATGGTAATCTACAATGGCAAGATGCAAAAATATGGGGACGAAGTGATTGGACTTCAGACGGGAGAATTTGAAGATTTTAAAACATTTGATGAAGTGCTGGAAGCTTATTTAAAGCAGCAAAGATATTTTATCAAACACGCATTTATCCAGCAGCACGAAATTATTCGTCTCCGAGGACAGCATTTTGCTTCACCACTTGGATCACTTTTACACAAGTTATGTCAGGAGACTTATACAGATTTACATCAGCCAAAAATTGAGGGTGGAATTGATCTAGGTTATTTCGAATTTATTGGATATGCAACGGTTGTGGATTCTCTCGCAGCGATTAAAAAATTAGTATTTGAGGAAAAGAAAATTACAGCAGCGCAGTTAAAAGAGGCTATGGAGCATAATTTTAAAGGTTATGAGGCCATTCGTCAGATGCTCATAAACGCACCAGCCTATGGAAACGATGACAGCTATACAGACAAAATCGCAAAATTACTAGATTATGAGGCACAAGAATTTACAGCTCGTTATGGCAAAGAACTGAATGTACATTTAGATCTTCGATTAGTGCCATTTACTTCTCATGTGCCATTTGGAAAAGTTGTCAGTGCAACTCCAAATGGAAGATTCGCATATACACCATTATCTGATGGCTCCAGTGCATCTCAGGGAGCAGATAAGAATGGTCCGACAGCAGTGCTTCTTTCTAATTATAAGACAAAGAATTTTGAACGCAGAGATCACGCAGCAAGATTATTAAATGTAAAATTAAGCCCATCCTGTGTGGAAGGAGAAGAGGGAACAAAGAAGCTTGTAGACTTTATTCGTACTTGGCATGATTTAAAGCTATGGCATATCCAGTTCAATGTTTTGAATACGGATACCTTGCGAAAGGCACAAAAACATCCAGAGCAGTATGGAAATCTTTTGGTACGTATTGCAGGATACAGCGCTTATTTTACAGAATTGTCAAAAGATTTGCAAGATGACATTATTGCCAGAACTGAGCATGAGGCAGTTTCATAATGAAGTCCTCAACCTTGGTATTCAATATTCAGAATTATTCGCTTCATGATGGCCCGGGAATTCGAACTATCGTATTTTTAAAAGGTTGTCCACTGCAGTGTGCATGGTGCTGTAATCCAGAATCACAGAAATATAAAGCGGAAATTTCTTATATAGAACAAAAATGTATTGGGCAGACAGAATGTGCATTTTGCCAGAAAGTTTGCCCTCAAAATGCCATTGTTTTTGGAAAATCAGGAAATGCTAAAATTTGTTGGAATCATTGTAATCAATGTCTTGCATGTGCAGATATTTGTCCCTCCAGAGCAATCAAGCGGGAGGGAGAGGAAAAAGAAATACGAGAGATTCTTGAACAGGTGGAACAGCAGGCTGATTTTTATCGATATGGGGAAGGTGGATTAACTGTCAGTGGTGGAGAGCCTTTATCCCATGGGGATTGGCTGATTGAGCTTTTGAGAGAAGCAAAAAAGAGAAGAATCCACACAGCTATTGAGACATGCGGATATGCAGAATATGAGATATTAAGAGAAGCGGCAAAGTTTTTGGATATAATTTTATTTGACATCAAGTCCTTGGATTCTGAAAAACATATACAATATACAGGAAAATCAAATCAAAAAATTATTGATAATTTTACAAAGCTTTGCCAAGAATTTCCTGATTTAAAAAAACAGGTTCGTACACCAGTTATTCCGGGCTTTAATGATACGAAAGAAGAACTATGGCAAATTAAAAATTTTTTAAAAGATAAACCAGGCGTCATTTATGAAATGCTTCCCTACCATCGGTTTGGGGAGGTAAAGTATAGGATGCTTGGACGAAAATACAAAATGGGTACTCAAATACTTTCAGACAAAATGAAAGATTTTATACAAAGCCAGAATAAAAGCGGGAGGAAATAAAAAATGTCGAATTTAAATAGGCAATTAACTATTACATATGATAAAAAATATAACCAGCATCCATGGCTTCCAGGAAATACGGATGCGATTCCGATTGAGCGGGCAGAAGGAATTTATTTTTATGATTTTAATGGAAAAAAATATTTTGATATGTCCAGCCAATTATCCTGTGTAAATATCGGTCATGGAAATAGAGATGTCATTGAGGCTATTCAAAAGCAGGTAGAAATACTACCTTATGTTGGTCCAGCGTATGCCTCGGCACCGAGGTCCGAACTAGCTAAAATGTTGGTAGATTTGGCGCCAGATAATATGGCAAAAGTATTTTTTACCTGTGGAGGTTCTGATGCAAATGAAGCAGCTATTAATATGGCAAGAACTGTGACTGGAAGAAGCAAAATTTTTTCCAGATATCGAAGTTATCACGGCTCTACTCTTGGAGCTGGAAATTTATCTGGAGATCCGAGAAGATTTGCATTAGAAAATCCTTCTGCAACAGGTTTTGTAAAATTTAAAGATCCTTATATTTATAGAAGTTCTATAAAGTTTAAAAATGATCAGGAGGCATCTAAATATTATCTTCAAAAAATTGAAGAGCAGCTTGCCTACGAGGGAGCAGAAAATGTCGCTGCAAT
The DNA here is from genome assembly GCA_964439395.1 of uncultured Blautia sp. Taxonomy (GTDB): domain Bacteria; phylum Bacillota; class Clostridia; order Lachnospirales; family Lachnospiraceae; genus JAUUSJ01. The sequence continues at coordinate 67,691 of CAYTNV010000012.1, read as the reverse complement.
CTTTGTAGAATCAATCACAGGTGCCAATGGAGTTATTATACCTCCAGATGGTTATTTACAGGGACTTCGTAAAATTTGTGATAAATATGGAATCCTTATGATTTGTGATGAAGTTATGGCTGGGTTTGGAAGAACTGGAAAAATGTTTGCATTTGAAAACTGGGGAATTAAACCCGATATTATCACATTTGCCAAAGGAGTTACTAGTTCCTATATTCAGCTTGGTGGGGTTATTATTTCAAAAGAAATTGCCAAATACTACGATGACAAAGTTTTCCAATATGGATTGACTTATAGTGGACACTCTCTTGCCTGTGCGGCAGGTGTCGCCTGTGTGAATTATTACCAAAAAGCAAATCTTCTAGAAAATGCACAAAAAGTTGGAAAACTGCTTGGAGAACTTCTGGAGGAAATAAAAGAAAAACATGCATGTGTTGGTGATGTTCGCTATATCGGTCTGTTTTCCGCAGTAGAATTTGTCAAGGATAAGAAAACAAAAGAACCTTTAGTACCATATGCTGATAAATCGGGAACGATGGGAAAAATTGTAGGACTTTTAAGAGAACGTGGATTTGCAACGTTTGGCAGAGAAAATAATATTAACATTGCTCCGCCGCTCATTATCACAGAAGAAGAACTTCGTGAGGCAATGAAAATTTTTGATGAAGTCTTGGACATTGTAGACAAAGACTTTTTATAAAAGCTAATTTTGGCAGAGGGGTCTTTTATATGAAAAGATGGGAGTGAAGTTATGAATGTACTAAATAAAACTGGGAAAACAGAAAAATTAATTAGTTTCGGTGTAGTTGTAGCTGTTTTGATTGCATGGTTTGCCGTTACTTTTGCAGGTGTAGTTTCTGAAACGTTGATACCAACTCCAAAGAGTGTATGGGAGAGTTTCTTGACGATTTTAAAAGAGGGATATAAAGGTTCTACATTATTACAGCATTTAGCGGCGAGTATGAGCCGGCTGATTCAGGCTTATCTATTAGCAATCATTACAGCAGTGCCATTGGGGTTATTAAGTGGATATAATTCTAAAGTAAAAGCTTTTATTGAGCCGATTGTAGAATTTTATCGTCCACTGCCACCATTAGCTTATTATACATTATTGGTGCTGTGGATGGGAATTGGCGATGGATCTAAAATCATGCTTTTGTTTCTTGCAGGATTTGCACCAATTTATATTGCCTGTGTCTCTGGGGTAAATCGAATTAAGGAAGACTATATTCTGGGAGCAAAGACTTTGGGTGCAGGAAACAGACAGGTGTTCTTTTTCGTTATTTTCCCAGCAGTACTCCCAGATGTTTTTACTGGTCTGCGTACCTCTCTTGGTGTAGAGTATACAACTTTGGTTGCGGCAGAAATGGTAGCTGCGGTCAGTGGAATTGGATGGTTAGTTTTGGATGCAAGTAATTATTTGAGAAGTGATATTATGTTTTTCGGCATTATTTTAATGGGAATTACAGGTATTCTTCTGGATCAAATTATTAGATTATTAGAAAAAAAGATTATTCATTGGAAAGGAAAGAGTTAAAAATATGAAAAATAAGAAAAAAAATGGATTGCAGGAATATTAACGGTTACGACTATTTTGGCTTTGGGGTTGACAGGATGTGGCTCGTCTTCAGAGCAAAAGAAATCAACAGAAAAAACAGAAGAAATTAAAATTGGAACTATGGATTTGGTGAATGGAGATCTTGTAGCACGTGCAGAAAAATATTATGAAGAAGAACTTGGTGTAAAAGTTCAGATTGTAAATTTTGACTCTGGAAAAGATGTAAATACTGCATTGGCTGCTGGAAGTATTGACGTATCAGAATTGGGAAGTAATCCAACAGCGCTTGGCATTTGCAATGACCTAAAATATGATGTAGTTTATATCGGAGATATTATTGGTTCTGCAGAGTCGTTGGCAGTAAGAAATGATTCCAATATCAAATCTTTAAAAGATTTGAAAGGTAAAAAAGTTGCAACACCATTTGCATCCACAGCACATTATAGCTTATTAAATGCATTAAAGCAGGAAGGTGTGGAAGAAACGGATGTTACATTATTAGATATGGAGCCGGATGATATCAATGCGGCATGGAAACGTGGTGATATTGATGCAGCATATGTTTGGTATCCAGTTTTAAATAATCTGTTAGAGGATGGCACGATTCTTACTGGAAGTGACAAGTTGGCGGAAAAAGGAATTGTGACAGCGGATTTGATCGTTGCAAGACAAGAATTTGCACAACAAAATCCAGATCTTGTAACGAAATATATTAAAGCGCTTAACAGAGCGAATGAGTTAGATCAAGAAGATAAAGATAAAGTTATCAAGGATATCGCAGATGTTTTAACAATTAGTGAGGAGGATGCCAAATTCCAGAGAGATGGATTTGAATGGATTTTAGGAGAAGATCAGTTAAAAGAAGAATATCTTGGAGGATATATGGCAGAAGTATTAAAAAATACAGCTGATTTTTTGGTAGAACAGGGAAGCATTAAAGAGGCACCAGATTTAGAAACATTCCAGCAGCATGTTAATACATCGTATCTTGAAGATGCTTTAGGAAAATAGAAAACAGGAGGATTTTATGGGAGGAAAAAAAGAAGAATGGAAAGAAAAATTATATGAACCAGCCAATGAACTTCTCAGTGTTTCTAGAATTGATTATTATGGTGAAGAGCCTAAAGTGATAGGAGAAGGAGAAGATCCTTTAATTCATGTTCAAAATGTAAATCTTGATTATTCTGCGGCAAACGGTCTTGTAAGGGCGTTAGAAAATATTAATTTTAATATTTATAGAGGAGAATTTATTTGTGTTCTTGGACCAAGTGGATGTGGAAAATCTACATTATTAAAGATTCTGGCAGGATTTATACCTCCATCGAACGGTGAGGTTCGCTTGGAAGGGGAATTGATTAATGGTATTGATTGGCATAGAGGTGTTGTATTCCAAAATCCACCATTATATGAATGGTATTCGGTCAGAGATAATATAAGTTTTGGACCAAAGATGCGAAAAGTTCCAAAAACGGAGTATGAACATTTGACAGAGCAATATCTTGATAGAGTTGGATTGCAAGAGTTTGCGGATAAAAAAGTATATGAACTTTCTGGTGGAATGCGTCAGAGAGTTTCCATTGCCAGAGCGTTAATTAACAATCCTGAAATCTTATTGATGGATGAACCATTTGGAGCATTAGATGCATTTACAAGGGAGACAATGCAGGCTTTAATTCGAAAAATTTGGTGGGATACTGGAAAAACAATCTTTTTTATCACACATGATGTGGAAGAAGCATTATTGCTTGGAAGTAGAATTTTAGTACTGAGCAGACATCCAGGAAGAATTGTGGATGATGTTCCAGTTTGGTTTTCGAGACAAATTGTCGAAGACGGAGTGAAAGATATTCAATTTACCGAAGCGTTTTATAAACATAGAGAGAGACTTTTGAAACTGATTCACAGCCAGCATAAGAACTAAACTGACATGCCTGCTATCGCAGGCATCACCATAAAGGAAAGTCCGATTGCTTCGTGCCAAGGCACTCTTGTAATCGCACTCCAAGTTATTGCAAGGAAGTTCGATTCACTAGGCTCGAAAATACCTCGCCAAGTTCCTTCGAACTAAATTCGCACGAAGTTCGAAAAAACCTCACGAAGTGCTCTATTTATCATGCAGGTTAATCTGTCAAATGTGCAGACAAATCCAAATAAATTTGTCTGCACGCTTGACAGGGACTTTCACAGTAAATTATGCTCATAGACATAAAATAAAGGAGAAAAGATGAATTGGAAATATTTACAGCCAGTAACGATTGACTTTGGAAGTGGAAAATTGAAAAAATTGTCGGAAAGAATCAGAGAGAGAGAGTATCAACGGGGAGTTTTGGTGACATCTAGTCATTTTGTGAAAGAAGAAATAGCAAAAGAGCTTTTGGCAAATTCTGAAAATCATCTGGTAGAAATATTTACTAAATTTTCCCCGAATCCAGACGTAGAAGAGGTGGATCAACTTGCAAAACTTCTCAGAGAAGAAAAGGCAGATTTTATTGTAGCACTCGGAGGAGGAAGTGTGATGGATGGAGCAAAGGCGGCTTCATCCGCCGCACTGTCTGGAAAAACGATTCGGATATATCATAGTACAGGAATTCCAGTTCCAAAGGAGCATTTGCCGATTATTGCTATTCCGACAACGGCAGGAACAGGGAGTGAAGTGACAAATGTCTCTGTATTGACAAATCGAAGAGCAGGAAAAAAGGCACCGATCGCTTCGGATAGTTTCTATCCAGAATATGCAATTATTGACCCAGAGCTTACGCTGTCCATGTCGCCGTACTTAACAGCCTGCACGGGCATTGATGTATTATCCCATGCCATTGAGGGGTATTGGAGCAAAGGACATCAGCCAATCTGCGATGCATTGGCGGTTCATGCGGCAAAGCTTGTTTTACAAAATATAAGGACTGCTTATGAAGAGGGAGAAAATATTAGAGCAAGAGAAAAGATGGCGGAAGCATCCGTAATGGCAGGATTGGCATTTGGACTTCCAAAAACGACTGCGGCTCATGCATGTTCTTTTCCGTTGACGAATCTTTATGGGATTCCTCACGGGGAGGCCTGTGGATTGACATTGGACTATTTTATTCAAGTGAATGGAAAAAAAGATACACGGACAGAGGAATTATCTAAATTGCTTGGATTCGACAGTAGTGAAGAATTTGCGCAGGAAGTTAGAAATTTAAAAAGAGATTTAGGACTTAGGATGAATCTGAGGGATAAAAATCTTTCTCAAATAGAAAAAGAAGAATTAATCGCATTGAGCCATCATCCAAATCTTAAGAATAATCCAGTAGAGATTACAGATGAGATTCTAAAAAATTTATATGATTTTTTAGGTGATGGATTATCATGATAGGAAGGGAGAATTGATATGGCAGTAGATTATGCAGCGCTAAAAAAAGGTGGATTTATGCGCCAGAAACAGAGAAACAATTTTTCGTTAAGACTTCGAAGCACTGGAGGTCATGTGACAGTAAAACAATTGGAAAAGATTGCAGAGGTTGCACAGAAGTACGGGGAAGGATATGTTCATCTGACGTCAAGACAGGGAGTGGAAATCCCCTTTATCAAGTTAGATCAGATTGATAAGGTGAAAGAGGAACTGGCGTTGGGAGATGTCACGCCAGGAGTTTGTGGACCAAGAGTCAGAACTGTTACAGCATGTCAGGGGGAGAAAATTTGCACAAGCGGATGTATTGACACTTATGCGCTGGCATTGGAGCTGGATGAACGATATTTTGGAAGGGAGCTTCCTCATAAATTTAAGTTTGGAATTACGGGATGTCAAAATAATTGTCTAAAGGCTGAGGAAAATGATCTGGGTGTAAAAGGTGGAATCAAAGTTAAGTGGAAAGAAGATGCATGTATTCAGTGTGGAGTATGTGAAAAGGCATGTCGCTCTAATGCGATTACTATCGAAGACGGAAAAATTAAGGTAAATAATAGTTTATGCAACTACTGTGGAAGATGTACGAAATCATGCCCGACGGATGCGTGGGAGGAAACTCACGGATATATTGTTTCGTTCGGTGGATTATTCGGAAACAGCATCAATCGAGGAGAGCCAGTAATTCCATTCATTGAGGATCACGAAAAATTATTAAAGGTTTGCGATGCTGCAATTCAGTTTTTTGCGAATTATGCAAAAGCAGGGGAGCGTTTTAAATTTACTATTGATCGGATTGGAAAGGAAAAATTTGAACAAGTAATAAAGGAGGCATATGGAAATGATCCATTTTAAAATCGATGACATAGTGGATATTACGGATGTAGTCTGTCCTGTGACTTTTGTCAAGGCGAAAGTGGCATTGGAGGAAATGAATGAGGGAGAAATCCTTTCAATCCGCATGAATGACGGAGAGCCTGTACAAAATGTCCCAAGAAGTATGAAAGAAGAAGGTCATAAAATCTTAAAACTTCTAAGCAATGAAGATGGAACATATAATCTGATTGTACAGAAAGTTGGTGAGTAAGATGAGTGTGAAACTTGGACAAAATAATTTTGAGAGTAATGTACTGAAAGAAGAAAAAGCAATTTTGGTCGATTTTTATTCTGACAGCTGTGTCCCATGTAAAAGACTTTCTCCAATTTTGGCAGAACTCGAAGAGATTTATGCAGATGAGATTGTCGTTGGAAAAGTAAATACAGTATTTGAGCAGGAATTGGCGAGTGAATATGAGATTATGAGTTTACCAACAGTTTTGTTTTTTAAACAAGGAAAAGTCAAAGGAAGATTGATTGGAAGAATTGAGAGAGAAGATTTAGTTCAGGAAATAGAAAAAAATATAACAGAAAGAGGAATGAAAAGATGAAAATTGTAGTGGCAGGGAAGACAAAAGAGGTTGCAGATATAATAACAGTGGAACAGTTGATTGTTCAGGAAAAGGTTGAAACGCCAGAATATGTTACGGTGTCCATTAATGATGAGTTTATTGATCGGGGAGAGTTTGCTTCTCGTGCTTTAACGGAGGGAGATAATGTAGAATTCCTGTATTTCATGGGAGGTGGAAGATAGTGGCATTTACAAATGAACAGTTGGAGCGTTATTCCAGACATATCATTTTAAAGGAAGTCGGGGCCAAAGGTCAGAAAAAGCTTCTCAATGCAAAAGTATTGATTATTGGGGCTGGTGGTTTAGGTGCACCGGCAGCTATGTATCTGGCAGCAGCAGGTGTCGGAACGCTTGGAATTGCGGATGCAGATGAGGTGGATTTATCCAACTTACAGAGACAGATTATCCATGGAACGGATGATGTGGGAAAAGCAAAAGTACAGTCTGCAAAAGAGACGATGAATCAGATGAATCCAGACATTATAGTAAATACATATCGAACCTTTGTTACCTCTGAAAATATTATGGATTTGATATCGGATTATGATTTTATTATTGATGGAACTGACAATTTTCCAGCGAAATTTTTGATTAATGATGCCTGTGTTATGTCAAAAAAACCGTTTTCTCATGCGGGAATTATTCGTTTTCAAGGTCAGTTGATGACCTATGTTCCAGGAGAGGGACCATGTTATCGCTGCGTATTCCAAGATCCACCTCCAAAAGATGCTGTTCCGACCTGTAAACAGGCTGGTGTCATCGGTGCTATGGGAGGAGTAATCGGAAGCCTTCAGGCAATGGAAGCGATTAAATATATTTTGGGAGTTGGTGATTTGCTAACAGGATATCTTTTAACCTATGATGCATTAAAAATGGAATTTCGAAAGATTAAGCTACCAAAAAAGGTGAAAACCTGCAAGGTATGCGGAGAACATCCGGAGATTACAAAATTGATCGACTATGAAATAGCAGAATGCGATGGGATATAGGGGAAAATATGAAAATAAAAATTAAAAAAGAAGATTACGAAAGTATCATTGTATATGCAAGGAAACATCTTCCAGAGGAAGCTTGTGGATTAATTGCAGGAATTGTAGACGGAGATACAAAAAATATTGAAAAAGTCTATTTTTTGAACAATATGGATCATTCCAGAGAACATTTTACGTTGGAGCCAAAAGAGCAGCTTGCGGCAATTAAAGATATGCGAAGTTTGGGATATATACCTCTTGGAAACTGGCATTCCCATCCAGAAACTCCATCTAGACCGTCCGAGGAAGATAAAAGATTAGCTTTTGACAGTAACGCCAGCTATCTCATTTTGTCTTTGATGGCGGAAGAACCAGTACTGAATTCTTTTCATATTGAGAAAGATGCAGTACAGAAGGAGGAACTTATTTTTATTTAAGTTGTTAAAAAGCAGGGGATAAAACTTGATAGTGGAAAAATTAAAAAAAGTAGAGTGTATAGATAGTATCAATAGTTAAGGGGTATTGTAAAATGAATTTTTCATCTGAGATAATAATATTGCTGAAATAATTCCACAGGATATCTTGTTGAAATTTGACATTTTACAATAGCCCTTATTGATTGAATTTTCTTAAAAACTAATTTTAGATTAAATGAAAATGTTTCATTGCGAGATAAATACCATCTTCATACGTTGGTGTTGTGACATAAGATACAAGGTCAAGCACTTCCTCCATACTATTTCCCATGGCAATACTATGTGGAACATGAGTAAGCATTGCGGTGTCATTTGTACTATCGCCAAATACATAACAGTCATCGAGGCTGGCACCAAGATAGTTACACATAAAATCAATACAGGTAGCTTTTGAAAAGCCAAGAGGAATTAGTTCAAGCAGATCATTTTCCCGGTCAATAATTTCAAAATCTTTTGCAATTTCATTGATTAAGAGTTTATACTCTTTTGTCTTTGGAAATTCTTCTCCAGTAAAAATAACGAATTTATCAAAGTTGATATCCTCATCCTCAAAATATTTTATATAATTTTTATTTTGTTTATATGTCTTTCGAAAATTGCTAATTGCTGGATGGGTTTCTTCCTCTTTTGTGCTTGGGAAAAATACGTCTTTTGTTCCTTCTAATGCTCCTTGGAGTTTGTATTTAAAAAAGAGATTTAAGATAGAGTTTTGTATCTCTTTTGAAATATGGTTATGAAATAAGACTTCATCTCTAAATAAAATATAAGTTCCGCATCCACATAAATATCCGTCAAAATCCAACGCTTTAATACGGGGCTCTACAAGAGAAATAGGACGACCAGTATTGATAAAAAGATAATGTCCTTTTTCTTTTGCCATTTTTAACGCTTTTATTGTACTCTCAGGAATAGAGTTTGATTTTTCATCTAATAAAGTTCCATCGATGTCAAAAAATAGTAATTTTTTATCCATAAATATAATTATAATCCTTTCAAAGCTTTATGGAGTTATTGTAGCAGAAGCAAAAAAAAATGTCAAAGTTTATGGTTCTGTATACTAGGTCTTATTATATAATAGCCTGTATAGCATGGACGAAAAGCCAGAATGATATTTGAAAAACTAAAGTTGCACAAAATTAAGTTCTGTAGTAAAATGGAAAAACGAATAAAATTTAAGGAAAGAAAGGATGGTTTTATTTTGGCTAAGAATCCAATCGTAACAATAACAATGGAAAATGGTGATCAGATTAAAGTGGAACTCTATCCAGAAATCGCACCAAATACAGTAAAAAACTTTATCTCTCTCGTACAAAAAGGATACTATGATGGTTTAATTTTTCACAGAGTTATCCCAGGATTTATGATTCAAGGTGGATGTCCACAGGGAAATGGAATGGGTGGTCCTGGTTATCAGATTAAGGGGGAATTTTCTATGAATGGTTTCTCCAATCAGTTAAAACATACAGAGGGTGTTATCTCTATGGCGCGTTCCATGATGCCAAATTCTGCTGGATCTCAGTTCTTTATTATGCATAAGACATCTCCGCATTTAGATGGCCAGTATGCGGCGTTTGGTAAGGTGCTTGAAGGAATGGATGTTGTAGATAAGATTGCAACTGTGAGAACTAATTTTCAGGATCGTCCATTAGAAGAGCAAGTAATGGAATCTGTGACGGTGGATACATTTGGTGAGGAGTACGGAGAGCCAGAAAAATGTTAATTGTTTAAAATATTAGAAAGAATAGATGGGTATGATAATAAACGGAAGGGAAAAATCATATTCATCTATTTTTTATTTATGTTTTTATAAGATTAGATGAGATAAGTTAGAAATATAAAATTTTAAGTAGAAGTAACTAACATTCTTTTTTTGGAGGTTATTACTAGAATTCACAATTAAAAAAATTGTGCAACTGTGAAACCTTAATTTCAACTTTTCTCAATAAGAAGAAAAGAAAATAAAAAATAAATAAAAATAACTAAAAAAAATTCAAAAGATTGTTAAAAAAGTCAATACCATAATTTTGAAAAAGATGTATAATAGAAGTATACAAGAATATTGTATACAGTACACAGTATAGAGACGAATTGTCAAAACTTCGTTAAATTTTTATCTAAAATTGTAAAAAAGATAAAAAATCTCTTTAAAAGTTTTGAGAAATAGTGTACAATAAGAATATGCATTAGGTAGGTCTAAAAGCTACCTGATTAATATTAACACTCTATCATGTATGGCTGACTGCTATACGTGGGCTAAAAAATTTAGGAGGAGAATACACAATGGCAAGAAAAATGAAAACCATGGATGGTAATACAGCTGCAGCTCATGCTTCTTATGCGTTTACAGATGTAGCAGCTATTTATCCTATTACACCATCCTCACCTATGGCTGAGTCAACAGACAAATGGGCAACAGAAGGAAGAAAGAATATTTTCGGAAACACAGTAAAGATGGCAGAGATGCAGTCTGAGGCTGGTGCAGCTGGTACTGTACACGGTGCTTTACAGGCTGGTGCTCTTACAACAACTTATACAGCATCTCAGGGATTATTACTCATGATTCCTAATATGTACAAGATTGCTGGTGAGTTATTACCATGTGTAATCAACGTATCCGCTCGTACATTGGCAACACATGCATTATGTATCTTCGGTGATCATGGTGACATCTATGCCTGTCGTGGAACAGGATTTGCTATGCTTTGTAGTTCAAACGTTCAGGAGGTTATGGACCTTGGAGCAGTTGCACATCTTGCTACAATTAAGGGACGTGTTCCTTTCTTACATTTCTTTGATGGATTCAGAACTTCTCACGAAATTCAAAAAATCGAGATGTGGGATTATGATGACTTAAAAGAGATGGTAGACATGGATGCAATCAATGACTTCCGTCGTCGTGCTCTTAACCCAGAGCATCCAGTACTTCGCGGTTCTGCTCAGAACCCTGACGTATTCTTCCAGGCAAGAGAAGCTTGTAACACATACTACAATGCAATCCCTGGTATCGTAGAAGAGTACATGGATAAAGTGAACGCTAAGATCGGTACAGACTACAAATTATTCAATTACTACGGAGCTCCTGATGCAGAGAAAGTTATCATCGCTATGGGTTCTGTATGTGATACAATTCAAGAAACAATCGACCATATGATGGCAGCAGGCGAGAAGGTTGGTCTTGTAAAAGTTAGATTATATAGACCATTCCTACCTGAGAAATTAGTAGAGGCTATTCCTGAGACAGCTAAATTAATCAGCGTATTGGATAGAACAAAAGAGCCAGGTGCAATGGGTGAGCCATTATACTTAGACGTTGTAGCTGCATTAAGAGGAACTAAGTTTAACGATGTTCAGATTACAACAGGACGTTACGGATTAGGTTCTAAAGATACAACACCTGCTCAGATTATTGCAGTATACAATAATACAGAGAAACAGCAGTTTACAATCGGTATCAAGGATGATGTTACAGGATTATCTCTTGACGCTGGTGAGCCTGTTGATACAACTCCAGAGAGCACAATTAGCTGTAAATTCTGGGGACTTGGAGCTGATGGTACTGTAGGTGCTAATAAGAACTCCATCAAGATTATTGGTGACCATACAGATATGTATGCTCAGGCTTACTTTGATTATGACTCTAAGAAGTCTGGTGGTGTTACAATTTCTCACCTTCGTTTTGGTAAAGACCCTATCAGAGCAACATACTTAATTAACAAAGCTAACTTTGTAGCTTGCCATAACCCTGCTTATATTACAAAATATAATATGGTACAGGATTTGAAAGATGGCGGAACATTCTTATTAAACTGCAGCTGGGATACTGATGAGATCGAAGAGAGATTACCAGGACAGGTTAAAGCTTATATGGCTAAGCATAATATTAAATTCTACGTAATCGACGGTATTAAGATTGGTAAAGAAATCGGACTTGGCGGACGTATCAATACAGTTCTTCAGTCTGCATTCTTCAAACTTTCTGGAATTATTCCTGAGGAAGATGCAATCAAATACATGAAAGATGCTGCAACAGCTTCTTACAGCAAGAAGGGTGATGCAATCGTTAAGATGAACCATGACGCTATCGAGCGCGGTGCTCAGGGCGTTGTTGAAGTTACAGTTAAACCTGAGTGGGCTGATTGTGAGCCAGTAAGCTTGGCAAAGACAGTAACAGGTGATAGAAAAGACCTTGTAGATTACGTGAATAATGTACAGAACTATATCAATGCACAGGATGGTAACTCTTTACCAGTATCCGCATTCGTTGAGTATGCAGATGGTACAGCTCCTCAGGGATCTGCAGCATATGAGAAACGTGGTGTAGCAGTTGATGTTCCTATGTGGAATCCAGATAATTGTATCCAGTGTAACTTCTGTTCTTATGTATGTCCACATGCATGTATCCGTCCAATCGCTTTATCTGAGGAAGAAGCAGCAAATGCTCCAGCAGCTACTAAAGTTTCTAATATGAACGGTATGCCAGCATACAAATTTACAATGACAGTAACAGTTCTTGACTGTACAGGATGTGGATCTTGTGTAAACATCTGTCCAGGAAAGAAAGGTGCGAAAGCTTTAACAATGGAAGGCTTAGATTCTCAGATGGCTCAGCAGGAAGTTTACGAGTATGGCCAGAGCTTACCAGTTAAGGAAGACGTTATTGCTAAATTCAAAGAGACAACAGTTAAGGGAAGTCAGTTCAAACAGCCATTACTTGAGTTCTCCGGAGCTTGTGCAGGTTGTGGTGAGACACCTTATGCTAAATTAATTACACAGTTATTCGGTGACAGAATGATGGTTGCTAACGCAACAGGATGTTCCTCTATTTGGGCAGGTTCTTCACCAGCAACTCCATATACAGTTAACAAAGAAGGTAAGGGACCAGCTTGGGCTAACTCCTTATTCGAAGATAATGCTGAGTTTGGTTTCGGTATGTTCTTAGCTCAGAAGGCATTAAGAGGAACATTAAAAGAGAAAGTAGAAGCTTTAGCAGCTAATACAGACGACGAAGCTATCAAAGCAGCAGCAGCAAAATACGTTGAGACATTTACATGTGGTTCCACAAACGGAGCAGCTACAAAAGAATTAGTAGCAGCTTTAGAGGCTTGTGGATGTGACGCTTGCCAGGAAATCTTAAAAGACAAAGATATGTTATCTAAGAAATCCCAGTGGATCTTCGGTGGTGACGGATGGGCTTATGATATCGGTTACGGTGGAGTTGACCATGTATTAGCATCTCACGAGGATATCAATATTATGGTATTCGATACAGAGGTTTACTCTAATACAGGTGGACAGGCATCTAAGGCTACTCCAACAGGTGCTATCGCTCAGTTCGCAGCAGCTGGTAAAGAAGTTAAGAAGAAAGACCTTGCAGCTATCGCTATGAGCTATGAGTATATCTACGTAGCACAGATCGCTCAGGGTGCTGATTACAACCAGATGGTTAAAGCTATCGCTGAGGCAGAAGCTTACGAGGGACCATCATTAATTATCGCTTACGCTCCATGTATCAACCATGGTATCAAGGGCGGTATGAAGATTGCTCAGACAGAAGAGAAGAAAGCTGTTGAGACAGGATACTGGCACTTATTCCGCTTCGACCCACGTCGTGCAGCAGAAGGCAAGAATCCATTCCAGTTAGACAGCAAGGCTCCTACAAAAGATTACCAAGACTTCTTAGCTAACGAGGTACGTTATAACGCACTTGCTCGTCAGAACCCAGAGAGAGCAAAAGAATTATTTGCATTCGCTGAAAAGACAGCTAAGGCTAAATATGAGAAGTTAGTGAAACTTGCTGGTAAATAATAATTTTAGCATAGAGATTCACAATATAATTTTATAGAAGAGTTTGATAAGATTTAAATAGGAATCTCCTCAGGACAGTTGTTCTGAGGGGATTTTTATTTGGAGAAAAGATATGAAAAGATGGAACAGGTAAGAATTACAAAGTTCTATGCAGTATGGAAAGAAATTGAACAATAATATGAAAAGCCAGAGGAAGAGTTGTTTTATAAATTTCTTTCTGACTTTTTTATAAGAAAATTGTCTTTATACCTTCGTTGCATTTTTGCTCTCATAGATGTATACTAAAAACAGTAAAACATACGAAAATATAAGAAAAATAGAAAGAGAGCGGACAGAGTCATATGATAAATTTTGCGGTAATAGGGACAAACTTTGTGACAGATTCTTTTATTGATGCAGCTAGTAAAGGTAAGAAGATGAAGCTAGTAGCAGTTTATTCTCGTTCCTTAGAGAAAGCTAAAAAATATGCAGACCAATACGGAGCAAAGCTAGTATTTGATGATTTGGAAAAAATGGGAAATTGTAGTGAAATTGATGCAGTCTATATTGCAAGCCCAAATAGTTTACATGCCAGACAGAGTATTTGTATGATGCAGCATAAGAAGCATGTCATTTGTGAGAAAACGATCGCATCGAATGAGAAAGAATTGATAGCGATGATTAATGAAGCGCATAAAAATGAAGTTGTGCTATTGGAGGCAATGCGCTCAGCGCAAGATCCAGGATTTTTGAAGATAAAAGAGTTGCTTCCTAAACTTGGAAAAATAAGAAGGGTGACTTTTAGAAAATGTCAATATTCCAGACGTTATGATAAATTCAAAAATGGAATTTTGGAAAATGCTTTTAATCCAGAATTATCCAATGCGGCTTTGATGGATATCGGCGTTTATTGTGTCCATCCGATGGTTGTCTTATTTGGACTTCCAGTTAAAATTAAGAGTATGAGTGTAAAGCTAGGAAATGGGTTTGAAGGTTCGGGAACAGCTCTATTGGATTATGAGGATATGCAGGCGGAGGTTATATATTCAAAGATTACAGCCTCGAATCTTCCGAGTGAGATTCAAGGAGAACAGGCAGCAATGTTGATTGATGAGATTGCAGATCCAAGAGAGATTACGCTGTCTTATAGAGATGGAAGAAAAGAAGTAATTCAGATAGAAAAAGAAGAGAATAATATGTGCTATGAAGTTCGAGAATTTACTAATTTAATAGAAAAAAATTCAATTCATCATCCGTATTTATATCATTCTAAGATGGAGCTTATGGTAATGGATGAGATAAGAAGACAGGAACATATCATTTTTCCAGTAGATGGAGAATAAATTGGTTGAAAAACAGCGAATTATACCATATAATATACATTATGAAACAACAAAGTTGTTTCTTGCCCGTAGGGCATAGAAAGCAGTATACTCGAAGAGTATACTTTAGTTGGGGAGTAAATTTTTAAGGTAACAAAAATGATGAATAATAAGATATATTTTTATATTTTAGATACAAGAAAAAGGAGATGAGGAGCATGAATTTCTATATTCCAACTAAAATACATGTACAAAAGGACTGTGTTTCTACTTATATGACAGAATTAGCTTCTTTTGGGACAAAGGCTTTGATTGTGACAGGAGCAAATTCTTCCAAGCAAAATGGTTCTTTGAAGGATGTTACAGAGGCGTTAAGTTCACAGGGAGTTTTATATGTTATATTTGATTCTATAGAGCAAAATCCGTCACTTGAAAATGTTACAAAAGCAGCTCAGGTAGGTAAAGAAGAAAATGTAGACTATGTCATTGGTATTGGAGGGGGCTCTCCAATGGATGCAGCGAAGGCAATTGCTGTCTTAATTGCGAATCCAGATAAAAAAGCAAAAGATTTATATAATCCTACTCCTCTTAAGGCACTTCCAGTTGTAGAAGTTCCAACGACAGCTGGAACAGGTTCCGAGGCTACTCCATATGCTATTTTAACTCTTCACGATGAGAAGACGAAGAGGAGTATGGCACAGAAAGTATTCCCGGAACTTGCACTTGTAGATCCTGGCTATTTAAATTTTTCAAATAAAGATCTTCTTGTAAATACAGCAATTGATGCGTTAGCTCATTTGATAGAAAGTTATCTCAATACAAATGCTGATCCATTTAATCGTATGCTCAGTGAATATGGATTAGATCTTTGGGGAAGTGTAAAAGAAGTATTATTGATTGAGGATGATCCTACAGAGGAGGAGGCAGAGACATTAGCTCTTGCATCCACTATTGCAGGTATGGCAATTTCACATACTGGAACATCACTTCCACATGGTATGAGTTATTATTTGACATATGAGAAAGGAATTCCACATGGAAACGCAGTTGGCATTTTCCTTCCAGCTTTTATTGATTTATATGAAGATAGAAGTCAAGTAAAAACGGTGCTTCGACTTTTAGAGTTTAGAAATGAGAAATCGTTCTTTAAATTCATTGATTCTTTATTTGATATTATATCTATAGAACAAGATGAATTGGATCGCTATGTAGATGGCATGTTAAGTAATGAGAAGAAGCTTGCAAATTATCCATTCCCTATGACGAGAGAGACGATGGAATTGTTATTTTTAAATTCTATATCTGTGGAGAAGAAAAAACTTTTTACCTTCTTTAAGAAAAACAAAAAAGAGCAGCCAGTTCAAAAAGTAGAGGCAGTGATTGAGCCGAAAAAACAGACAGAGGCGGAGCAATTAGCCGCACTTCGCGTCGAGCAAGAAAAAGCACGAGAGCAGGCTGAACTAAAAAAAGAAGAAGCAAAGAAAAAAGTAATGGAACAGGAAAAAGTAGAGAAGGAAAAGGCTTATCGCGAAGCGAGAGAGAAGGCTTTAATGGCGAGAGAGAAGGCGGCTAAGGAAGCCGCAGAGGCGAAAAAGCAGACAAGCGTTGCCCTAGAGGAAGCAGGTAAGACGACTGTTATTCCGAATATTTTAAAGGCAAAACCAGAAGAGCTGACGAAAAAATCTAAGCCAGCAGGAAGAAGTCTATTTGCTCCACAGCCAGAAAAGGAAGAGGTAAAAGCACCTAAGCAGGAGAATAAAAAAGTAGAGATGCCTAATATTATGAAGAATGCAAAGAAGGCACCAGAGCCAGTTAAAGAAGTGCTAGAGCCAGTAAAAGTAGAGCCTATAAAAATTGAAGAGCCAAAGAAAGTGGAGCCAAAGGTAGTAGAACCAAAGATCACAACTACTATTTCTAAGCCAGAAATAAATAATCCATTAGAATCTATTAAGCGTGCACAGGCAGCAGCTGAGGCCGAAAGAAAAGCAAGGGAGGAAGTGGAGAAGGCAGCAAAGCTGGCAGCTGAGGAAGCAAAAAAAGCTGAGGAAGCAGCAAAAGCAGCAGCAACAGCACGAGCAGCGGCAGCGGCGAGAGCTGAGGAACTCCAGAGAAGACTTGCAGAGGCGGAAAAGAGAGCAGCTGAAGCAAAAAAAGCGATAGATTCATTGAAGGATGAATAAGAAGTTTTAATAAGGCGATACTAGTGATAATATGAATTTTTTTAAGCCAATACATTAAAAATTTTCTCGTCTCTTTAGATGGCGAGAGTAATTTGAGTGGCAGAAGTGTATCAAAGGAATGAATTATATCCCGAGAGGCGAAGATTATCTCTTCTCGGGACATTTCATGTTTCATAAATATAAATATTGGAGGAAAAAAGAATGAGTGATTGTACACATAATTGCAGCAGTTGTGGTGAAAGCTGTAGTGAGAGACAGGCTTCACCAGAAGATTTTTTAGTAAAGCTTCATGCGAGAAGCTCTGTAAAAAAAGTAATTGGTATTGTGAGTGGTAAGGGTGGAGTTGGAAAATCCATGGTTACTTCTCTCATGGCAGTTGGCATGAATCGTGCTGGATATAAAACAGCAATTTTAGATGCAGATGTTACAGGACCATCTGTTCCAAAAGCATTTGGCTTAGATGAGACTTTACTTGGAACACCAGAAGGACTCATTATTCCTGCGATGACAAATACGGGAATTGATGTAGTTTCTGTTAATTTATTGTTGGAGAATCAGACAGATCCAGTTTTATGGAGAGGGCCAGTTTTAGGAGGTCTTATTAAGCAGTTCTGGGGGGAGACAGTATGGTCTAATATAGATTATATGTTTATTGATATGCCTCCAGGAACAGGAGATGTGCCGCTTACTGTATTCCAATCTATCCCACTTGATGGAATTATTATCGTAACTTCCCCTCAGGAATTAGTTTCTATGATTGTAGAAAAGGCAATGAATATGGCTAATATGATGAATGTACCAATTCTTGGATTAGTAGAAAATATGAGTTATTTTGTCTGTCCAGATTGTGGCAAGGAGTTAAAAATCTTTGGAGAAAGCGGATTGGAAGAGATAGCGAAGGAATATAATGTACCAATTCTTGGAAGACTTCCGATTGATCCAGAGCTTGCAAAGCTTTGTGATGCTGGTAAGATGGAAGAGACAAAGGAGTATTTACAAGAGGCTGTGAAGGCTGTTGAGAATATGTAAAAAAGGAAAAAGGGTGGAGAGTCGATAGGTTCTCTGCCTTTTGGCGTCTGCTTTCATTGTTTCAAAATCTATATTTTTATAATATAAAAGGGATATGATAAAACATCACATCCCTTAAGAGCCGATAAGCGGGATCGAACCGCTGACCTACGCATTACGAGTGCGTCGCACTACCGACTGTGCTATATCGGCAACATATTTATTCTACTATGAAACTCTTAAAAAATCAAGTGAAAAATTAAGAGAAGACAAATTTTTTTGTCTTCTCTTTTGGGCTTATTATTTTAGTATAAAGCTCTTATTTTTTTCTCTCTTTTATCTTTTTCTTTATTTTTTCTTTCAGTTTTTTATAAACCTTTTTTAGTTTGTTTAAATACGCCCTTAATTTCTTTTGGGAATCTGTTTCGTTTAATTTATTCCATTTATTCTTTACGATTGGACGAAGTCTTGGCAAAAAGTATGGGAAGACATAATCGTAAAATAGTTTACAAAATAGGATGAAGAATCCTATTTTGGTCAGAGTCGTTCCAAAAGAAAGACCAGGAGTTTGATAATTTAATTGGATTGTATGGTCTCCAGCAGGGAGTGGAATACACATATACATTGTATTTGCCTTTAAAATTTCTGTCTCCACACCATCCACTGTAGCGCTCCATCCATCGCTATAAGGGATGGAGAGGCAAAGAATCTTAGGTACGTCTAGAGATATTGTGCCAGTCACAGTATTTGTATCAATTGATATATTTTCTAAAACATCTTGTTTTAATGTATCAATATTATGTTTTGGAATACTGAGAGATTGAGCCACTACTTGAAGCTGGTCAAATGTATATTCTCCTGGTGTGCTAAAGGTAAGAGTAATCTGTTTTCTAGCATATTGATTATAGCAAAGATTAATAAGGCAATTTTCTCTCTCCACATAGTAAGAATCATTTTTTGTGGAGATTGTAAAGCTTTTAGAAACCGAACTACTTTTTACCTGTATCTTTGCGTAACTTGGATCTTGATAAAATTTTGATTCTCTTAAAATATCATTTTGGGCTAAGATATCTAATTTCTCCCACTCGTCGTCAGTATATGTCTGTCGAGGAGAATAGCCAGTAAATTTTAGATTTTTAAATATGACATAGGTTTCACAGCGGTCCATTGTCTGTTTTAGCTGAAGTGTAATCTGTGAATCTTCTTTTCGGACAATGATTTTTCCATCTTGTACCTCGATATTCTTTTTTGTTCCAGCATTTGTTTCAATTTCAAAAGGTAAATCTAAATGTGTAAACTTAAGGCTTGTTTGAGGAAAGTCCTTGATAGAGTTTGTCGTCTCATCTAATACGACACCCTGTACAAGTGCCTGTTGACGTTCTGCCAAGTTTAAAGTTAGAAAACGTTCTTTAGTAATATAGGAAGAATACGTATATCCTAGAGGAAGCGTATTTTGATTATAATATAAATCATAAACAGTTCCATCTTCGTCAGTGTAGGAAGAGATAAGCTTTGTAAAACCAGAGGAAAGTTGACTTTCAGATCCTCTTTTGACAATACAGTATTTTACAGAAGCGAGGGCTTCTAAAAGCATTCGATTATCTAATCCAGAGTACCTTTGGAACGTACGAATTGCATTTCCGTTTTCCATAAAGAAATTAGATATATTTCCGTTTTCTAGACTGAAATAATATCCTACACTATTTTTTCCACTTAAGAGGGCAGAATTAGAACAGTCATTTCCCTCTGTGCGGTCATCATATCGGTAAAATTCAGTATCTGATATGGATTCTAAAACTTTTGTTGATTGCGCTGTCAAAGAATCGAGTGCAGTGCCAGATTCTAAAAAGTCAGATACATATCCTTTTTGAACAGGGGAGTATCGGTATAGAGAATTACTTAAAATACCGACAATGGTAATAATAATTACTCCAGTTTTTGTAAAAAATAAAACTTTCTGCCCAGGAACTCCTTTTTCTCTTCTCAAAATTTTGCTAAAGACGAGTAAAAACAGAAGCATAAAGGTAAGTGCGAGGGAGACAATAATAGTCTCTTTTCTGCTATTTGTTATCATGAAACAGATAAAGAAATATCCAGTTGTGCATAAAAATAAAATAGCGGAGGAGCGAATATTAATGTCTAATAAGGTTGGCATCATTTTTACAACAATAAAAGCGATTAAAAATGCTAATCCAAATACCCAGCGATTTCCAATATAGGAAAAACCGTTTAATACGTGACCGACATATGGAATTAATAAAAAGGCAACTAAAAGACAAAATCCTATTATTAATTGTCGGTTCTTTTTTCTCTGAGAGAAAAGAAGAATAATACTCAAAAATGCGACAGCAAAAAAGCCAAGCGAGGTAGAGTAATCAAGTGGTGCAGCTGAGAAAAATCCTGCTAATAAAGTTTCATAGTAGTTTAGGCTATAGAGAAGCGGCACGTGATTCTCAGTTAAAATTCGATTGGAGGAGAGAAAGGCGATGACGATTGGAAAAAATATAAAACAGGCCATGGCTACTCCAATGAAATAAAGTCCGATAAATTTTCCGAGTAAAAGGAGCATATTTTTTATAATATTCTGTTTGTACATATGGAAAAAGCGAATAACAGAATATATAAAAATAATGATACTTAGCATATAAAAAAAGTAAAAATTACTTACTGTGGAAAGAAAAGTCATCAAAATAAAAAAGTAGGGCTTTTCTTTGTGAAAGACTTTCTCAATTCCGATAAGCAGTAATGGTAAATAAATCAATGGATTGATAAAATAGGGATGTCTAATTCCATAATACATGGAAAAAAGACAAAATACATAAGTCAAAGAACCTACAAGTGTGGAGAAATCATCGGACTTCATTCTATGACAAAACATAGAGAAGGTAAGTCCAGATAGATAAAGTCGAAGTAAAATCAAAATATGGTATAATACTTCGGTATGTTCTCTCCTTACAAAGAAGGAGAGAAGACATAAGGGATCTCCAATGACATAATAATGTAAGGTTGTTATAATATCAGAACCATATCCAAGATTAAAATTCCAAAGAGGAAGTGTAAGCTTTCCAGTGGAACTCCAAGTTTCTACGATTTCTCTTAAATACTCGCCGTAATAAGCAAGGGCATTATAATGTTGGTATATACCATCGAGTGACCAGATGAAGGAGCGATGATTAAGGTAAAACCAAGAAAATGCCATGAGAGAAATGGAAATAAAAAGTATCGTATAAACTGCATAGTATAATCTTGTTTTGTATTTTGACCTTTGATAGGAATCAATAATGGAATTTGTATATTTTATAGCATCCTGGATTTTATGTTCTTCGGGGCTATCTGCTTTTTTTGATATATTATACTTAAAAAAATTATCTTTGTTCATTTAAAATATTATCTCCTTTTGATTCTTTTTCGAGAGTGATTTGAGAAAATAAAGCTTATAATTTGTTCTCGAAATTGTCCAAATAAGATAATGGCGATAAAGAGTACGAATCCAATTCTTGATAGGATAACTCCTGCCTTTAAACCTGGTGTTTCATAAGTAAGCTCGATTTCATGGCTGCCAGCATCAAGTAAAAGTCCCATATACATACGATTTGCTTTTAATAATTTGGCAGGTTCTCCGTCTACTTTAGCACTCCATCCCGAACTATAAGGAATAGAGAGGCAAAGAATTTTGGAAGTGGATAAATCGATAGTTCCAGTTAACTTATTTGTTTTTATGGAAATGTTTTGCAAAGTATTTTGTTTTAAAGATGCGAGATTTTCTGTCGGTACACTTAGAGATTGTGCCGTTACTTTGAGCTGGTCAAAGGTATAAACTCCAGGAGTACCAAAGGTGAGAGTAATTTTCTTCCTTGCATCTTCATCATAACATAGGTTTACAAGATAATTTTCCTTATCGATGTGGAATACATCTTGCTTTGTAGAAATGAGAAGACTCTTAGATACATCACCTGATTTTACATTGATAGAAACAGTAGAAGGTTCTAAATAACGTTTGGATTCATAAGAAATCTTATTTTGTTCCAGTTTGCTAAGAGCATTCCATTTCCTATCTGTATAGCATTCTCTTGGACTAAGTCCTTTA
Source organism: uncultured Blautia sp. (assembly GCA_964439395.1). GTDB lineage: Bacteria > Bacillota > Clostridia > Lachnospirales > Lachnospiraceae > JAUUSJ01. The sequence goes on along the minus strand of CAYTNV010000012.1, from coordinate 45,473 downwards.
TATTGTAAATTAGTGAAAGAAACATAAGTTTCGCATCGATCCATTGTTTCTAAAAGCTGAAGAGTGAGTTTTGTATTTTCCTTTTTTACAATAATTTTTCCATTCTCAAAGGAAATATCGTCATTTTTATCTGCGCTTATGACAGGTTCATAGTTTAGTGCTAAGTCTGTAAAGCTTAATGTTGTCTGTGGAATAGATGGAATATGTTCTTCCAAAACGACACCTTGAAGCATAGCTTGCTGTTTTTCTAAGTCCGTCAATTCACTATATCTATCCTTAGTAATATAGGAAGAATAGGTATAGCCAAGGGGAAGAGCATTCTCATTTTGATAGGCATCATAAGTTATACCATCCTCGGTTGTATACGAGGAAACTAATTTATTAAATCCAGAAGAAAGAGTAGCCTCGTCTCCTCTTTTGATTATTGCATATTTCACGCATGCGAGAGCTTGAAGCATCATGCGATTATCAAGTCCGTAGTATTTTTGGTAGGTGCGAAGGTCTAATGAGTTTTCCATAAGAAAATTAGAAATATTTCCATTTTCAAGGCTGAAATAATAGTTTGTACTATTAAGCTTGCTTAAAAGAGCAGAATTCAAGTAAATATTTTGTTCTTTTCCCATATAATCTTCGTACCGATAAAAAGAGGCATCCTCAATTTTATTCATAGCTGGAGTAACTGTATCAGTTAAAATAGAGAGCCCCTCGCCAGAAGGAATAAATTCTGATATATAACTTTTCTCAAAAGTCGAGTATCGATATAGAGCGTTTGAGAAAATACTAATTAGGCAAAATAAAATCAGTCCACTGTGTAAGTAGAGCGAAATCTTTCGTTTAGAAAAAATATTTGCTTTTTGAAAAATTGCACCCATTCCAAGCAAAATAAGAAAAAATGCTAGTACGGCAAACGAAAGAAGAGCTGTATTTTGTCTGCTATTCTTGATAAGGCAGCAAGATAAAAAATAAATAAGTGTTATAAAAGCAATGATAGCAATATAACGTAATCTAGGATTTAGAAGATACGGCGTCATTTTTATAACCATAATTCCTATGACGAAAGAAATCCCCCATACCCAGCGATTTGATACATAGGAAAATCCGTTAAATATATGTCCAAAAAATGGAAAAATTAAAAAGATTGTAAAAATTAAAATTCCTATTTTAAGCTGTGTGTATTTTTTTCGCTGAAAAAATATAAGAAGAAGGGAGACAAATGCCACAGCTGATAGACTAATAAATGTGAAATAGCCTGCAGATGTATCAGAGATAATTCCTGGCAGCAAGTTCTCATAGTAGGTGAGTGGATATAAAAGGGTGATATTATATTCTGTAGTGATACGACTTGAGGAGAGGAAAGCGATGACAATAGGTAAAAATATAAAAGCTGACATGGCAACTCCAATTAAGTAGTACACTATAAAATGACTTAAATAGTAAGCTAACATTTTTAGACGTTTCTTTTTAAATTTATGAAAGAAACGAATTATAGTATAAAGGAAAATCAAAATACTTAGCATATAGAAAAAATAAAAATTGCTAGTAGCTGAGATAAACGTCATAAAAATAAATAAATATGGCTTTTCTTTACGCAAAATTTTTTCAATTCCGAGAATTAAGAGTGGAAAATAAATCATTGGATTTATAAAATATGGATGTTTTACACATGTATATAAGGCATACATACAAAAAGTATAGGTTAAAGTACCGAGAAAAACTCCAAATTTATTTTCTTTTATTTTAATTCCAAAAATGGAAAAAGAAATACCAACTAAGTATAACCGGAATAAGACTAAAAAATTATACAGAGTTTCCGTATTTTGTCGTTTCACAAAAACAGAAAGCAGACAAAGTGGGTCTCCAATAACATAATAATGAAGAGTTGTGATAATATCTGAACCGTATCCGATATTAAAATTCCACATAGGAAGCTCGAAATGTCCAGTTAGTCTAAAATTTCCTATAATTGTCCTTAAATATTCCCCAAAGTAAGCGAGAGAGTTATAATGTTGTGTCAATCCATCAGGATTCCAGAGAAAGGATAATCCATTTTTATAAAAAGATTGGAATGCCACTAGACAGATAAAACAAAACATTATAGTGTAAGCCGTGAAATAGCAAAGACAGGCTGTAAACTCATTTTTTTGATAAAAGGCCAAAATAGAGTCGAGAGGGCTTTTTCTTTTTACTACTTTATCATTCATAATGATTTACCTAAAGAGACAAATAAGTATTTGTCCATATTCCTTTCTAAATTTGTATATCTGCTTGCTTTGCAGATACCACTATAAATAAAAGTTTATATGAGTATTTTTTACATATAAATCCATCATATCATATAATAATATAGAAGGCAAAGAAGATTTTTGTAAAAACAATGTTGTGTTTTCAGTGAAAATAGAGTAAGATAACTTATGAGAATCTGCGAAATTGTTTCGCAGATATAGAATTTAATCTGAAGAACTCGAGGTAAATAATTATGGGAAAATATTTTGGAACAGATGGTTTTAGAGGGAAAGCAAATGAAATACTAACAGTGGAGCACGCTTTTAAAGTGGGACGTTTTCTCGGATGGTACTATGGAAAAGAGGGACATAAGGCAAGAATCGTCATTGGAAAAGATACGAGAAGAAGTAGCTATATGTTTGAGTACGCTTTGGTAGCAGGGCTCACAGCATCTGGGGCGGATGCATATCTATTACATGTAACGACGACTCCTAGTGTATCCTATGTGGTGAGAACAGAGGAGTTTGATTGTGGCATTATGATTTCTGCAAGTCATAATCCTTATTATGATAATGGAATTAAAATTTTAAACGGACTTGGACAGAAGATGGAGGCCGAGGTAGAGGCAAAAATAGAGTCATATATTGACGGAGAATTTGAAGAAGAAGTACCTCTTATGATAGAAGATAAAATTGGCTGTGCAATTGATTATTCTGCTGGAAGAAATCGTTATATTGGATACTTAATTTCCATTGCAACACGTTCTTTTAAGAATTTTAGAGTTGGATTAGATTGTTCTAACGGAAGTGCATTTACTATTGCGAAATCAGTATTTAATGCATTGGGAGCTAAGACTTATGTCATCAATAATGAGCCAGATGGCATTAATATTAATACAGATTGTGGCTCTACACATATTGAAAAATTACAGGCATTTGTAAAAGAAAGAGGATTGGATATCGGTTTTGCCTATGATGGGGATGCAGACCGTTGTATTGCCGTAGACGGTGAAGGAAATATCGTAAATGGAGATTTAATTTTATACGTTTGCGGTCGCTTTATGAAGGAGCAGGGAAAACTTGAGAACGATACTGTTGTCACGACAGTTATGTCTAATATTGGACTTTATAAGGCATTTGATAAGATTGGAATTCGCTATGAAAAAACAGCTGTCGGCGATAAATATGTTCATGAAAATATGAATCAAAATGGATATTGTCTCGGCGGAGAACAGTCTGGTCATATTATTTTTAGTCAGTATGCAGAGACGGGAGATGGAATTTTAACTTCTCTTATGTTAATGGAGGCAGTAATTGAGACAAAAACACCACTCGCACAGTTGGCTGGAAAAGTGGAGATTTTCCCACAGCTTTTAGTAAATGTGAGTGTAAAGGATAAACAGAGTGTATTAGATAACGAGGCGGTGGCAGCTTCTATTGCACAGGTGGAGAAGGAATTAGGAGAGGATGGAAGAATTCTAGTAAGACCAAGTGGAACAGAGCCGCTTATCCGTGTTATGGTGGAGGCTAAGACGGATGAAATCTGCAAACAACATGTGGATGCCGTGATTAATGTAATTAAAGCAGAGGGATTAGCATAGCCCAAAAATATAAACCAGGAGTGGGGTGTCACTATAAATATGCAGTTGAAAAAGAGCAAACAAGAGGGAAGCAAGCAATTAGGGGATGTTAAAAAAATACAGTTTTATATACATATACCAGGTATTATACTTTCCAGTTTGCTCTGGATCTTGTTAATATCTTGTATTGTATCTGTAGTGCAACTTGGAATTATTCCAATTCAACTTATTGTACTTTTTGGAATTATATTTTGTTTAATTGCCTTTATTGTATCACTGACACAATTTACAGAATATATGTGCAAAAAGGGAATGATACTAGCGATTATTTTATGTCCTATCCTTCTTTTTTTAATAGTTGAGATAAAAAATACAGATAATGTTATAAAAGCAGTTACTAATGCGAATAAGCAGCAAGTAAAGATGTCGATTATTGTTCGAGCAGATGATGATGCAAAAAATGTCTCAGATGTAAAGGATTATAAATTTGGAATTCAAGAAAAAATAGATTCTAAGTTATTTAAAAAGGCTCGAGACATTTTAAAAGAAGAATATGGGCAATCCATTCAAGTAAAGAAATATTCTGGCTTTGAAGATCAGATTGGAGCATTATATAATGAAAAAGTGGATGCCATTCTTCTCAATGAGGGAATTCGTCCGTTAATTAGCAAGATTTATAAATCTTTTGAGAAAAATACAAAAGTGATTGGAACAGTAACGTTGAACTATGAGATTGAGTCTAAAAAAGAAGCTGATATTGCTGAAACTTTTTTTAATATATTATTAGTTGGAATAGAGGAAGAAGAGAAAATTACGACTAATACGATGAGTGCAACGCATATGCTAATAACAGCACATCCGCAGACGAGACAGATGCTTGCAGTGACGATACCAGATCAGTATTATGTGTCTCTTGGCAATCAGACTGGGGATGAATCAGATTTACTTGGAATAGCAAGTGCGGTAAGTTTGGATTATTTAGCAGAGGCAGTGGAGGAGCTTTATAATACTCACATCAATTATTTTGTAAAATTTAATTTAAATGGAATTTCTAATATTATCGATAATTTTGGTGCAATTGCAGTAAAATCTGATTATTCCTTTGGAACATCAGATGAGCGATATTATTTTAGAAAAGGAATCAATCATATGGATGGTGAGGAGGCTTTGGCGTACTGGAAAGAGATAGATAATGTTGAAAATGGAGAGGTACAAAGGAGTCGAAATCAGCAGTATGTAATAGAGGGGATTTTTAAGAAAATATTATCTCCTTGGATTTTACTTCATTATTCCTCTGTATTGGATTCCATTGAGAAAAATTTTGAGACAAACTTAAGTGAAGAACAGTTGAAAATGTTAATTCGGGAGCAGCTTTCCTTTAATAAGGAGAATAAATGGGATATAGGTTATGTAATTGCCAATGGACTTAATACTAGAAAGTATACGTATTATTCTTCTGAGCGTTCTGTTCCAGCAGTTGTTCCGTCTGATAAGACGACAGATATTATTCAGTCGCTGATTAAGAAGGTACAAAGGGGATATGAGATTAGCACGGATGATTTGACAATTCCGATGGTAAATCAGAAAAAGGATGATGATGATTAGAGAAAAGAGCAGATAAAATATGACATTTGTCATGTTTTATCTGTTTTTTTTAATGACAAAAGATAATTGGTGAAAATTATATAATTTTTTATAATAAGGGTGAAAAAAATAAAGAGAAACTAAATTGACATAAAATAAAAACTATAATAGGATACTTTTATAGAGAAGAGAATGAGGAAATAAAAAGAAATGGTAGTGATAAATAAATATATTTATATTGGAAAAATTATTTTATGTTTGGGTGGAATTGCACTTATATTATGTGTTTTTTTCTTTTTATTTGGTGTTCAAGATTTTAGTATAGCACAGAGAGAAAAAGCTCATAAATTTGGTGCTTCGTATATGACAATGAATAATCCATTTTATAGTGTTGTAAATGACGAAATTAGGGCGGTGGTAGAGGCAAATGGAGATTATCTTATTACAAGAGACCCAGAGTTAAATGCCGAGCGGCAGACAGAACAAATTTATGATTTGATTGCAGAGGGAGTCGAGGCAATTTTTGTCGCACCAGTGGATTATAAAGCAATTCTTCCAGCAATTCAGAAGGCAAAAGAAAAGGGAATTAAAATTATTAATGTAGATACAGGACTTTATGATGAAGATTTAGTCGACTGTAGCGTTGTGTCTGATAATTATGAAGCTGGTGTGCAATGTGCAGAATATTTAATGAAACAAAAGAAAAAAGCTAATATTGTTTTACTAGAACATTCTACAACAAAATCTGGTGTAGATAGGATCGATGGATTCATTGATACATTGGAGCAAAATTCCAACTATACAATTGTGGCTCGAGAACAGTGTAAAGGTCAATTGGAATACGCAATGCCAGCAATGCAAAAAGTAATAGAGGAAGGAATCGAGTTTGATACAGTATTTACTTTGAATGACCCAAGTGCTCTTGGGGCAATGGCTGCATTAGAAGAAAATGAAATATTAGAACAAGTAGATGTTCTTGGAGTAGATGGAGCGCCAGAGGCAAAGTCTATGATCAAGGAAGAAATTATGTTGGCAACTTCAGCTCAATTTCCAACTAAAATTGGACAAATTGCGGTGGAGCAGTTATACTATATATTAAATGGAAAAGAGTATGAAAAAAATGTAATAGTTCCTGTAGTTCTCATTAATAAGGATAATGTAATGGAATATGGTGTGGATGGATGGCAATAGCGAGAATTAATATAAGAAAAAGATATAGAGGAAGGAAAAAATGGATTGGGTAAAAACAAGAGAGACCGTGTTTTTTATGATGAAATATTTAAATTTAATTATATTACTCTCTATCTCAATGATACTTTATATAACTACGATAAAAATAGCAAATTCATATAATGCAAGAGGCTTTTTGGAGCAATTTAGTGCGCTTCCCTCTATTCCCGAGAGAATTCCAATAGTTACTCTTATTTGCTGCGGCATTTTATTTTTTGTTATGAAGCTAAAAACAAAAATATATATACAAGAACAGATTGCAAGTATTGTTTTGGTAGAATTAATACTTACGGGGATTATTATTTATCATATCAATTTTAGTTATAATGGAATCGTTCTCTTGGTTGTGGTAGCTTTGATTACTGAATTGAAGGAAAATGAGTCAAAAATAGCCGCGATAGTATTAGCGGTTATCTTATTTTTGATATTAGATTATAATGTATGTGGAAATCTTTTACATATGATTTCTTTTGAGGAATACTTGACCTATTATCAAAGTAGCATACAAAATGGAATTCTTGTCGCAAAAAATATGCTAACTTCCCTCAATTATATTTTATTTATTATATATGTTATTTTACTTCTTCGAGAAGAAATTTTTGAGAGAGAACATATTCAATTATTAAATGAGACATTATGTGATATGAATGAAAAGCTGCAAAATGCCAATGAGGAATTGGAAAATTATGCAAAAGAAACTGTCCTTATGACTCAGACAAAAGAGAGAAACCGTTTAGCAAGAGAGATTCATGATACACTCGGTCATACATTAACAGGAATTATTGCGGGAATAGATGCCTGTATTGCTATGATTTCAATTGCACCTGATATGACAAAGCAACAGCTTGAAGTAATAAGTGATGTTGCTAGACAGGGAATGAAAGAAGTAAGGCGGTCTGTAAATGCTTTAAGACCAGATGTATTAGAGCAAGGAGGATTGCTTGGTGCAATTTTAAAAATGATTGATGAGATGAAATTCACTACAAATGCCAATATTATTTTGTCCAATCATATAAAAACGTTAAAATTTAGTGAAGATGAGGAGGATGTGATTTACCGAATTATCCAGGAAAGTGTTACAAATGCAATTCGTCACGGAAAAGCTCAAAATATTACTATCACAATGGAAAGAGAATACAGTATTGTTAGTATTATAATTAAAGATGACGGAATAGGAGCTACAGAGATAAAAACAGGTTTTGGACTTCATCATATGCAGGAGAGAATCGCACTTTTAAAGGGAGAGATAGAATATGATGGAAGTTGTGGATTTACTGTAAAAGCTAAGATACCAATCCGATGGGGGGGAGAATTATGATTAAGATTTTAATAGCGGATGATCAAAATTTAATTCGTCAGAGCTTGGAGATTGTATTAAATGCACAAAATGATTTTCAAGTTACAGATGCTGTAGAAAATGGAAAAGAAGTAATAAGAGCGGTAAGAAGAGAAAAGCCAGATATTATTTTGATGGATATTCGAATGCCAGAGATGGATGGAGTGCAATGTACAAAAATTTTAAAAGAAAACTATCCTAATATTAAAATTATTATTTTGACAACATTTGATGATGACGAGTACGTTTTTAGTGCGTTAAAATATGGAGCGAGTGGATACTTATTGAAGGGAATTTCGATGGATGAGTTAAAAGATGCTATTTATAAGGTTTATAAAGGAAATGCAATGATCAATCCAGATATCGCTTCAAAAGTATTAAAGTTTTTCTCTCAGATGGCGCAGAGTAATTTTGCTATTGCGGTGGAGGATGATTTGACAAAAACAATTTCTAATTCCGAGTGGAAGGTAATCAAACAAATTGGAAGAGGCTTCTCAAATAAGGAAATTGCGGCTAAGCTTTGTCTTTCAGAGGGCTCTGTTCGGAATTATTTAAGTTCTATTTTGAGAAAGCTTGGACTTAGAGATAGAACTCAGCTGGCAATCTGGGCGGTACAGACAGGGGCACTCAATAAAGAGATAGAGGAATGAGAGTATCAAAATGATAGAAAAGATAAAAAAGAAAATATATTTGCTCATATTTGGGGGAATTATTATAGCTATCCTATTGATAAGTGGGATCTATTATTATACACATAGACAAGAGACGATTACTCTAGGAGTTTTTGTAGGAAATGCTTGGAATGTGCCGAATAGCTCTTCTTATCAATTGATAGAAGATGCGATTGATAAGTTTGAGAGGGGAAATAAAGGGGTAAAGGTAGAATATAAAAGCGGAATTTTAAGTAGTGAATACTCAGAATGGCTTTCTTCTGCGCTTGTAAGAGGAGATGCACCAGATGTATTTTTTATTTTATCGGATGATTTTACTACATTTTCTTCTATAGGTGCGTTGATGGATTTAAGCCATCTAATAAAGAGTGATAAAGAATTTAAAGAAAAAAATTTTTATAATGCTGCCTATGATTTTGGAAAAATGCAAGGGATACAGTATGCGCTTCCATTTGAGTGTGTTCCGAATATGATGTTTGTAAATAAGACATTATTGAAAGAAAATGGAATTTCTGTGCCCGAGGAAAATTGGACATGGGATGATTTCTATAGTATCTGTAAAAAGGTTACAAAGGATATAGATGGAAATGGATCACTAGATCAGTTTGGTGTGTATAATTATACTTGGCAGGAGGCATTTTTAACGAATAATATACAATTATTTAATGAATCTGGGACAAAATGTCAATTGAACAGTAAAGAAGTTTTACAAGCAGTTTCTTTTTTACAGAAACTATCAGATTTAAATAAGGGATATCAGGTGACAGCAAGTGATTTTGATATGGGAAATGTAGCATTTAAGACGGTACTTTTATCTGATTATCGCGCATATAAACCATATCCTTGGAGTATCAAAAAATATTCTAATTTTGACTGGGACTGTATCACACTTCCAAAAGGTCCAAGCGGTGAGAACGTATCAGAACTTCAAACTGTTTTAATGGGAATTAATGCAAGAACAAAGAAAAAAGACTTATCATGGAGACTTTTAAAAACGTTTACTTATGATGAAGAAATTCAGATGGAAATTTTTAAATATCAGGCGGGAGCCTCGGTAAGAAAAGATGTTACGAATTCAGAAGAGGCAATGGAATTATTAAATGTGGATACGAGAGATAATAGTCAAATAAATGTAAAAATGATTAGTAATATTATGGAAAATGCGAAGGCTCAAGTGAATTACAAAAAAATGGATATTATAAATGCAAAACTTAATGATGGAATTAGAGAAATTCTACAAGAAAGTAAGAATAAAGATACTTCATTAATTATATTACAAAGAAATATTAATAATGAACTAAATAATTAATAAATAGACTCAAGTAAAAAAGCTTGGGTCTATTTTTTATTGTGAAAATTGAGTAAATATTGTTATGACAATTGTAATAAAAAATATATTTTTCATGACAAAAGGCTTCTAGAGATAATGACAGAAGACAATTGTTGAAAATAAAGAGATTTTTTATAATAAATACATAAAAATAACAACGAAAGGAGAAAAAATATGAGATATTTAGTTTTAGTCAGTCATGGAACGTTTGCTCCTGGATTACATAATGCGTTGACTATGCTAGCTGGAAGAGAGAGAGAAGATATCTTGAGCACGAGCTTAGAAAATGGCATGAGCGGAGATGTATTTTCTGAGAACTTTAAAAAATTAACTGATCGTATTACATCAGAAGATGAGGTAATATTGATGGGAGATATTATCGGGGGCTCTCCTCTTACAATGGCGATGAATGTATTAGGCGAGAATAATCTTCTTGATAAGACAAGGGTGCTAGGAGGAATGAATTTACCGATGGCGCTTAACGGAGTTTTGCTAAAAGATGATGGGGAAATGGAGTTAGATATGATCATTTCTTCAATTATAACAGAGGCAAGACAGACAGTGAAAGAGTTTGTATTAGAGACAAAAGCAGACGAGGATGATATTTAAGAAATTAGGAGGGTAAAATTATGTCAGTTTCCTTTATAAGAGTAGACGATCGTATGATTCACGGACAAACATGTACAAGATGGGCACTTGAGTATCCATGTGACGGTTTAATTGCAGTAAATGATGCAGCAGCAAGCAATCCGGTTTTGAAAGCAGCGTATAAGAGTGCGAGTGGAAAGAAAACTTTTGTTTGGACAATGGAGCAGTTTCAGGCAAAATGCCAGAAAGTATTAGATAGTAAAGATAGATATTTTCTAATTACAAAAAATCCTGTAGACATGAAAAAAATTCTTGTAGACCAGGGATTTAAGGCGGGGATTGATAAAGTAATTATTGGACCTTGCAATGATAGACCAGGAGCAACGAAATTAGGAAATAACCAGTCTATCACACAAGAAGAAGCTCAGGCAATTGAAGATATGACAAAAGCAGGGTATGAAGTAGAGTTTGCATTATTAAAAGAAGAATCTATTGGAACATGGCCTAAATTTAGAGGACAGTTTGGATTTTAAAAAATTGTGCAAAAAATAATACAACAGAATAGGAGAAAGACAGATGGAAATTAGCGTAATTCAAGCAATATTATTTGGTCTATTTGCATGTCTTGCCAGTATGCCAGGTATGGGTGGAACTGTAATTGGAAACTACACATTAGGTCGTCCGCTTGTTGCGGGACTTGTTGTGGGAGTGATTATGGGAGATATCCAGACCGGTATTATAGTGGGAGCAGCAATTCAGATTGTATATATTGCACTTGTTACACCAGGTGGAACAGTATCCGCAGATGTACGTGCAATCAGTTATATTGGTATTCCATTATCTATTGTAGCAATTAAAGGATTAGGATTAGATCCAGGTTCTGCACAGGCGGCACAGATGGCAACTGCACTCGGTTCAGCAGTAGGTACATTGGGAACAGTTTTATTTTATGGAACAGCTACAATTAACCTTGTTTGGCAGCATATGGGATGGAAAGCAGTAGAAAAAGGTGATTTCAAGAAACTTTATTTAGTTGATATGGGATTGCCATGGATTTCTCATTTCCTTTGCAGTTTTATTCCTACTTTTATTATTACAAAAATGGGATCTAATATGGTAGACGTTATTAAAAATTATCTCCCAATGGATGGAATTGCAATGAAAACATTATTCACAGTAGGAAGTCTTCTTCCAGCAGTTGGTGTTGCAATTTTATTAAAACAAGTTGTGACAAAAGCAACAGATTTATTAACATTTTTCTTTGGTTTTACTTTAGCAGCTTGTATGGGTGTAAACCTAATTGGAGCAGCAATTGTAGGTGGATTTTTTGCGATTATTTTTTATAATATTAAAATGCTCCAAATTAGAAAACCAGTTGCAGCGGCTGGAGATATGCTAGACGATGACGATGAGGAGGAAATCTAATATGGCGGAAAAGAAATTATCGAAAAAAGCTCTGAGTAAATCTTTTCGGAATTGGTATTACGGTCATCTTACTTGTTTCTCACAGGAGCATATGCAGACCTTTGGATATTTATGTGCGATGCTTCCTTTAGTAGAAGAGTTATATGATACGGAAGAGCAAAAGAAAGAAGCGATGCAGACTTATACAGCATTTTTTAATACAGAGCCACAGCTTGGTACAATTATTGTCGGTATTACAGCTGGTTTAGAGGAAGCAAGAGCGAACGGAACTGGCGATGGAGAAATGATCAATGGTATTCGTGCAGGTCTTATGGGACCAGTGGCAGGAATCGGTGACTCCCTGATTGTAGGTACATTAATTCCTATTTTATTAGGTATTGCACTCGGTTTATCAGGAGGCGGATCACCACTTGGAGCAATCTTTTATATTATAGCTTGGAATTTAATTATTACATTAGGAATGAGATTTTTATATTATAAAGGCTATGAGCTTGGTGGTAAAGCTGTAGAATTTCTAGTTGGTGAACAGGCAAATGCAATTCGTGAAGCAGTCGTAATGCTTGGTACAGTTGTAATCGGTGCAGTTGCAGCTTCATGGATTAATGTATCTACTTCCTTCCAAATGTTAAATGAAGAAGGAGGAGTTATTGTTGATTTGCAGAAAACTTTAGATGGAATTTTTCCAAAACTTTTATCTGCAGTCACAGTAATTTTCTGTTGGTGGTTAATGAGTAAGAAAAAAATATCTCCAACAAAAGTTATGCTTATTTTGGTAATTATTGCTTTAGTTGGAGTCGTATTAGGCTTCTTTGACCCAGGATTAGCTTACTAATTTTAAATTTTTGCCGTATAATTTTAAAAGAAAAGAATATTCCTTAACCATAAAAGAATTAATTTTGGGTGATTTTCCTCTTTATCATCCAAAATTATCCCTATAAAAATAGAATCGAAAAAGAATCATATAGTTATTTTTTAATATTTTTTCAGCATATAGATAAATAGTATAGAAAGATTTGCTATTGATAGCAAAGTGAGGAAAAAAGAGATTAATAAGAATGAGGCAAGGAGATATTGTATGAAAGAACGAAATCAGATGAGCAAAGAAGCATTACTGAAAGAAGCCACCCTTCAGAATAATGCGTTAAAAATAATTCAAAAATGGCTTTATATAGCAATTGCTATTTCGACAATGGGAGTCGCTATTACTTATTACGGATTTAGGGGAGAACAAAAATTTGTGTTTGTTTTTGGAATTATAATTATAGTGATAGGAGTACTTGCAGCAACGATTATTAATTTTGGAATGAAGAACGGAAGAAGGAATGTGGAAAAAATATTGAGGGCAATTGAAAATAACTAAATATCGTAAAAGTAGATCTTGTATGATAAATATCATATAAGGTCTATTTTTGTTATATGACATTTGTCATATAATCATTACATTTCTGTGACAATTATTAGAATGAGGTTGTGACAAAAAGTAATAGCTAAAAAAAAGATTTTTTTTTATAATAATCGCATAATAGAGAGGTAATCACGAAATACTAATAACTATTTAGGGAAAAGTAGAATTATGGGAGGAATAATCAATGAAGATTACAGATTTATTGAGCAAGGATAGTATTGAACTTCGTGTGACGACTAAGACGAAGGATGAGACCTATGAAAAACTAATTAATCTGATGGCGGCGTCAGGAAATCTATCCGACAAAGAAGAATACAAAAAAGGAATTTACGAGAGAGAGGCACAAAGTCCAACAGCGATTGGAGCAGGTATTTGTATTCCACATTCCAAAAATGCAGCAGTGACAAAACCAGGTCTTGCATCTGTGACAGTTCCATCAGGTGTTGACTGTGATGCATTAGACGGAGAGCCATCTAATTTATTTTTCATGATTGCAGCACCAGCGACAGGTTCTGATATTCATTTGGAAGTATTATCCAGATTATCTGTTATTTTGATGGATGATGCTTTTAGAGAAAGATTATTAAATGCAAAGGATAAAGATGAATATTTAAAAATTATTGATGAGAAAGAAATGGAAAAATTTCCAGAGGCAGCTGATGTGAAAGAGGAAAAAACTTCAGCTCCTGCTAAAAATACAGGAAACAGCGCAAAATATCGTGTCTTGGCGGTAACAGCTTGTCCAACAGGTATTGCCCATACATTTATGGCAGCAGAATCTCTTGAAAAGATGGGAGAAAAAACAGGATATCTATTAAAAGCAGAGACAAACGGCTCTGGCGGAGCAAAAAATGTGCTTACAAAAGAGGAAATTGCAGTTTGTGACGGTATTATTATCGCAGCTGATAAAAAGGTGGAGATGGCTCGTTTTGACGGAAAGCCAGTGCTCCAGGTAAAAGTAGCAGATGGCATTCACAAACCAGAGGAATTAATTCATAAAGTAATTAACGGAGAGGCTCCTATTTATCACCATACAGGAGATACGAGTAATGCAGATAGCGGTGATGATGAGAGTATCGGAAGAAAAATTTATAAAAACTTAATGAATGGTATTTCCCATATGCTTCCATTTGTTATCGGCGGTGGTATTTTAATCGCGATCGCATTTATGTTAGATGATTATTCTATTGATCCAAGTAATTTTGGTATGAATACACCAATAGCTGCTTTTTTTAAGACAGTTGGTGACAAAGCATTTGGATTTATGCTTCCAATTTTGGCAGGATTTATTGCTATGAGTATTGCAGATAGACCAGGTCTTGCAGTTGGTTTTGTCGGTGGAGCACTTGCTTCCTCTGGTATGACCTTTGCAAATCCAGCAGGTGGTGTAAGCCCAGGATTTTTAGGTGCATTATTCGCTGGTTTTGCGGCAGGTTATTTAGTACTTGGAATAAAAAAATTGGCAGATAAGATTTTGCCTCCAAGTCTAGAAGGAATTAAGCCAATGCTTATCTATCCAGTGGCTGGTATTTTATTAATTGGTGTTATTATGTGTGCAGTAAATCCATTTATTGCAATGATTAATACAGGATTAAATAATTTCTTAGCATCTTTAAATGGAAGCAGTAAATTAGTACTCGGTGCAGTACTCGGTGCCATGATGGCAACAGATATGGGTGGTCCTTTCAATAAGGCAGCTTATGTATTCGGTACAGCAGCGATTGCGTCTCAAAATTATGATATTATGGCAGCAGTTATGATTGGTGGTATGACACCTCCTATCGGTATTGCACTTGGTTCCTTAGTATTTAAAAATAAATTTTCTAAAGCTGACAGAGAAGCAGCTCCAGTCAATGTGATTATGGGACTTTCCTTTATCACAGAGGGAGCCATCCCATTTGCAGCGGCAGATCCTCTTCATGTAATTCCTTCTTGTATGATCGGTTCTGCTGTAGCTGGAGCATTATCCATGATGTTTGGATGCGAGCTTATGGCACCACACGGTGGTCTTTGGGTTATCGCAGTTATTACAAATAAGCTTGGATATATCGCAGCACTTGTAATCGGCTCTGTCATTACAATGGCATTACTTGGAATTCTCAGAAAAAGAGTAGAAGAGTAAAAGCGAGTAAATAGTATTAGCCCCCCAATATATCCTATTAATAATATAGTCCCCCTCATCATAAAATCATTGTGATGAGGGGGACTTTTTTTAGTAAATCGTTATAATTCTTTAGTATAACGATTTTGGGCATTTTTACTTGCAGTTATATAAAATTTATGTAATTATTTAATATATGGGAGAGCCAAGTAGCTTAGAGTAGCCAAGTAAATAATAATGCGAACTTAATGGAGGAAAAAAGTGCTAAAAATAAAGAATTACGTAATACCCGAGACGATTGAGGAGGCTTACGAGTTAAATCAAAAGAAATCTGCAAGAATTCTCGCAGGTTGTGGATGGATTCGGATGAGTCATGTGAATGTTCAGACAGCAATTGATTTATCAAGACTTGGACTTGATGAGATTGAAGAGACAGAGGAAGAATATATGATTGGAGCGATGGTAACTCTTCGTCAATTGGAATATCATAAAGGATTAAATGATTTGACAAAAGGTGCCGTGAGAGAATCTGTGCGTCATATTGTGGGAACGCAGTTTAGAAATTGTGCAACGCTAGGAGGAAGTATTTTTGGAAGATTTGGTTTCTCCGATCTTTGTACTTGTTTTTTGGCGATGCATACAGAAGTAAGATTATATCATGCAGGCAGAGTATCGTTAGAAAATTTTATGACTATGCAAAAAGATAACGATATTTTGACACATATTATTGTGAAAAAGATAAAAGAACCAATGATATATCTTTCTCAGAGAAATACGGCAACGGATTTTCCTGTCATTGCCTGTTGTGTGGCGAGAAAAAATGGAGCGATGGTTGCCTCTGTGGGAGCAAGACCAAAGCAGGCGAAGCTTGTCGTAGACGAGGAAGGAATTATGAAGACAACTGTGTCGGAGGAAGTCTGTCAAAAGTTTGCAGAATATGTCGCCCAAAATCTTGATTTTGGAACAAATATGAGAGGAACTGCAAAGTACCGTGAATATATTACCAAAGTTCTAGTAAAGAGAGCATGTCAGGAAATTTTAGAGATGGAGGGGAAATAAGATGAAATTGACATTCTGGTTAAATGAAAAAAAGGTACAAGACGAGGTTGCTCCTGATACAATGCTTCTCGATTATTTAAGAGAGAAAGGATGTTATAGTGTAAAATGTGGATGCGAGACAACGAACTGTGGACTTTGTACTGTGTGGGTAGATGAAAAACCGATGCTTTCTTGCTGTATTCCAGCTGCTCGTGTGGCGGGGAAAAAAGTGACAACGCTAGAAGGACTGCAAAAAGATGCAGAGGAGTTTGGCGAATTTTTAGCAGAGCAGGGCGGAGAACAATGTGGTTTTTGCAGTCCTGGCTTTATTATGAATGTACTAGCGATGGTGAGAGAATTAAAAAATCCTACATTAGATGAGATAAAGGAATATTTATCTGGAAATTTATGTCGCTGTACAGGATATATGTCACAGCTTCGAGCAATTGAGAACTTTATTGCATACAAGAAAGAAAAGGGGGATCTATAAAATGGCTTATGTAAATTCTGCAGTGAAGAAAAAAGATTATAAAGCATTAGTTACAGGAAAGCCTGTTTTTGTGGATGATCTTGCCCCAAAGGATTGCTTGACTGTCAAGTTACTTAGAAGTCCTCACGCTCATGCGAAAATATTGTCTATTAAGAAAGATATCGCGATGAAAGTACCTGGCATTGAGGCAATTTTTACTTATGAGGATGTTCCGCAGAAACGCTATACGCAGGCTGGACAAACTTATCCAGAACCCAGTCCATATGATAGATTGATTTTAGACCCACTTCTTCGTTTTGTCGGAGACCCTGTCGCCATTGTAGCAGGACAGACAGAGGAGGCCGTGGATAGAGCTCTTAAAATGATTAAGGTGGAGTATGAAGTATTAGAGCCGATTTTGGATTTTAGAAAATCAAAGGATAATCCGATTTTAGTACATCCAGAAGATAACTGGGTTGCACATTGTCCAGTTGGTGCAGATAATAAGAGAAACCTCTGCGCTCGTGATGATATGGGCGAGGGGGATGTGGAGGCAGTACTTGCAGACTGTGATGTTGTGGTGGAGGAGACTTACCACACAAAGGCAAATCAGCAGGCGATGATGGAGACATTTCGCACTTACTGTTACCTGGATGTATATAGTAGATTAAATGTAGTTGGTTCCACCCAAATCGCTTTCCATGTACGCCGAATTTTGTCAAATGCCCTTGGAATTCCAAAATCAAAAATTCGTGTTATCAAGCCTCGTATCGGAGGCGGTTTTGGTGCAAAGCAGACTGCTGTCTGTGAAGTGTATCCAGCCTTTGTGACATGGATGACAGGAAAGCCATCGAAGCTTATTTTTTCTCGCTATGAGACTCAGATTGCGTCTTCTCCGAGACATGAGATGGAAGTGACAGTGCGTGTCGGTGCGAATAAGGACGGATTTATTCGTGCCATCGATTTGTATACATTGTCGAATACGGGAGCTTACGGAGAGCATGGTCCTACTACCGTTGGTTTATCTGGTCATAAGTCAATTCCACTTTATGGAAAGACCGAGGCTTTTCGCTTTCACTATGATGTTGTTTATTCTAATATGATGTCTGCCGGAGCTTACCGCGGATATGGTGCAACACAGGGGATTTTTGCTCTGGAGTCTGCCGTCGATGAGCTTGCTCATAAATTAAAGATAGACCCAGTAAAAATTCGAGAAATGAATATGGTATGCGAGGGACAAATTATGCCTGCCTACTATAATGAGCATTTAAGAAGCTGTGCTCTGGACCGCTGCATGGCGAGGGCGAAAGAGATGATGAACTGGGATGAGAAATATCCATGCCGCAATATGGGGAATGGCAAGGTGCGAGGAGTCGGCGTGGCAATGTCCATGCAAGGCTCTGGTATTTCCAACGTGGATGTCGGCTCTGTCACCTTAAAAGTAAATGACGACGGATTTTATACGATGTCCATCGGTGCTGCCGATATGGGAACAGGATGTGACACGACACTTGCCCAGATTGCAGCGGACTGTCTTGGATGTGATATTGATGATATTGCAGTATTTGGCGTAGATACAGATAGTTCGCCTTATGACAGTGGCTCATACGCTTCTAGTACAGCGTATGTCACAGGCGGAGCTACAATAAAAGCGTGTGAGAGTCTGAAAAAGAGAATTTTAAAAGAAGCTTCTCGATTCCTTGAAGTATCCGATAAAGAATTAGAGTTTGACGGAAAGGAAGTCTATGTGGCAAATGCTCCGGAGAAATATATTTCGATGAGAGATTTGGCTAATAAATCGATGTGCTTTTCCAATAATGCATTGGAGGTTACAGAGTCGAATAGCCAGCCGGTCTCACCACCTCCATTTATGGTCGGCATGGCGGAAGTAGAAATTGATATGGAGACAGGAGCAATTGAGTTAATCGATTATGTAGGAGTTGTAGACTGCGGAACACCTCTAAATCCAGCCTTAGTTAAGGTACAGACAGAGGGAGGACTCGGACAGGGAATCGGTATGGCACTCTATGAGGATGTTATTTATAATGCAAAGGGGCAGATTTTGACAAACTCATTTATGCAGTACAAAATTCCGACAAGACTTGATGTGGGGACAATCCGAGTGGAGCTTGAGAGCAGCTATGAGCCGACAGGACCATTTGGCGCAAAGTCCATCGGAGAAGTTGTAATTAATACGCCGTCTCCAGCCATCGCAAATGCTGTCTATAATGCGACGAAAGTGAGAATTCGTGAGCTTCCAATTACAGCGGAGAAGATTGCGAAAGGAATGGGCAGATTTTAGTCTATTATAACTTGAAATTTTTATATGGATATGCTATATTCCCGTCTTTGACAGTTTTAAGAAAAAAATCGCTGTAAACCCAGTAAATATGGGCACTACAGCGATTTTTTGTGTTGTCTCGAACTTTAGTATTTTATTCTTCCTTTCTTTTCTAGATTTTATTATATCTTATTAACCACTACTGTTACAACTATATTATAGCACTTCAAGGGTAACCGTTTCTTCCTCCGATACTTTGATAGGGGAAAGCTGTTTTACCCATCCGCTGATTGTGCTCCGATTTACGCCATACTCACGCTCCAGTTTTGGATACGAGGTTCCTCCGGCATTGTACAGAGCCACGATCTGCTGCTTGAATTCCGGAGTGTAAGATTTTTGTTTTTTAGCCATGTTAAACATCTCCTTTACTCTTTCACTTGATAGTATAGATTGTTCAACTTTTCCTGTCCATACTTATATACTAACACCAATAAAAAGAAAAAACAGTGATGCGGCTTGCCACTGTTTTTTCTGTAAAAACTATACTTTCAGTGTTAGAATCGTATGGAAAGTAGCACTAGCATTGTCATAATACATCTGAAGGTCACCTCCATGTTGTTTGGCGATTTTTTTAATACTTTTTATCCCATATCCATGTCTACGGACATTACGTTTATTGGACATAGGAAGCTGATCTGTTCCATATGTTGGGGCAGTCCTACATGAATTTATCGTAACAATGACAATAAATGGAGAGTTTTCTTTTCTTTTTGCGGTTATTTCTATAAAGGAGTCGGGTATGTTTTCTGTTGCTTCTACACAATTATCTAGCAGATTGCAGAACAGAGAAGTAATATCATGAGGAGAAATATCATTTAGTATACCACTGCGAATGTCTGCCTGAAAACTGATATGTTTACTATTGCACTGCCTTTGGTAACGTCCGAGGATTGCATTTAGCATCTCATTATCGCAAAGCCGAGAAGGTTCTTTTAGTTCAGAAGAATCTAGAAGCTGACAAACATAGGCATTTATTTTATCAGATTCTTTTTTTTTGTTTAGTAATTTGATAGATTGCAAATGTTTTTTGATGTCATGGACTAGAATGTTGCGGTTTTCTATTTGAGAAAGCAACATTTTATAATATTCAGAGGAATCCGCTTCTTTTTGGAGAAGGAGTTGCATATTAGTAAATTCTATATTTCTTCTGTAATTATATTGGTTAATTACAAAAACTAAAAGATTAATCAGAAGAAGAAAAACGGCGCTGACTGTAACCATGACATCTATTGGTGTACGTAAATTACAATGTTCTTCAATGATAAAAAAGGTAACCATGATGAAAATACAAAAAATAGGTATTAAAATTAATACAAAATCTGTGTAATTGAGAGAGGAGTCTTGGGGATATTCTCGTCTTCTAAAAAAATGTGACAGCAGGTAAACAATTACGAAAAACAACATTTTGCTAAATATCATATATAAGACAAGACCTATTTTTGTATCAATTGAAAAATTTGGCGCAAACTGGGAAATTATTCCCAAAATGCTTAGTTCTGAGAGTCCCATAATTGCAGTTAGAATCCCAGCATGAAAACATGTCAATGACAGATTTATCTGAAATTGTGTATAAATATAGATAACGCTTGTTACAAAATAAAGCACAATATTAAACCAAGTGATCCCAAACAAAGAACAAAGAAATAAAAGAGTATACAATCCAACTAATAAAAATAGTTTTTGCTCGTTAGAATGAGAGGGGATAAATAAATTGGAAGTATATTGCCATAGGATAATCGCTTCTATAAGTAAACTAAAAGATAACGCTACTGCCTGTTCCATAAATTCACCTCGTACATTCAAGATATAGAAGATAAGCGTTTTTAAATGCGCTGTATCTTCTGCGTGTCAAATAAGCGATAAGTGAGTTATCAACCATTTGAACAGTAGTATGACTAAAATCTGTTACATGTTCAAAATTAATAATAAAACTTCGATGTGTCTGAAAAAAGCAGTTCTTAGGAAGGTGTTCTGCCCAATAGTTCATATTGTGAATAGAAATAAAATCTCTCTTTGTAGTATGAACAATTACTTTACGACTTTGTGCTTCAATTGCAATGATATAGGAAGACGCAATGGTATAAATTCTATCACGTGTTTCTATCGGTATTTTTTGCGTCATCGTATTGTAATACATGAGAGCATCGGTGAGATTTCTATAAAAGCGTTGTTTGTCCAATGGCTTTGAAAGATAACGGAACACATGAAAACGCATAGCCTCGTCTAAATATTCAGAATAGGAAGTTACAACAAAAATAATTACGTTCTTGTTTTGCTTCTTAAGTTCATTTCCAGCATAAATTCCATTCATCCCTGGCATTTCAATATCCAAAAAAACAATATCTTTTGTCTCTTCGTCAGCTAACAGCTTTTCTCCACTTGTAAAAGAAATAATTTCTGGACATTTAATATGTTTTGTATCAAAAAATATTCTTAAATATTTTTGTAATTGCTCTAAAAATAAAGTATCATCATCGCAAATTAAAATACGCATTTTTTCCTTTTTACTCCTTTGCAAACAAATATGTTTTATTATAGCATATATAAAGGATAAATGCAAAAAATATGCACAAAAAAACATAATTATGATGATTTTGGTTATAAAATATTAAGAATACATATTTGGGAATTTAAAAATCTTTTATTTTTATTAAAATAAAAGACAGTTGGAAGCAATACCATCTGTCTTTTAAATAATTATGTTGAGTTAAAATGATATGTGAGATTCTGTCGTTTGTTTTTTCTTATTTCTTGTTACAAGCAGTTCTATGAAATCTCTGGCAAGTGTAATATCTTCTTGACTGCATAGACGTAATTTATCAAAAATATCCTGTGGTATATTATATGCATGCATATTACCCAAGAGAAGATAGTCTGGTGTAACATTAAGGGAGTTGCATATGTGGATAAACGTATCTAAACTTGGTTTTTGTCTTCCATTTTCAATAGAGGACATATGATTGTTTGATATATCAAGTTTTTCAGCTAACTCTGCTTGTTTTAGGTGCAATTCTTTACGACGTAGTTTAATACGCTTACCCATATTGTCATAGTAGAATTCGATTTGAAACACCTTCTTTCTATAATAAATCTTAACAAGATAGAAATATAAAATGAAGAATATAATACAGAAGTATTCTGTTGTACATTCAAATAAATACAATTTATATTTATATATTTCTGTGATAGATTATATTTTTCACTGACATAAACTAAATTAACCAATATTCAATGAAATTAGCCTATTCATTCAAAAGATATCGAATAATTACTAAAAAAAGGGTATGATAGGAATTACAAAAACCAATGACAAATTTTTTAATAGAAAGGAGAATTATTGTTATGAAGAAAAACGTAAAAAATCCAGTTGCAAAGGGAATAAAAGAAATACTAGATATTGTACTAAAAACTGAGGCTAACAGTACATCCTGTGCGATTTTGTATCAGCCAAAGGCTCCAAAAGAACTGGAAAAGTTTAGGAGAAACAAGTAATGAATAAATGTACAGATTTAGTGACTGATTGGATGATAAGACACGATGTAATTCAAGAAAATAATAAGGAACTCTATCAATATGCTATATGTAGTGGGATATTACTAATTATTCCTTTACTTCTTGCTGGTGGGATTGGATTTTACTTTGGAAGTATAAAAAAAGGAATTGTAATGATTTTTCCGTTTATGATTTTGAGAAAATTTAGCGGTGGATTCCATTTAAAACATTTATGGCTTTGCCTGATAGGATCTAGTGTGTTGCTATTTCTGTGCATGTTTTTAATAACAAAAATTGAATGTGATTTGAATTTAGGAATAGTCACAGTTGGTTCAGCAATGAGCCTGTCAATATTTAGTCCTATAGAAAATGAGAACAGAGAGCTTAATCATTTTGAAAAACAGGAATATAAAAAGATGACTGTATATTGGCTTATTTTATTTTTGATATTAGATTTTCTTTTCAGCTGTTTGAGCTTGAAAACTTATGTAACCTGTCTTTCCATTGGAATACAATTAGTGGCAGGTTTGCAAATCCCATGTGTCATAATAAAATGGATAAATAACCAAAAAAGGCTTTCAAGTAAAAGGGATTGAAATAATAAAAGATTAGGGATAATGATCATAATGGAACTTTCAACTTTGACTATGTAAAGTAATGATATTTGTATTTGCCACAGATAGGTGAAACTCCTGTCTGGGGCTGAAGGAGATAATATGTAAAAAAATTCCTTTTATTATCATAATAGCTATTATACTA
Source organism: uncultured Blautia sp. (assembly GCA_964439395.1). Taxonomy (GTDB): domain Bacteria; phylum Bacillota; class Clostridia; order Lachnospirales; family Lachnospiraceae; genus JAUUSJ01. Next base: position 21,902 of record CAYTNV010000012.1, on the reverse strand, counting down.
TGCATTATGGCTTGTGGAAAAAAGAAAAATAATGAGAATATAGAGAAACCATTTTTTGAGAAATACGCTTGTTTTTTGAACTTTACATAGTAATCGGGAACAAAGTGACTTATTTCATAGGAAGTGTACTCGGAATGATACTGGAGAGAGGAAAACAGATCGATATTTTGAAAAAGGAATTATAACAGTCTGTGTTATTAAGGAAATGATAGTGTTGGCTAGCCAGCATATGGAGGATATTTCTGAATTATGTGACACGGTTAGTGTAATGGATAAAGGAAATTTGAAAATATCTGCATAAATATGTTTATATAAAAGAATTTTTTACAAACCTAGAAAACATAGTACAGTTAGAATATTAACTACTAGCGTATTTTAACAGTTTCAAAATTTTTAAAAATTTGTTATAGGGAAAGTATTCCAATTTTTAGAGAGATATTGTCTAAATGGTTTGATATAGAAAAATCTATAAATGGTATTGCAAGAAAAATTGATTTTATAATTTCGTGAATAATTTAAAATTAATTTTTTGCTATATAATAAATTTACTGTATATGCTCACTTGTATTTATGATTTAGTTTGCAAATACCGTACACATCAAAGTGGTTTGTACAGTATTTTTTTGAGAAATTTTTGTAAAAAATTATAAAGTGGTATCAGGTAATTACAGTAAGATAAAGAGGAAGTGATAGACTTGGAAGATTATGAAAAATTTAAACAAATACTTGGAAAAAGAATAATGAATTTACGAGATAAGAGAAAAATGACCAGAGAATATCTAGCCGAACAAGTAGATATTTCTACAAAATTTTTGACTAAATTTAGGAAGGAAGCGTTCAGAAAAAATGAAAATAAAGAAACTGAATCTCATTGACCCACCTGTTAGAGGAGATGCGGATTATGCATATCAATTATCGGTTATTTTAAATAATCCAAAAGCAATTCAATGGGTATATTGCAATTATATTCAATTATATTTTAACGAAGATGATCCGTCTAATCCAATAAGATTTTTTTATATGGATTTGACTAATAGACACGACAGACTATGGGATACCAAAAATCCATTTTTAGATTATCAAATAGTACATAAAGATATGTTAAGAGCATTTAATATAAATATAGTAGATTTTCTTATTCAAATATTGAGACTTGAAAATTATGTGTATTTATATTTGAATGAAGAAAAATTAAATAGCCGAGTGCATACTGGCACATTGCGTCTACACGTTAATATGTTTTATGGATTTGATTGTGAAAAGCAAATATTTAATGTAGTCGGATATGATGCTAATGGGTTTTATAATAAGAATGAGGTTAGTTTTAGTGAAGTTGAAGAGGCATTTGAAAAAGAATATAGACATTTTTACAACGATAAAAATATGATATATATATTTCAACTTAATAAGAATGAAATAGAATATAATTTAGATATGTATGCAGTTACTACACAATTAGAAGAATTTTTAAATTCTTTAGATCCGACACGACGATTTTCAGAGTATGTCAATGCAAACAAAGACTTAACATTTGGGCTGAATGTATATAAGAAATACATGTTATATCTAAATAACGAACGAGATAAAGAAATTAAGCCTAATATTAAACCAATGTATAATTTATGGGAGCATAAAAAATTAATGAACGAACGTTTAAAATATTTTGTAAATAAAAATTTAGTTACAATGACAAATACAGGGATACAAGACTATAAGAAATTGGAAAAAGAATTTAGAATTATGGTGAATATATTAATTAGAAGCAAGATAAAGAGAAAATATTCTGATTATGACAAAGTAATTAATATGTTAGAAAGTAGTATATCTGTAGAAAGAAATGCGATAAAAGCAATATTAAGTGAATTATAAAAGGCTATGATATATTTTTTAGGGAGAGAAAGATGAGTGTATTTAAAATTTCATTAAAAAATGCATTTGTATATCGAGGAAGTGTGATTTTTAATATTATTGGTTCGATATGCAAAATATTTATTGCCATTACACTTTGGAGTTATGTATATAGTTATGATATCGAAAAAACAAATTATATGATTTTGTATGTTATCTTATCAAATATTATTAGTATGTTTTATAGTAGGAATATGTGTAATGAAATTGGAGAAAAAGTGGCGAATGGAACGTTTGCGATTGAGTTAATACGACCAGTTAATTTCGTATTTCTAAGCTATATGAAAATGGTGGGACAAATTGTTGCGGATATAGCGATGAAAGGATTTCCTGTTATTGTATGTTTTTCTCCGCTGATTATCAAACATTTTTCACTTATTCATGAAGAGTCAATGGTTATATTTTTTGTTGTTATTTTGTTAGACCATATTTTGTTTTCGGTATTGTATGCATTAATTGGATTTTTGGCATTTATTTATATGGAAGTTTGGCCTTTTGAGCGGCTTATGGCAGATACGATACGATTTCTTTCGGGGGCTTTTTTGCCACTCACTTTGTTTCCAAAGTGGTTACAAACAGTAGCAAACTTTCTTCCGTTTTCATATTTATATGGCTTTCCGATTGATTTGTTGTTTGGACAACCTTCTCAGTCAGAAATTACGACGAATGTCATGATACTGTGTGGATGGATTGTGGCACTAGTCATTGTATTTTGTTTGTTATTTCGCAGAGCAGTCAATGCATTTGTTGTACAAGGAGGTTGAGAAAATGAGGGATTTTTTGTCTACGTATTGGCTCTATATTAAAACATTTTTTAAGTCAAGGGCAGAGTATCGAGTTGGTTTTCTACTCGGAATGTTTGCAAATTTTTACTGTTATTTTGTTACATTTGCGACGTATTGGGTGCTAGTGAGTGGCATCGGAGGATTAGCAGGATGGGGATTTGAAGATTTGTCCATTTTGTACGGATTATCGCTTCTTTCTTATGCTGTATCTGGAACATTAGTTTGGTACACAGTGTATCACATGGGAGAGGCAATCATGACAGGAATGCTTGATATGTATTTGACGAGACCATGCGGAATTTTGCAGCAGATGATTTTTCAAAGATTTGGCGATACATTTTTAGGGCAAATTATAGTGACGATTGTTTTTTTGGTCGTAGCATTTGTAAATAAAGTAGAAATGTTGACATGGTATAAAGCAGTTTATTTAATTTTTGCTATTATCGGAGGAATTTTAATCCAGATAGCGAGTATGATACTCATTGGTTCACTCAATTTTTGGATGCTTCGTTCCAGTGAATTTGGCGAGATTGTGTACTACGATATTAGAAGTATGACGCAGTATCCGATTTCTATTTTTCCGAAATGGATTCGTATTATAGTGACGTTTGTTTTTCCATGGGCGTTCATTAATTATTATCCGAGTCTTATTTTATTGAATAAAGTAGAGACAACGATGGAATTTGTACTTGGATTATTATCGCCGATAGTCGGTGTAGTGTTGTTGTTCATATCTTTAAAAATATTTCAAATCGGATTAAAAAAATATTCTGGAGCAGGAAGTTAAGGAAAGAAGTTAGGAAAGCAGGAGAAAAATATGGGCATAATTGAATTAAAAAATGTGAATCGCGTGTTTAAAATTACGAAAAGGGAGGAAAATTTTATCAAGTTTATGTTTCATAGACAGTTTGAAATAAAAGAAGCCGTGCGTGATATTAATATTTCCATTGAGGAAGGTGAGCTTGTTGGATTTATTGGACCAAACGGGGCGGGAAAATCGACAACAATTAAAATGATGTCTGGGATTTTAGTTCCTAGTTCGGGAAGTGTGAACGTTTTGGGCATTGTTCCATACGAAAAACGAAGACAACTTGCACGTCAAATCGGTGTTGTGTTCGGACAACGCTCACAGTTGTGGTGGGATTTGCCAGTTGCGGACACCTTTTTATTAATCAAAAAGCTTTATAAAATTGACGATGTTGTATATCAAAAAAACGTGGAGGAATATTCCAAACTGTTGGGAGTAGACGAATTTCTAAATCAGCCTGTTCGCCAGCTTAGTTTAGGACAGCGTATGCGAGCAGACTTGTGTGCCGCTTTACTACACGATCCTAAAATACTATTTTTGGATGAGCCGACGATAGGACTTGACGTTATTGTAAAAAAGCAAATAAGAGAAATGATTAAAAAAATTAACGAGGCACACAACGTGACGGTCATTTTGACGACACATGACATGAAAGATGTCGAAGAGGTGTGCGACCGAATTATTATGATTAATCGAGGACAAATTGTTTTAGATGGCGCGTTGGAAAAATTTAGAGAAGAATTCCAGGGAACAAGTGAAATAGAAGCCGTGACAGACAAACACATTTCCTCCATCGACATTCCGAATGTAGAACATATTTCCATCGACGATTGCAATGTCAAAATTAAATTCAATTCTAGAAAAATCAATTCCGCTGAAATTATTAATCGCCTCATGAAGCAATGTACGCTTGTACATATGCAAATCCACGAGCCAGAGATTGATGACATTATTAGAAATTTATATAGTTATAAATAAATTAAAGTATATAGATAGGAGATATAGTACCTGTTCATTAAAAATTATAATAGTAAAATTATATTATCATACATCAATAATTAGTGGATGGAGGTTAGATATGAAGAGTGAAAAAGAAATTAAAAAGTACGCAAACCAAATTAAACAAATACTGTGTTGTTATTTGGAAAACAATGTATACGAAGAAGAAATCTCATCAGAAGTGTGGGAACTATTGATATATCATAAATTAGATTTAGTGTATTATTCAGTTGCCAATAAGATACCAGAACAGTTTTTATCTCAATTAATGGATAGAAGAAAAAAAGTAAAAAAACTTTATGAAATATATGAAATAGAATTACAAAAAATTATTAATATCTTTTCTGATAGAGGAATTCGTTATGTTATGTTAAAAGGTTGGGCTAATACATTATATTTATATTTAAATAAATACGACAGATATTTTTCAGATGTCGATATTTTAATAGCAAGAGATAACATATCTGATATAGAAAAAATCATGGAAGAAGAAAATTTTATCTATGGACTAAGTGATGGAAAAATGATAATCTCTCCGAAACGTTCGGAAATAATTTATCACCATTGTTTTACACATGAATTATATAATATGGTTAAAAAGATGGGATTAGAATTTATAAATATTGATTATAATTATTTATTTGCATGGCGTTGCTTTGAAAAGGAGAAGATTAATAAAGTCACTATAGAGGAAGTGTATTCTCATATGGTTAAAAAGGATGGATATATAGTATTTAATGAAAATATGCAATTTGTGCATTTGTGTTGTCATTTTGTTAATGAAGCTCAATTTTTCTTATTAGATAGAGAAAATTTGGAAGAAGACCCCAGAGAACTGAGGATATTTCGTTTATTAGATATTATATTATTGCTAGACAGAATAGATATAAACTTGGTAAACGAAATTATAGACAAATTTTCGTGTAGAGACAGAATTGATTATGTAATGACTATAATTCAAGAAGTTTTAGGAGCAGATTATATTAATAGAAAAATAAAATGGAAAATAAAAAAACATGATAATAATTTTTATTATTTGACAGATGGTCGGAAAGAGCAGTGGTCTATTTCCGTATTTTCTAGATTATTTGATTTAAAGAAACGAGAAGAATTTTTAAAAAAAGTTTTAAGAAAAGGAGAATAGGATTATGAAATGTTATAAAGAATACAAAGATAAAGATAATGAACTTATTAAATATATAGAGAAAGAATTTATTAATTTTGCTGATAATTATAAAGTTCATGAATGGCAAATTCCAGCATTAATTGGTGGGGATATTTTAAGAAAATGTGGATATTTTAAAACTATGCCGAATCAATTAACAGCTGTTGGATATATAAATCCAGATTCAATATCAGATGTGATAGCAAGAGATGAAGTAAATGAAAAAGAAATTATAAATAGAAATTTTTATTTAACGCCAGCTGCTTGTATACATATTTATCCTATGTTGAAGAAAGAAAATTTGTGTAATGAAATTATTACGACTAAAGCTAGAGTATATAGATATGAAAATGCAAAATTTGAAACTGGAAAAAGATTATGGGATTTTGGCGTTAGAGAGTTTGTAGCAGTGGGAAATTCTGAATTTATAAAAAAGTTTCTGGAAGAGTTTCAGCAAAAGTCTTTAGAATTCTCTAAATTATGTGGTATAGAATGTATGATTAATGAATCTAATGACCATTTTTATCCAACTAAAAATAATAAGACTATTGAAAAAATTCAAAAAAATAATGGACTAAAAAAAGAGTTGATATGTGTCAGCGATGGTTTAGCAATAGCTTCATATAATTATCATGGATATCATTTTAGCAAAACATTTGGATTTGATAAAGAAGGAAAAATTGTGACAGGTTGTGTTGGATTTGGATTAGATAGATGGGTAAGTGCAATTAATAATAAAGAACAATAAATGAATTCTATTAGAATAAACATATAAAATGAAAGGAATATATGATTTATATCATACAGATTAGATTATGAATATGGATATAAGTAAAAATATTGAAAAGATTATTGCAGACACTTGTGAAACAGATTTAAAAAGCATAAATAGTTCGATGGCTATTAAAGAATTTATAAGAGATTCTTTGTCTTTTGTACAAGTTATTGTGGAAATTGAAGAAAAATTTCAAATAGAATTTGAAAACGAGGATTTTATTAGTGATAGATTCAAAATAATATCAGACCTTGAGAATAGAGTAATGGAATTAATAAAAATTTGAGTAAGATAAAAATGCAGTAGCATTGAAATTTAGAGAGGAATGAAGTTTGAAACAAATAGGTAGCGGATAGCAAAATAAAAAAGGGTATAACAACAAAGCCATCTTGCAGTGGCTTCAAAAAAGAAAATATAGACACAACACCTAATTCATAGCAGGAGCGCCATCATCTTTTATGGTGTATCCACGCTGCCTTAGCAGATTAAGTGCCTGTGAAGTAGTCAATACTTTTGCTTCATTCACAGGACGTGATTCCAGAAAGCCTTCTGCTGTATATGGCTTTAAATCTGAAAGTATGTGCCAGATAGCGGTCAGGAGCATACGGCAGATTGCAATGATGGCTTTCTTGTGACCACGGTGCGATTTAATACGCTTGTAGCGATTGGTTATTTCAGGATGTTTCTTAGAACGCAATAAACCATTTGCAACTTGTACCAGTATTGGTTTAATATAGTTACCAGCACGGGAAATTCGAGTCGATTTGATTTTTTTGCTGCTTTGGTCATTGCGCGGACAACATCCTGCTCATGAAACGAGGTGCTTAGCTGTGGGAAAGACAGACATATCACCTCCGATTTCGGAAAGGATTTGGATTGCGGTCATTGGGTTTTTATCAAACCCAGGGGTTGTGCGAATTAGATCAAGGGCAGCCTGATATTTATCAGAGAGACGAAGAATTTCCCGTTCTGTTTCTTCGAGATGCTTTTCTAATTCGTCGATATGGTCGAGACACAGCCGAAGCTTAATGGTTTGTTCTGGAGAAATAGCCCCGTCAACAGCAGCCTGTATTTCTTGAACAGGTGTTTTACAGCGACTATTCACAAAAGGCGCTATATCAAATATTTCCCCAGGATGAGCGAGCATGTATTCTGTGATGGAACGAGCGGATTTTCCAAACACATCGCTGAAGACATCGTCCAGTTTAAGGTTTGATACAGTAAGACAATTTTGGGCACGGTTCTTTTCACCGGTAACCATACAGGTGAGTTTGAAACGGTATCTTACCAGATCCCTTAAATGGCGGATGTCGGCAGGCGGGATGAAGGAAGGTTTAATCATTTCACACATGAATAAATCGCAAATCCATTTAGCGTCTTTCTGGTCAGTCTTATTTCCTTTTTGAGGTTTTGTATATTTGGGATGAGCGAGGACAACAGAAATATCCGCTTTTTCCAAAACATTAAATACAGGGATCCAGTACTTGCTGGTAGATTCCATACAAACTTCAGAACAATTGTACTTCGCAAGCCAATCAGACAGTTCCTTCAATCCTTTGGAAAAAGAAGAGAAACGAGCCTGCTTGTAGTCAGTTCTGCCATTTGAATCAGTGATACCGATACAGGCATAGATCCAGGTTTTGTGGACATCAAGTCCACAGCAGTTGAAAAGAAAAATTTTGAAAGCCAATAAAATAACCTCCTGATGTTTATAGTAATAAAACTGACAGGGACTGGCCATCTGGCAAAATCGAGTCGACTTTGGAAGAGATAAGTTTACGGGCTACGGTATGCGCCATTCATTGATGCCTTAACGGATGACCGACAACATATAATTATGCGGGGTCGCCGCTATACAGCCCCGCCACTCACCTCCACGTGTTCTGTAGTGTGTCAGTCTTATTTAAGAAGATAATATCAGAAGAAAGATTAAATAGAAAGTGAAAGCCCGAGGAAATGTTTCATAACCCCATCGGTGCCTTTCGCAGAAAGGTGGATTATAATTATGGAAAATAATAAATTGACTATTAAAGAAATGAAAGGAAGAAGAGTTTTTGATTCTCAAGGATTTTCAACGATTGAGGTAGAAATTCAAACTGAGGAAGGAATAAAGGAATTTGCTTCAGCTCCAAGAGGCTCTACAAAGGGAAATTTTGAAACCCATTATATAGAAGAATATCTTAATGGAAAGGATAAATCGCCAGATGTATCAAAAGCTGTATATAATGTTAATACTATTATGAAAGATACATTTGTTGGAAAAACTTTTACTTCAATTGAAGAATTTGATGAGATGTTACTCAGTTTAGATAAGGAAAAATCTAAAAAAAATATTGGAGGAAATTGCATTTTGGCTGCTTCATATGCAGCAATAAAACTATTTTCAAAATTACAAAATCAACCTATGTATTCAATTTTTGGTACAAAAAGTAATGGTATATTGCCTATGGTCAATATAATTGATGGTTCTAAGAATCCTAAAAGCAAATTGGTTGGATTAGAAGTTTTATTGATTCCAGAAAAAAATAAATTCAAATCGATAAGTAACATTATAGAGATAATATCTAATATTGTGGTTTCTTTAAAGAAAAGATTATACAAACAAGGATACTTTGTTGAAGTGAGTAAACAAGGTGCATTGAGTTTTTTAGCTGATGATGTTCAAACATGTTTAGACTATCTTAAATGTAGTGTGGAGGACGAAGGGTTTACATTACAAAAAGATTTTAGTGTTGGATTAGATATGGCAATGACAGATTATTATGATATAGAGAGCAATACATATAATGTTCCGTGGCTAGGAAATAAGATTTCTGGTAAACAGTTAATCTGTATTTATGATGAATGGGTAAATAAATATCATGTTTCATATATTGAAGATGGGTTGGCAGATTCTGATTATCAAGGATGGAAAGATTTGTATGAAAAATTAGGAAGTAAAATTATGATTTCAGGAGATGACCTGTTTGCAACTAATACAGGACGACTGGAAAAATACTATAAAATAGTTAATACTGTTGTAGTAAAACCAAATCAAATAGGCACCTTATTAGAAACTAAAGAATTTATTGAAATGTGTAAGAAAAAAGAGATGAAAATGGTAGTGTCTCAGAGAACAGGAGAGACAGAAGATGTAATTATTACACACATTGGAGTTGGATATGGATTGAATTATTTAAAAGCAGGAGGAGTAAATCATATGGAACGCATTGCAAAGTTTAATGAATTGATTAGAATTTATGAATAAAATATTGGAGAAAAAATTGATGTGACGTGGTTAAAAATCAAGTCAAAGAATTATAGTGAAAGGAGAGTTATGTATGTATCAACATACATAATTTAGAATTTATGAAAAAAATAATGATTAATGGTGAACTTGTAGATTTAGAAATGGGAAAAATAAGTTTGTACTCGCCATCTGTTAGATATGGACTTATTATATTTGAAGCAATGAGAGTAACTTATAATGAAAACGATAATGTATACAATGTATTTAGACTTCAAAATCATCTAGAACGTTTCTTTTATAGCTGCAAAATGTTGGGCTTTAATATCAAATATAATAGTTTGGATATTAAAGAAATGATTATGAGAGTTATATTAAAAAATGACCTAAAACAAACAATGGGAGTTCGTATATTTGCGTATTATGATGAGGAAGATAGTTTTATGTCGGAGGAAGAAATAAATTTAGCAGTATTTTTAATGGACATAAAAAATATAAAAGATTTTAAAGAATGTAAATTACTCATATCTGATTATAATAAATCAATAAATGGAATGCTTCCTTATGGAATAAAAAGTAGTGCACATTATGTGTATTCTAGAGTTTGTGTAAAGAAGGCAAAAGTCTGCGGATTTGACGATGTAATATATTTAAATGATTTAGGGTATGTTACTGAATCATCTAGATCATCATTATTTGTAATAAAAGATGAAACAGTATATTTTCCTAAAATATCAGACGGAGTATTATCTAGCATAACAAGAGATACCATTATTAAAATTTGTGAATATTATAAAATACCATGCAAACAGCAATCTTTAACGAGAGAGGATTTATATAAAGCAGATGAACTGTATTTAGCTGGTACATCATATGGATTGGTTAGAGTTTCTAATATTGATGGATATAATGTTGAAAAGTCAGAAAAAAGTTTAGGAAATAAACTTTCACAAATTTATTCTCAGTTATTAACAGGAAATTTAACTATAAATAAAGAGTGGCTATTGAAAATTTTTATGGATAGGGAGTGATTATTTTGGATGTCAAGGAAATAAATGAATTAAAGAAAATCAGCCAAAGATTGCGTAAAAATATGATAGAGATGGTATTCAGTAAAAAATCTGGACATTTAGGAGGCTCGTTTTCTTGTGTTGACATTATACTATTGCTTTATAAGAAAATTATAAAAACTCAAGATGGTAATCGAGATTCATTTATTTTGTCAAAGGGGCATTCTGCACCAGCTTTATATTGTGTTTTGGAAGAAATGAATTATATAAAAGAAAAAGATTTATTAGAATTTAGAAAAAATGGTGGAATGCTTAAAGGACATCCTAATCGTTTCTCAACCGAGAAAGTAGAAATTGGATTAGGCTCTTTAGGAATGGGATTATCAGTAGGAGTGGGCGAGGCTTTAGGAAATAAAATAGATGGAGTTCAGGACAGAGTGTTTGTTTTATTGGGAGATGGGGAACTCAATGAGGGAGAAATTTGGGAAGCTATTATGTGTGCAGGACATTATCAACTAAATAATTTAGTTGGAATCATCGATAGAAATAAGTTGCAACTTGATGGAAAATGTGAAGATATTATAAAAAATACTAAATTGGATGAAAAATTTAGATGTTTTGGTTGGAATGTTGAAGTAATAAATGGACATGATTATTCTCAAATGTATCAAGTACTTATGATGAAGAGTGATAAACCTCTTATGATAATTGCAGATACAGTCAAAGGAAAAGGTGTTAGTTATATGGAAAACAATTCAGAATGGCATTCTTTTAGAATTGACAATTGCATAGGAGAGTACTATAAATTAGCACTTGATGAATTGGAAGAGGAATGTTTATGAGAGAAAATTATATTAGAGAATTGCTTAAATTAAAAAATATACACAATGAAATCGTGGTATTAGATGCAGATTGCTCCCATTCAACTTGGACAAGTAAGTATGCTAAGTATTATCCAGACAGTTTTTTTAATATAGGCATTGCAGAGCAAAATATGATAGGTATTGCTGCTGGATTGGCATTAAAAAATAAACTTCCTATAGTTAATGCCTTTAGCAAAATGCTTGTTATGAGAGGTTTTGAACAGATTCACGATTTAATTGGACTTCAAAAAATAAGAGTAGTTTTAGTTGGACATTATGCTGGATTTTCAGCTGGCTTAGAAGGTGTAACGCATTATTCGTTGAATGATATTGCTCTTATGAGACAAATTCCAAATATAAATATTTTTACTCCAGGGAATGATTTAGAAGTTGAATTATGTTTGCAAGAGGCAATAAGCAGTGGAAAAGCATCTTATATAAGACTTTCTAAAAATTTGACTAGTACAATAGAAAAGACATTGGTAGATGTAAAAAATGGATTTTCTATTATCAAAAATAATGTTTGCAATAAAAAAATAATATTAGTAAATGTAGGAAGTGTGTTTGGAAGAATGCAAAAGGTATTTGAAGAGTTGAAAAAAAGAGAATATCCAGTTGTATTTTTATCAATATGGAAATTAAATGATAATGTTATTGATGAAGTTTGTGAAATTATACAAGAAAATGATTTAGTAGTAGTGGCAGAAGAAAATTGTTCTGTAGCTGGCGTAGGAGAATGGATTCAATGTAAGTCATCCGATAGAAAAAATAATGCAAGCATATTAAAAATAAATACAGCCTTGGAAAAAGGAGATACAGGGGAATATAATTATTTAATGGAAAAATTGGAAATAACATCAGAAAAAATTATAGAAAAAATACTTATGGAGTGGGAAAATGTATAATGGAAAAGTTTTGAACAGAAGTAAAAATTCTTGCCCTAAATTATATATTAGAGCCGAAAATATATATTTGTATGATGATAATGGAAATCAGATAATTGACGGATGTTCTAATTCGATGAATGTTAATCTAGGTTATAGCCAACATAAGATTGTAGAAAGTATGACGAAGCAAGCTAAACTTCTTCCATTTGTACATAACAAGAAATGTACAACCGAAATACAAGAAGTTTTGGCAAAAGAACTTAGTGCTTTGGTTGCAAATCAATATATGTGTTATTTTTGCAGTAATGGTAGCGATGCAATTGAAACAGCAATGAGAATTGCTTATCAATATCAAGTTTCAAAAAATAATTTATCTAAAAATGAATTTTTATCTTGGAGTGGAAGTTATCATGGAAGTAGCCTAGGAGCGTTATCTGTGACAGGAAATGATTTAATAATATCAAAGTATAAAAATTATATTTTAGATTATCCTAAATTAAAATTTCCAGATTGTAAAAATTGTAAAGTATCAAAATGTGAACTGGATTGTTTAAAAAAATTAAAACAAAATTCTTCGGGAAATATAGCAGGAATGGTAGTGGATGGGATGTTGGCTAACTGTTTTGGTTCTAAAATGCCACCTACAAACTATATGGAAGAATTACAAAAGATTTGCAGGGAAAAAGATATTCTAATTATTGTTGATGAAATTGCGACATCAATTGGAAGAACTGGAAAAAATTTTTGTTATGAATATTTTAATGGATTTTCTCCAGATATTATATGTTTTTCCAAAGGAATAGGAGTAGGATATACAAATTTAGGAGCTGTACTTGTTTCAAATAAAGTGATAGATAGTATTTCGGATGATAAGGATTTTTTGGGTCATACATATAATGGAAATCCAATAAGTTGCGCTGGAGGTTTAGCAGCTTTGCAGATTATAAATAAAGATGGAATTTTACAAAATGTTAATGATAGGGAAAAAGAATTAGTCGACTATTTAAATACTTGGAAAATGAATGAAGGTATAAAGGACATTAATGGAAAGGGTCTAATGTACTCTATAGAATTTAACAAAAAAATATTAGGAAACGATTTTATAGAGAGGATTAATGAGACTAGTCTTGAAAATGGTTTACTATTGTTAAGTGCAAACTTGAAAAATTCTATGCATATAACGATTGCACCTCCATTAATCATTGATAGACAGCAATTAACTCAATTATGTGATCGTTTAGACTGTGTACTGAAAAAAGTATTACAAGATAAAAATAAATAAAAATATATTCAAAAAAATATTTATAAGAATTTTTATTATATTTAAACAAAAAAATTAAACAGTGATTAAGAGGAAAAATATGAATACTAAAGTAATAGAATTGATGAAGAATTATTATAATGAAAAAGAAGATGTCATTAAGTCATATGTGGATATGGAACTAAATAGCAATGGAGAAAAAAATATAATGAAAACATCTTTTATTATTTTTACTAATGAAGCATTTGTAATGAATCAAGCAAATGATATTTTGGATAAGATTATTAAAATAGGAGGCAAAATACTTGGATTCATTTATTATCCTGGAATTGATGAATATATGTTAGTTCAACATTATAAATACCACAATCCGAGACCGAATGCGGGTAAAGAAATTTATAGTTATGCAGCCACAATTCCATCTATAGGGTGGCCTATGGTGAGAAAAAGATTTGGAAAACCTTTAATTGCTTGTATTTTATTGGGAGAAGATGAAAACTTTAATACTAAAATGTTTCAATTAAAAGGTAATAATGATTCAACTATGTGTACAGAAAAACAAATTAGATATTCAGCATTAAATAGGGTGTATACTCTGTTGCATTCCTCAGATGATGTATATTCGGCAATTCGTGAGGCTATTTTGTTTTTTGGAAAAGAAGAGTATTTAAAATTAGTAAATTCTGATGTATCTCAAATTAAAAATTTAAATCAGTTAAACGAAAAAATGATAAGACTGTATGCCGATATTCGCAAAAAAAATGCGATTCTTATAGATGATATATTAGAGAAAATAAAGTATAAATTGTATTGGTTTTTAATCTATGAAAATTTAGATAAAGTCAAACAAACCCGAGGATTAGAAAACAATGTAAAAAAAATGAAAATAAACAATTTAAATGAATTTATAAAAAATTTGGAGTTTTTTAAAAGACTTAAAGAAGATAATGATTTGCTTGAGGCTTTAAAAATTACTGAATTAAATGATGATTCAGTGATAAATGTACAAAAAATTATGAAAAAATTGAATGAAATAAAAGTATTTGATACGGAATGGGAACAAAATAGCTTTGAATCAGAATTATTATTAAAATTTCTGGAACACGAAAACTATTTTTAAAAACAAAAAAATATATATTAAGTTCCTATATAATATTAAAAATAAGGAAAGGAATAAAACAGGTGGATTGTGGAAAGTTATAAATTTGAATTACAAAATAAACTATTAAACCAGTTGATAAATAACCAATATTTAAAATATAGCATTTGTGATAAAAATAAAATTGAATTTGGTATGAAAACTTTTTCATTTATAAGAGATGAATTGGGGAGTATCAAATTAAATGATAGTGTATTGTATGAGTATTCATTGAAAGAGTTATTAAAAAACACTAATCTAGAAAAAGAATGTAAAAAAATGGAAAAATTACTAGAAAAATCATATGATGGATATTTATATTATGAAGAAATGTATAAAAAAATTTTTGAAGACAATAACATATTTTGTGTAGAAGATTTATTTAAATTAGATGTGGAAGAATTTAATAATATTTGTAATAGGATAATTGATAGAGAACAGGAAAGCAACATATATGCGTTTATGTATTTAAATGAAATTCCACTTAAATATCATCTTATGAATCAATTATATATAGAAATACCTTTTGTATCTAATCAACAGATTAGAAATATAAATAATGAAGTTGTTAGTGTATTTAATGGATATCTTCCAGTGCATCCAATGTATTTTGAAAATAACAAAAAACAATTTTCTAAAATGGATGTTAAGTATAAAAAATGTATGATGTCATCTTCTCATAGAACTTTTACATATAATAATTTGGACTATTATTTTAAGATAGATTTGCCATGTAGAATATCAAGTAGTATGAGAACCTTGACTAGAAATTCTTCGAGACTAGAAGCGTCTAATATTGCTATGAAGGCATTAGATAATTATAAAAATTCATTTGATAAAAAATTATATATATTAGGGGATATATGTTTTGTAGAATATTGTGAAAAAACAGTTGTTTTGAGACACCGTGAGAAAGGCTTGAGACTGGTGCCTCTTCATGCTTTGATAAAAAAACTTCCAATATCTAGTGAATCTATTTTAGATTATTTTTTATCTAAAGGAAAATGTAAGAGTGTCGAACGATTTTTACTTAAAAATATTTTTTTCCCATTACTAGAAGTATTTAATTATTATGTTACTATTTCAGAAACAATTGGAAAATTTATATTACCTTATAATTTCCATAGACAGAACATAGGCTTAGTTGTAGAAAAGGATAAAATTACTGGCGTATATACTCAAGATTTGGATATGCAATATGACTTAAATTCCATTAACGTGTGTCTAGAATTTGATTCTATGCTAACATATTTTATTATTATTCCTATAATGAAATATATGGAAAAATATAATATAAATAAAGAATATGTATATATACAAATGGAAGATTATATAAATAGTAATTTAGAAAATTTAAAAAAATATTTCAGTGAAAAGATTGTCAAAAACAAATTGTATGTCATGAATCTAATAAGAAAAGATTTTTCGTACATTCCATACAATAAATATTATTATAATGAAAAAATTTTAATTAGATAAAAATACAGTGAGGAGGAGAAGTTATGCAAAGAAACAATGTATATATATGTATTTGCCAGTCTTATATCAATGAGGAAATTTATAAAATAATTAAACAGAAATTAGAACAATATAATGTATATGTTGGTTTGTCTAATATATCTAATATTAGCGAAACTTTAAAAATATATAACAATATATGTGGTGAAAATAATGTATATATAGAAAAAAGTGAGGATGACAGATTAAAATTAATACAAAAAATAGCCCCTATAGAATTGATATATGATAAGACGGATATGTATATATTAACAGAAAATAAAATCATTGAATATAATAATATATTACGCAAATGGAATGGAAAGTGTATTTCAATACAAAAACTACAATGTAGCAGTAAAATAGATGATATTATTAAAAGTGATGATGAAATATTACAACAACCAAAAAGTATTTCTTTATCAGCGTTATTAAGAACCAAAAAATTTGTACGAATTATAGAATCACATAGTGGATTAACGTGTATGTTATTAAAAAATTTAAAATTTAAAGAGGAAGATGGGCAAAGTAGAGAGTTTGATGGTTTTTGGATTAGCTCTTTATGTGATTCTTTGCTAAGAGGAAAGCCAGACAAGGAGATTGTGGATGTTTCAGATCGTATTCATACAATAGAATGGATGCTTAATATCACTGAAAAACCATTAATAGTTGATTTAGATAGTGGAGGAAGAAGCGAACAATTTACTGATTCAGTATTAAAATTAGCTAGATTGGGAATAGCAGCAATTGTAATAGAAGATAAAATTGGACCAAAGACTAATTCTCTTTATATAGGTGAAACACAACAAGCACAAGATGATGTAGAAAGATTTTGTGAAAAAATAAGAGCAGGGAAAAAATATATTAAAAATAGAGATACAATGATAGTTTCTAGAATAGAAAGTTTAGTATTGGGAAAATCTGTGCAAGATGCTTTATTTAGAGCAGATAAATACATTCAAGCAGGCACAGATGCTATTTTAATACATAACAATACTCAAAATTTAACAACTATAAAAAAATTCTGTGAGGAATATAATAAATTTCAAAATAGGGTTCCGTTGATTTTGATTCCTTCTGCCTATTCCTATGTATATGAAACTGAACTTAAAAATATGGGGTGTAATATGGTTATTTATGCAAATCATATTACTAGGAGTATTATACCTGTAATATTGGATACTGCCGAAAAAATATTAGTTGAAGAAAGAGCATTGGAAGCTTCTGCCAACTGTATTTCTATTAAAGAAGTATTAAAACTAGGAATCTAGATTTTATAAAAAGGAGAAAACAAACATGATTTATGCCAATGAATTTTTTCAAATATTTTCTAAACAACAAATTAATATGTTTGTAGGTGTTCTCGATTCGTTGCTGAGAGAATTAAATAAATATTTGAGTAATAATAGTGAGGCTGAATATATTGTAACGGCAAATGAAGGAAATGCCATAGCATATGCAGTAGGATATTATCTGTCTTCAAAAAAGATTCCTGTTGTGTTTATGCAAAATTCAGGAATAGGAAATGCTGTCAATCCAATTTTATCGTTAGCTGAAGAAACTATATATGATATTCCCATGATATTTATAGTTGGATGGAGGGGAAAACCAGATGAATTAGATGCAGTACAGCACAGAAAGCAAGGAGAAGTAACCATTCCATTGCTAAATATGCTAGGAATTGAAACAATTGTAATTGACAAAAATTTATCAGAACAAGAAATTATTTCTACAATAAATAAAGTGATATTCGAAGTTAGAAAATACAATAAAAAAATTGCAATAATAATTTCAAAAGACGTATTTCAAAAGGAAAATCAATTGATTAAAAAAGGAGAAAAATATCCGTTGTCATGTCGAGAGACATTGGATATAATTCATAAAAAGATAGATAAAGCAATTGTTGTGATAACGACAGGAATGATATCACGAGAATGGTTTGACATCCAAGAAAAAGTAAAAGGAAAACAAATTAAAGATATATATAATGTTGGAGCAATGGGTCATGCAAATCAAATTGCACTGGGAATAGCAAAAAATGTAAGAAATCAAAATGTATATTGTATAGATGGAGATGGTGCTTTTTTGATGCATATGGGAGGAATCGCATATATAGCGATGTCAAAATGTAAAAATTATAAACATATTCTGTTAAATAATGGTGTTCATGCAACAGTTGGAGGAGAAACTACAGCAGGTTTTTATTCAAATTTATCAAATGTTGCATTAGCGTGTGGATATAAAAAGGTATTTACAGTTGAGACACCAGAAGAATTGGAAAGAACAATAGAGGTGCTGAACGACGCCGACGGTCCAGCTTTATTAGAAGTAAAAATTAATGAAAAAATTAACAAAAATGTTCCAAGAATTTCAATATCAACATTGTCAATTAAAGAAAAATTTATGCAATATTAAAAATGTTTCTGTTTTGATAAATGTAGACACATAATATTATATAGAGGAAGGAGATAGATGATATAAAACATTTGCTTATATCATCATTAGAAAAAGTATGAATATTGTTGTATTAGCAGGTGGAAGAAGTAGTGAAAGAAATGTTTCATTGAACTCGGGAGTTTTAGTTTGGAAAATACTGAATGAAATTAATCATAATGCAGTATTAATAGATATTGCAAAAGGAATTACAAATGATAATATTAAAATAGAGGATATGTTTCGAAATAAGATGTCATTTGTTGATGAAGAAAGTATAGAAAAGACACCATATAAAAAAACGATAAATACGTATCAATTTTTTGAAAGAGATGTATTGGAAATTTGTAAATTTTGTGATGTGGTATTCATAGCTTTGCATGGAGAGGATGGAGAGGATGGTAAAATACAAGGATTGTTAGATTTGTATAATATTAAATATACAGGAAGTAACCATATGTCAAGTGCTATTGCTATGAATAAATATTTCACTAAAAAAATATTACAATCAGAAAAAATTAGAGTACCAAGTAGCGTTTTAATTAATAAGGATACAGCTGATTTTACTAATATTATAGAAAAAGTTAAGATACCGTGTGTGATAAAACCAGTAAATGGAGGTTCAAGTATCGGTGTTACAATTGTAAAAAATGTTTCAGATATAGAAGATGCAATAGGAAGAGCATTGGAAAATTCGGATAATATACTTGTTGAACAATATATAGAAGGAAGAGAATTTTCAGTTGGAATATTAGGACAGCAAGTGCTTCCAGTAATAGAAATTATAGCAAATGAAGGTTTTTATGACTATTTTAATAAGTATCATTCAGAAATGACATACGAAGTATGTCCAGCACATATTCCAGATGAGGTTTGCAAAAACATGAAAGAAATAGCACAAAATGTTGCAATGCTCTTAGGATTACGAGATTATTGTAGAATAGATTTTATTTTGGATGATAAAAATCAAATTTATTGTCTTGAAGCTAATTCTCTACCAGGGTTGACACAAAACAGTTTATTACCACAAGAAGCTAAGGCAATGAAAATTGGATTTTCACAGTTATGCGATATGATTGTGAAAATGGCATTAAAACATTGAGTTAAATAGCGGTTTTGAGTGAATATAAAAAATTTTGAGACTGTTTCACGTTTTGTGTAAAGTAAAAAACTGGTATAAGATATATGAATCATGATAAGAGCAGATTTTACGTTCTGCTCTTACCTGCATTATACAGCAGGATTTTAGCATGTCAAGGACAATTCGAGATATCCCCAGGACATACGCATGAATTGTTCTCCACCCCCAATTTCTTATTTTCTATTTTTAAAAATTTAATACTTGTTCTAAAAACTCAGCTGGATTTAGGCTAATCACAAATCTCTTTTTCCTCATAGATAAATTTGGACGCAGTATCTCTATCATTTTTAAAATACTTAAACTCCATTTTCAGGATAAACTTATAAACCGTTATTCCCAATCAGCACCGAATGGTGCCAATTTAAAAAATATAAAGAAATGCCTTATTTTTGGGGAAATTTCCCTTTGGATTCTAATACGTGTCTTATCGTATCTATATCCAACATGGCCAGCATCCGTTCCACTTCATTTTCATAGTCAAGAGATAATTCATATCGGATTCGCTTCATGCTGATCTTGTAACTTTCCTTTACCAGACTTAAAATAGACAGTGCAATCTTTTTCATGATTTGTAAATTTTTTGCTCCTGTTTTTATCATACTTGTATTCTTATCATCTCGAAACGTAAAATCCAAGTACCAGTGCAGATTTACTTCAACTCCCCAATGTCCTCTTGTAGCACGCTCAAATAATTCCACATCTGGCTCAATGCTTCCAATATAATATCTATATTCTTCTTCACATCCCTTTCCCTTTTTCAAGGTCTTATGCACCATCCCAAATGTGCACAGTTTTTTCCACGATTTTTTCTCACTGTACCAGCCTATTTCATCTGTAATAAAATACTCCCTTGTCGCAATCCCACCATGCTCTTTTTCTACTGTTTTCTTCCAGCACTTTTCTCTCCTTCGTATGATTTCCTGTTCTTTTTCGTCAAAGAAATCCTTTACTTCCTGATAAAACAAAGGCTGATTCCCTTTTAATGCAAGAACGTAATCCCCTTTACTTCCTGTAATTGCTGTTGCTGTCTCTTTCTGGCAATTCATAGCATCTGCTGTTACTACGCTTCCTTTTAAATCCATCAGTTTCAATACTTCCTGAGCCGCTGGTATTTCATTCGTTTTTTCTTCTATAAATTTCTGAGTAAGACAAATACCATAATCACATGAATAAACATTCAATGCCTGAAGAGCTCGTACTTCTCCACAATTCCCTGAAATTCCCTGATTTTCTTTTCGAACCACGGCTTTCTTTCCCATCCACACAAAGAATGCTTTTTTCGTGAATCTCATTTTCCTTTCCTGCTAACCTGATAATTTCATCCACTGTTTGCACAAGCAGGCTTACTGTCATCTGAAAAAATGACTGGTATCTATGTTACTTATCACAAGGCGCAATGTGTCATCAGTCGGAATTCCATAAGGCAATTCCAGATATTTTCTCAGCCATTTTTCTTTTTTCTTTGCAAAACTTTCTATTTCTCCCCATTCATTGGCATTTCCAAGAACAGCAAAAAATACTATCATAATTATGTCACCGAGCTGATGACGTGTATAGGACGGATGGCGATAATCTGATACCGCATCTGCCTGTTTTTTGATTTTTTTAATCAGCGTACTATTTCCCTCTAACATTTCAGATGTTATCCCATTTTCACGGAATGTTTTGCTTAATGCCTCCAATTTGGTTGATTTTTTTGACATGCCACTTGCTCCTTTGATATAAATTATAAACATTATAAAGCAAGTATATCAAATATTCCCCCAAAAAAATAGGTAAATTTATTTTCTTAACATATTTGTAATTTTATAAGTTTATCCTGCTCCATTTTCGAATAATATTTAAATTTCATAAAATATATGGTATGATAAAAAAACGAAACAATGTACAAAAATTTTTTAGTATTATTGGTTCGTTTTTCTTTTTGACAAAATGATATATGGTAAGTGCCACAAAAAAAGGCGTATCGAAAAGCAAATCTCTCTGTGATAAACTATAGAAAATAA
>CAYTNV010000011.1:0-95927 GCA_964439395.1 uncultured Blautia sp. | reverse complement strand
TGCAGTAATGTATGGAGCTGACTGTTACTAATCGGTCGAGGGCTTGACCTAGTCTGGCTAAATCAAATCTAGTACGAACTTGGTTCGAAGAGCTTAGAGAGGTTGTTTCGAGCTTAGTGAATCGAACATTTTTGATGGTTGAAAGAATTTGTTCTATGTGCAATTTTGAAGATATATTTAAGAAGTGATTTTATTTATCACTTCTTTTTTTATGTTTTAAAACATAGGAATTTAATTTTTTTGATATTATTAATATAAAATGAATTAAGTGCCAAGAAAGAAAAACTTTCACGAAACTTTCACCATTTTTTTATGTAATTGTAGTAGAATGAGTAAGAAGAAAAGATAGGATTTAATTTTATCACGATAGAGGGAGGATAATAATGAAAAAAATTTTACCAATACTATGTATTTGTATATGTATAGTAGGAATATCGGCCTGCTCTAAAAGCAGCAAATCAATGAATGGCTCATCTTGGCAGGAGGAGAAAGAAAATACCGATGAAAAAGATTTAGATACAGAGGAAAAAGAAGAGACAAATGCCAATAGTTCTACATTAGCTTTAAATGATACGACGAGAGAACTTGCCACAAAAGATAATTTGGAGTTAAGATACGGTGTTTTTTATGATGTCTACGATGGTAATGAAAGTGACGAGAATAATATTTTAATTTTGCAAGTACTTTTGTCAGAAGCTCAGGAGAAAGAAGTTGTTCTAGAACAAAATTTTTTGAATGTGGAGGATTTGATTAAAAATCAGAATTGTTCTGCATATGATCAGATTGAGTATATAGCAAAAGTAAAAAATAAAGAAAATAAAATGGAAAATGTTATAAGTTTTCTTATGGATAAAAATTGTATTAATCAAATTTCGACTGCTGCAATTACAGTAGAGGAGTATGAGCAAAATGTCAAGGATCTTTGGGTGGCAGAATTACCAATTGAGACCTTATATGAGAATGAAAGTATGAGTGAGGCAGCACAAGATACCAATATGACTAGTGTAAGTACTGAAAATAATACTACGACATCCACGACAAGTACAATTAATCAGGAAAATGATTCGGATATTCCTTCTCAGACCGTTACAACGTCTACTGTTATTCCAAGTACGACAAGTACATCGATTGCTAATAGTATAGATGAACAAAATAGTCCAATGGAAGATACTATTCCAGATTTTATAGATTAGATGGGAAGATTCATGACTTTAGTGAAGGGATGAATTGTCATATTTTAATATTGAAGAGGAATATTCTATGTTTTTAATCTTAAAATCTGCTTTTTATATAACTATTTTTATAGTCGGTATAATTATTGGCAGTTTTTTAAATGACGGTATTTATTACTTTTTATACAGTGAGTCAATGACAAAACAGCATTCTAATTACTTGTTGGATCGAAAATATTTAAAATGGTACGATATGCTCCTAATTTTAGATTGGGCTGTTTATACAAAAAAGAATAAAGATTATAGATTGAAAGTTTTTAATCAGCATCTCATCGTTGAGATAATTAATAGTATTTTATATATAGTTACCTTTATTATAAATGGTGTGAATGTAATCAGTATAATCTATTGTCTTATGGAATCAGCATTTTTTTTAATTGCTATTATTGATTGGTGTACGTATGAGATCCCTTTTTCCATTAATATATTTTTGGGAGTGCTTGGAGTAATTGCCACAATATTAGATATAGAGCATTTCGTAAGTCATTTGATAGGATTTATGTTGATTAGTGGTATTCTTTTGATTTTGTACTATATGACTGAGGGAAGAGCAATTGGTGGAGGAGATATTAAATTGACGGCGGTCTGTGGACTTATTATCGGATGGAAAGATATTGTAATAGCATTTTTTATTGGATGTATTATTGGTTCGGCTGCTCATATAATTCGAATGAGAAAAAATAATACAGAACATATATTTGCCATGGGTCCTTATTTGGCGATTGGAATTTTTTTGGCGGTGTTATGGGGAGAAAAATGGATTGCGGTTTATTTATAGAAATTTCTTAGTATCTCGAATAGAAAATTCAATCTTTCTATGATGGGATATTCTATAATGTTTCGCTAGTACATAGCTAAAATGGAGAGGAAGTATTTCTTCCTCTCCATTTTAACGTCTGTCTTCCAAGTTTCCACTTAAAAATCCTTTTTAATAATGTATCGATAAATTATTTTAAGCACCCCCATTTTTGATCTTTTTCGCTCAAATTAAGGGGAGTTCCATCCTCTAACATATATCCATCTCCAGAGGCGGTTCCCTTATATTCTCCAACAAGCTTAGGCCATATAATATTGATGGATGGATCATTCCAAGCGAGACCACCTTCATCTCCTGGATGATAGAAATCTGTACATTTATAGCAAAATTCAGCAATATCAGATAATACTAAAAATCCGTGAGCAAAGCCCTCTGGAATATAAAATTGTTTTTTATTTTCCTCAGTCAGCTCGATACCAAACCATTTTCCGTATGTCTTGCTGCCAGGGCGAAGATCAACTGCCACGTCAAATACGGAGCCTTTGATAACACGAACTAATTTTCCCTGTGGATATTTTTTTTGAAAATGTAATCCTCGAAGTACTCCCTTAGTAGAGCAGGATTGATTATCCTGAACAAAATTTAGGAAAAGCCCATTTTCTTCCATATCTTTCTGATTATAGGTTTCCATAAAATAGCCTCGTAAGTCACCGTGCACTGCTGGGGTGATAACGCAGAGTCCTTCAATTTGTCCCATATTTTTTTCGACTATAATCTGTCCCATATTTTTTCCCTTTCTAATTTTAAACTGATATGCCCATTATCACAGGCGCTATGATAGATGAAAATCCGATTGCTTCGTGCTTTGTACTTTCACAATCACAACCATATTTGCATTCCACGGCTATGGTATATGATCATACGATTTAATCTGTCAAATGTCGAGTCAAAAATAAGGCAATTTATTTCGTCTTATTTCGTCTCGTCGCTTGACAGGGACTTTCACAGTAAATTTAAACTTAAAATTCTATTTCATTAAGATATCTTTTTAATGCATCTTGCCAAGTTGGAAGAGGAGTAAAGCCGTTTTCAACTAGCTTGCTTTTGTCGAGGCGACTATTAAACGGACGTTTTGCTTTAGAGATACCATATTCTTTTGTGGTGACAGGCTTTATAGTGAGGTGATTCTCATCATATTCCGCATGTCCAAGAAGGCTTGCCTGTCTAAAAATTTCTAAGGCAAAGGTATACCAGCTAATATAACCACCTTCATTTGTCGCGTGATAATATCCATATTTTTCAGTTTCAATCATATCAACGAGAAGTCTAGCCAAATCATATGTATAAGTTGGCGTTCCTATCTGGTCTTTTACGACAGTTAAAATATCGTGGTTTTTGCCTATGCGAAGCATAGTTTTAATAAAGTTATTTCCGTTTGCTCCAAAAACCCATGCGATTCGGACGATGAAGAATTTAGATAAAAGGGAGGAAACTGCCTTTTCTCCCTCTAATTTGGAATTTCCGTATATATTTAGCGGTCTATAATCTTTACAGTCAGGAAGCCAAGCTGTCTCCCCTTCTCCGTCAAAAACATAATCTGTAGATAAATAGAGCATTTTGCAGTTGAGTTCCTGGCAGACTTTAGCAATATAGGATGTTCCAACTGCATTTACAAGATATACTTTTTCTTTGTTTTCTTCATCTTCGGCGGCATCTACCGCTGTCCATGCGGCGCAGTGGATAACGGCATCTGGTTTTATATTTTTGATGATTGTTTGAACTTCTTCCTCTTTTGTGATATCCATTTCGTCGATATCAACACCAATCGCTTCATGACCTCGTTTTTTTAGTTCATTTACAACGTCAAAGCCAAGTTGTCCTTTAACGCCAGTTACAAATATTTTCATAATTGGATACCAGGCCCTTCAATTTATTTAACCATTTGAAAGGCGCAAACATAAAGGATGAAAATATGTTTGCATACTTTTTCCTTTCTATATAAAATTCTTTCACCCTTTTTTATCGGTTTTTGTACATTTTTTCGTAGTAATTTTGATACTCGCCAGAAATAATGGTCTCCCACCATTGTTTATTGTCTAAATACCACTGAATGGTCTTTTTAATACCATCGGCAAATTTTGTCTCTGGAAGCCATCCAAGTTCTTCGTGAATTTTTGTTGGATCGATGGCGTAGCGCATATCATGTCCTTTTCTGTCAGTCACGTAAGTAATTAAGCTTTCTGGTTTTCCAAGCTCCTTACATATTATTTTTACGATATCGATATTTTTCATCTCATTATGACCACCGATATTATAAACTTCACCGATACGACCGTTGTGGATGATAAGATCAATCGCTTTGCAATGATCTTCCACGTAGAGCCAATCTCGTACATTAAGTCCCTCACCGTAGACAGGGAGTGGCTTATCATTTAGCGCGTTTGCAATCATAAGAGGGATAAGCTTTTCTGGAAAATGATATGGGCCATAATTATTTGAGCAACGGCTGATTGTCACAGGAAGGTCGTAAGTTCTATGATATGCCAAGACAAGTAAATCTGCTGCGGCCTTTGAGGAGCTATAAGGGCTGCTTGTGTGAATTGGTGTCTCCTCTGTGAAAAATAAATCTGGTCTATCAAGGGGAAGGTCGCCGTATACTTCGTCGGTGGAAACTTGGTGATAGCGAGTGATGCCGTATTTTCGACAAGCATCCATCAAAATAGCAGTTCCCTTAATATTTGTATCTAAAAATACTTCTGGGTTTTCGATAGAACGGTCAACATGGCTTTCCGCCGCAAAATTTACTACGATATCTGGTTTTTCTTCTTCAAAAAGAGCATAGACGGCTTTGCGGTCTGTGATGCTTTCTTTTACAAATCGGAAATTTTTTCTGTCCATAACTGGAGCGAGAGTAGATAAATTTCCTGCGTAAGTTAAGCAATCTAAGCAAATGATACGATAGTCGGGATATTTATCTAACATATGAAAAATGAAATTGCTGCCGATAAATCCAGCGCCACCTGTTACAATAATTGTCATAATTTTAGTCCTCCGTATTATTTGTTTTAACGATTAAATTGATTTAAGTAAATGATAAATTTAGTGGAGTGCATCCAAATATTTTTCATCAATGACATCTTTTAAATATTGTCCATACTGATTATTTTTCATAAGTTCATAGATAGATAAGACAGACTCTTTTGTAATCCAGCCGTTTAAGTAGGCAATTTCCTCAAGGCAGGCAATTTTTCGATGCTGATGCGTCTCCACTGTTTTTACAAAATTTGTAGCATCAACGAGACTCTCGTGAGTTCCCGTGTCAAGCCAGGTGAATCCCTGTCCCAAAAGTTCCACGTGTAGATGGTTTTGCTCTAAATAAATGCGGTTTAGATCGGTGATTTCTAATTCTCCTCTGGCACTTGGTTTTAGTCCCTTCGCATATTTTACTACGTTATTATCGTAAAAATACAGTCCAGTGACACAGTAATTACTCTTTGGATGTGTTGGTTTTTCTTCTATAGAAATAGCTTTTCCATCATTGTCAAATTCAACAATTCCAAAGCGTTCTGGGTCATCTACGTAATATCCAAAAATAGTAGCTTCTTGCTTATTTTCTGCTCTCTCTACTGCGGCAAGAAGACGTTTTTTTAGACCATGACCAGAAAAAATATTATCGCCAAGTACCATAGCGACACAGTCATCTCCAATGAATTCTTCACCTAGAATAAATGCCTGTGCAAGTCCGTCTGGGCTTGGCTGTACTTTATAAGATAGATGAATACCAAATTGATTTCCATCGCCAAGGAGCATCCAAAAACGTGGTAGATCTGTCTCAGTAGAGATAATTAAAATATCGCGAATACCTGCATTCATGAGTACTGAGAGCGGATAATAAATCATTGGCTTATCATAGATTGGCAAAAGCTGTTTACTTGTTACTCTTGTGAGTGGATAAAGTCTTGTTCCAGAGCCGCCAGCAAGAATAATTCCTTTCATAAAATATATTCCTCCTTTAGTATAGTAAAATTTTGTTTTTATTATTATAAAAGATGACGTAACGTAATATGCAAGTGTTTTTTTAAAATTTATATTATTTTAGTTTTTGTTGTGGATTTTGTCACTATATCATCAAACGGTTAGAGGGAAACGGTTTTTAAAATTATTTATATAACATAAGGTATAAGGAGGGGATGAGATATTAGATAATTCACAGTTGTTCTCAGCTTTACAATTAAAACAGAGAAGAAAATGAGCAGAAATTTATTATTTTGTATACAAAAAATAGATAAAATATAAAAAATAAATTGAATTTGATAAGAAAGTTTGCTTTTACAAAAAATGTATGCTACAATAGGACGGAACAGAGGAAGATGACGATGTTCTATTCTTACTTTTAAAAATCAAAGCTGAGTAAATAATAGATTCAATTTATTTTTTACAAGGAAGGAGTAAGATAAATTTTCCAAATATTAAAAAGAATTAAAAAATAAGTTTTCTATCGAAAATCAATGAATTAAAAAAAGAAAAAATCAAAAATTATGGTGAAAAGAAAGGAGAATGAAATATGTGTGGAATCGTTGGATTTATTGGCTATAAACAGGCAGCACCTATTTTATTAGATGGATTATCAAAATTAGAGTATCGTGGTTATGATTCAGCAGGAATAGCTGTACATAATGATGAGACGGCAACAGTAGAGATTGTAAAAGAAAAAGGAAGATTAAAAACTTTAATGGAAAAGACAGATAATGGTAACGCAGTGCCAGGCACTTACGGTATAGGTCATACAAGATGGGCAACTCACGGTGAACCATCTAAGATAAATGCACATCCTCATCATAGTGATGATTATTCTGTTGTATTGGTGCATAATGGAATTATCGAAAATTATGCAGAGTTAAAAGAAAAATTGAAAAAACAAGGTTATGATTTCTATTCTGAGACAGATACAGAGGTAGTGACAAAACTTGTAGATTATTATTATAAAAAGTACAATCATGATGTACTTGAGACAATCTCAAAAATTATGTTCCGTGTGAGAGGTTCTTATGCGCTTGGAATTATGTTTGAAGATCGCCCAGATATTATCTATGCAGTGAGAAAAGATAGTCCATTAATTGTTGGAACAAGTGAGGATGGCAACTATATTGCCTCTGATGTACCAGCAATTCTTCGTTATACACGTAATGTATATTATATTGATAATTTGGAGATTGCAGAACTCACAAGAGATGAGATTCATTTTTATAATATTGATAAAGAAGAAATTGAAAAAGAAAAGGTTAATATTACTTGGGATGCCGAGGCAGCAGAAAAAGGTGGATTTGAGCATTTTATGATGAAAGAAATCCACGAGCAGCCAAGAGCGGTCAAAGACACTTTAACAAACTATATTGTGGATGGCAAGATTAATTTTGATTCTGTAGGGCTTACAGAGGAAGAGATTAAGAAGTTAGAGCGCATTTATATCGTCGCATGTGGCTCTGCATACCATGTTGGAGCAGTTGCAAAATATGTATTTGAGGATATTGCAAAAATTCCTGTAGAATTTGATTTAGGTTCTGAGTTCCGTTACCGAAACCCAATTCTTGTGCCAAATAGCATGGTTGTAATTATTAGTCAATCAGGAGAGACGGCAGATAGTTTGGCAGCTCTTCGTGAGGCGAAGGCAAAAGGTGTTAAGACGCTTGGTATTGTTAATGTAGTGGGAAGTTCTATTGCTAGAGAGGCTGACAATGTTCTTTATACAATGGCAGGTCCTGAAATTGCAGTTGCCACAACAAAGGCTTATAGTACACAACTTATCGCCTGTGATTTGATGGCAGTTGAGTTTGGTCGCGTTCGTGGATATGTGGATGATGAGAAATATGCTGAGTATTTGAAGGAGCTTCTTGAGATTCCTGATAAGATTCAATCTATCTTGGATGATAAAGAGAGAATTCAGTGGTTTGCAAGTAAATTTAGCAATGCACATGATATTTTCTTTTTAGGAAGAGGAATTGACTATGGAACAGCTCTTGAGGGAAGTCTTAAGATGAAAGAAATCAGTTATGTTCACTCTGAGGCTTATGCAGCAGGAGAGCTTAAGCATGGTACAATTAGTTTAATTGAGGACGGAATACTTGTTATCAGCATTTTGACACAGCATGAGTTGTATGAAAAGATGATCAGCAATATGGTTGAGGTTAAGAGCCGTGGAGCTTATCTGATGGGACTTACAACATTTGGAAATTATAGTATCGAAGATACTGCTGATTTTAATGTGTATGTGCCAAAGACAGAGCCGCATTTTACAACAAGCTTGGCTATTATTCCACTTCAGTTGATGGGATATTATGTAAGTGTCGCTAAAGGACTTGATGTGGATAAGCCTAGAAACTTGGCTAAGAGTGTAACGGTAGAGTAGGAGTGAGTAGATTGGGGATTATAAAAAAGTTCTTAGATTGAGAAGAAATTTTTTATAATCTTTAAAGGGTCATCTTTGCTCTTATAATATTATAAATAATATGTTTTGGAATCCCCCTTTATCTTGGAATTTGAGATGAAGGGGGTTTTGTATTTATTGTATAGGTTTTGAAACAGCATAAGCTGTCTTCGTACGCAGGGAATAGAATATGGTATACTCACAGAGCGCAAAATACAGTGAATTCTGTGAGGATAGATTTTGGAACTTGTGAAACGAAGGAGGAAAATCAAGACAAGACGCTAGAAATTAAAATCAAGATATTTAAAGAAAAGGAGAAGTATTTATGGAAGCAGTGAGGAAAAGAGGTGGGATTTTCCGAAAGTTTATTGGAGATCGAGATTTTTATCGGATGGTGCTGATGGTTGCAGTGCCAATTATGATTCAAAATGGTATTACAAATTTCGTGTCAATGTTGGATAATATTATGATTGGACAGATTGGTACAGAGAAGATGTCGGGTGTATCAATTGTAAATCAACTTATTTTTGTGTATAATCTCTGTATTTTTGGAGGGGTTTCTGGATCTGGAATTTTTACAGCACAGTATTTTGGACAGAAAAACTATGAGGGTGTGAGGAATACGATGCGTTTTAAAATATGGATGGCGGTATTTCTCACTTTGGTGACTAGCTTCCTATTTTTGTTAAAAGGAGATAGTTTGATTGAATTGTATTTGCAGGGAGAGGGAACAAAAGACAGCGCTGCAAACACTCTTTTATATGGAAGACAGTATTTATGGATTATGTTAATTGGACTTCCAGCTTTTATGATGGTGCAGGTTTACTCCAGTACACTTAGAGAATGTGGAAAGACAGTTCTTCCGATGAAGGCTGGAATTACAGCTGTATTTGTAAATTTGATTTTTAATTATATTTTGATTTATGGAAAATCTGGAGCTCCAGTTCTTGGAGTAAGGGGAGCTGCGATTGCAACAATTTTATCTAGATATGTAGAAATGACGATCGTTATTTGGGGAACACATAAAGACAGAAAGGAAAATAAATTTGTAAATGGTCTGTATCGGACGATGAAAATTCCTATTAATTTGACGAAGAAGATTATTGTAAAGGGATTTCCTCTTTTGTTAAATGAGACGATATGGGCAGCAGGTATGGCGATTTTGGCGCAATGCTATTCTATACGAGGACTAAATGTTATTGCAGCTCTTAATATTTCAAATACAATTAATAATGTATTTAATATTGTATTTTTGGCACTCGGCGAGTCAGTCGCAATTGTCGTTGGGCAGATTCTTGGACGGGGAGATATGAAACAAGCGCGGGATATAGATAATAAGATGATTGTTTTTTCTGTCGGTTGTTGTACAGTCATGGCCTTTTTGATGTTTCTGACAGCTCCACTTTTTCCGAGAGTTTATAATACAACGACAGATGTGAGAAATTTAGCGAAATATTTTATTATGATTACAGCCCTCTTTATGCCACAGAATGCGTTTTTGCATGCGACTTATTTTACACTTCGCTCAGGGGGAAAGACATTGATTACATTTTTATTTGACAGTGTATATATTTGCTGTGTGAGTGTGGTCATCGCTTTTGGATTGAGTCGATTTACGGAATTATCAGTATTAGTTATCTATGCGACTGTACAGTTGGCAGATATTTTTAAATGTATAATTGGATTTATTTTAGTGTGGAAGGGCGTTTGGATGCAAAATATTGTTGGAGAGTAGGAATTGTGAAAAATGTACATATAGTATCTTGAGTCAATCGTAAATGTTTTATAATATAAAGGGCAATTTTTTGAAATAAATATACAATTTGCAAAAAAAAATAGGAGAGTAAGGGAAAAAGACATTGACAGTAAAGATTTGTAGTTGTACAATAAGACTATATCAAACGATTTCTATTTACATATCATATATAATGATAGATACTTTTCCTGGAGTAAAAATGTAAAAAGCTATTTCGGGAGAGAAGGTCTTTTTTTATTCATAAAAAAATAGCAATGATTAAAAAAGATCTCTCAGGTAGTAAATAGAAGTAAGAGGAGGGGGGAAAGAAAAAAATATTTTAGTAAAAAAATATATTAGGAGGAAAAAATGAAAAGAAAATTAAGAAGATTTATGGCTTTTCTTTTGGCTTTTTGCATGTGTATTAGTCTGGTCAATACAAGTACTTTTGCTGCAGAAGTCGATAGTATTGAAGATGCTATAGCTGAAGATATGCAGACGGAAACTCTTTCAATGGAGGAGATGGCACAAGAACAGCTGGAAGAATCTACGGAGGATGTAGAAACTAAAGAGGAATCTACGGAAGTAGTAGAGGAATCTACAGAAGTAGTAGAGGAATCTACAGAAGTAGTAGAGGAATCTACAGAAGTAGTAGAGGAATCTACAGAAGCAGTAGAGGAATCTACAGAAGCAGTAGAGGAATCTACAGAGGCAGTAGAAGAATCTACAGAGACAGTAGAAGAATCTACAGAGGCAGCGAAAGCAAGCTCAGAGGAAGATACGATTGCGGAGGATAGTGATTCTGAACTGAGCGAAGAGGATCAAGCAAAGCTTGATGCCTTTTTAAAGATGTCAGCAGAGCAGGAAGCTGCAATCGGAGAAGTATCTGATGAAATCAAGAATCAGGTAGATGATGGAGAAGATACAATTGCAGCAGCTGGAATATCGAACTTTACATTACCAGATCTATTTTCTTTGACAGCTTATAAGCAGCTTGGAGTGGCACCTGGTATCACAGAGGAAGACATTACTTTCATAAAAAAATCTGACAAGGCTCAGACAAAAGGTTATGTAGCGACGGTGGATTTGAATAATTCCACGGTTGGTATTTTAGCTGGCTATAAGGATTATGATGATTCTGGTAAGCTTGGAATGCAGACGGTTCGTGACCAGGCGGCAGCTTGTGAAAGAAAGACTGGAAAGAAGATTGTATTTGCCATCAATGGTGATTATTTTAATATGTCCACAGGAGAGCCTTATGGTGCTCTGATTATGAACAGTAAAATTGTCTCCCAACCTGTAAAGGAAAATTATGCTGGAGCAGCGTATTTTGCAATCTTAAAAGATGGTACAGCCGTTATTCGTGACAGATGGGCGGATACATCTGATGTAAAAGAGGCCATCGGTGCTCCTATTTGGCTTGTAAGAGATGGTGTGGTAGAAAGTTGGTTGGCAGGAGATACTGCTGTAATTCCTCGTGCTGCAGTTGGTATTAAAGCAGATGGAAGCGTCGTATTTTTTGAGGCAGACGGGCGTCAGGCACCAAGAGCCACTGGTATTTCAGTATATGAGACTGCTCTTATTATGAAAGAGCTTGGCTGTGTCAATGCTGTTTATTTAGATGGTGGAGGCTCTGCCACATTTGCTACTAGAACAGAAGGTGAGAATTCTCTCACTGTAAAAAATAGTCCATCTGATGGTATCGAGAGAAACGTATCTACGACTCTCTTAGTTTATTCTGACGCAAAAGCAGATGGTGAATTTATTCACGCATCCCTATCTCCTCAAGGTGAGATTTATACACCTGGATCAGAGGTTAGTTTTACAGCGAAAGGTGCAGATAGTGCGGGAGCAGCAGCTGACCTTCCAGAGGATGCAAAATTTAAATTAAAAGACGAGAGCTATGGAACGATTGATTCAAAAACTGGTGTTTTTCGTTCTAACGGAACAATCGGTGAGGTGGAAGTACAATTAATTTCTGGAGATACAGTTGTTGGGGAGACAACGATTAGTATTAAGGAGCCAGACCTGATTAAATTTAGTAACGAGCAAGTAAGCTTGGGATTTGAGACAGAGTCTGATTTGGGACTTTATGTATCTTGTGAGGATTCCGAGATTAACTATAAAGATGATGATTTCACTTGGACGATTAGCAATGTAAGAGATGCAAGTCAAAATCCAAGCGATAAAGTGCTTGGTACATTTAACGGTAATACTTTTACGTCTTCCGACGGAGCAACATTATATGGAACAGTTACTTGTACATATAATAAAAAAGACGGCTCTAAGGTTGAGGCAAACGTGGAAGTAATTGTCGGTCTTCAGCCTACTGTTTTAATGGATTTTGAAGATCAGGTAGATGAAAATGGAAATACAGTCAAAGCAAAGGATTATTGGACATTTAACCGTGCAGCATTTAATCCAGGCGGTGGAGAGATTTTAGGAGTTTGGGATTTATCTGGAAATCTCATCTCTCCTGCGACAGGAAGACTTTTACATGGACATTACTGTAATAATAATGATTTAAATAACTCTCGCGGTGGAGAGGAATCTGCGGAAGTTGTTGATATTGCGAGTGGCGAGCCAGTATTAAAAGGAAATTATTCCTTAAAACTTAATTATGATTTTAGCAATGCAAATGGTACAGAAGGTGCTTGTGTGGGATTTTCAGAGGCTACTCAAGAAATTCCTGGAAACCCAACTGCAATTGGTATGTATGTATATGTACCAGAAAATACAGCAAATCTTTGGCTTAGAATTCGAGTAAAAGACGGTGCTGGCACAGTACAGACTCTAAACTTTACAGAAAGTACAGGTATTAACTGGACTGGATGGAAGTATGTGGAGGCGAAGCTTGAATTAAATGGAACACCTTTACAAGGACCGTTTTCTTTAATCGGTGGTGAGACAATTCGTGTTATGTATTTGCTTATTGGTGCAGGAAACTTTTTACAAGACGGTGTGACACCATTGCCAAAAGCACAGTGTAAGGGCTCTCTCTACGTAGATAATGTACAGTTTGTATATGGAGCGAATACAGATGATACAGATAACCCTATTATCTCCAGTATTCAGGCAGAAAGTCAGGAGCTTAATAGCGATGTTACTCTTACAAGTAATAAAGTCTCCTTTGAGATGGCTGTATCTGATGTCGAGAATAAGTATACATCAGGTGTGGACTATAGCACAGTAAATGTCACTTTAGATGGTAAAAATATTACAAATAAAGAAGTAGAAGCTGGAAATTTAGTATCGGATGAGAGTAAAGGAATGGTATTCCTCTATAATCAATATTTATCAAACGGCGATCATATTATTAAGTTTACAATTCGTGATAAATTTGGAAATGAGACATCGGAGACAAGAACATTTACCGTGGATGGAACAGAGCAGGTAACTCCTAGTATTAACGTTGTTCCGGGAACAGAGAAGGCATTTGTTGGAGAGTATGTTGACCTAAATATTACAGCAGATCAACTAGAGAATGTAAAAGATGTCTCAACAACGATTCGTCTTGCGACAGGTTTCTCAGATTATAAAGTATCCTACGGTGAGAATTATGAGGAAGGCAAAGCTCCTGTCTATTCATCTGGCAATAATTCTGTTGCAATTTATGCAAAGAAAAAAGCAGATGCGGCAGCTACAGGAGATGGAATTATCGCAACTCTTTCTGTGAAGATTCCAGAAGATATAAGTGATACGGCGAAATTTAATTATACCGTGACAAGTGGTAATGCAGTTGTTATAGCAAAAGATGGTTCTGAAACAGAAGTAGGATTTGCCACAAAACAAAAAAATATAGATATTGCAGCAAAATATATTGTAGATGTAGAATTATTCCTTGCAGGAACAGACGCTTCTATTAAAGTAACGGATGCACAGGGCAATATTGCAGCTGATGTTGATGTCTATAAAGCAGACGGAACAAAGATTGGTACAACCGACACAAATGGAATTATCGCTACTTCTATATTTGAGACAGTAGAGCAGATTTCTCTTTATGCAAAAGATGGACAAGGATATCGTTCCTTTATTACGACAGTGCAAAGTTATACGGCTGGAGCAAAGGAGGATGGAACACCTACTTTTGTTTCATTAAATGCTTCAAATAATTCAGAGACAGAGAAAAATATTACTTGGATTTCCAATCCAACTGCGGCAGATAAGAAGGCGATTGCTCAGGTGGCGGCAAGAGCAGACTACGATACAAAGAAAGAAGCAGCGTTTAAAAACTATGAGGGAGAGGCAAAATCTCTTGATTTTAGTGGTTCTTCTATTCTTGCAGAAAATAGACTTGTCTATGCCAATACAGTGATTGTAAATGGCTTGGCAGAAGATACAGAGTATGTTTACCGTGTCGGTGATGGAACATGTTGGTCTGAGGTGATGAACTTCAAGACAGGATATGCTGGAGCTGAGACGAACTTCTTTATTATTGGTGATACACAGGCAAACGACAAGACAATTATCTCTAATATCGTGAACACTCTATCAAAAGATGAGTATACGTTTGGTGTACAAACTGGTGACTTTGTAGAGAAAGCGGATTTATATAGTGATTGGGATAGCATTTTGACAGCATTTGATAATGTGACATTCAAATCTATCGATACAATTCATGTCACAGGTAATCATGAATTATATGGTGATGTGGAAGGAAAGGTATCGAAGAATTTATTTAATCTTCAAAGTCAACAATATTATTCTGTAACTTATAATAATGTATATGTAGCTGTTATTGGTTATAGTTCAGATAAAAAAGTAGTAAAAGAAGCAGCGGATTGGCTGGCAAAAGATGCAGCAAAAAGTAATGCGAGATGGAAAATTGTTGTATCACATCAATCTCCTTACGGAACAAATGCGACGACAGATGACTGTAAAGCTTTTACGGAGTATATCCCAGAAGCTGCCCAAAAGGGTGGAATTGATTTTATGTTCTCTGGACATGATCACGCTTATGCGAGAACATATCCATTGACGGATGGTAAGAAAGTTGTTGAGGAAGATAGCAATACATATTCTGGCGATGGCATCATCTACTATGTATGTGGTTCTACAGGAGAGAAATCTTACGGTGTGACAAAGAATGAGGATATTCACGCAGAGGCGGGAAATGATTTCTATGATGGACTTTATTTTACAATCAATGCGACAAATTCTCAGTTTGCAATTTCTGTACATGATGAGACAGGAAAAGTGGTGAGAGAATTCACAAAAGTAAAAGAAGCTTGTCAAAACGATCTTCATACTTATATTTATAAAGATGACTCTCATCTAGTTTGTAAAGAATGTGGACATACAAGAAAAATTGGAGATTATACAGGATTAGTTCACGATAAAGAAAATGGACTTCCTATGTATCTTGAGGACGGCAAATTAGCAAAAAATAAATGGTTGACATTGGTAGATGATTATTATTACTTTGGTTCTGACGGAGTGGCAGTGACAGGTACTAAAAAGATTGACGGAATCGAGTATACATTTGATGAGAATGGTAAATTTGTCAAGGGAAGTTTTGTGCAAGAAGAAGTGACAAACGGAACGACGACAAAGACGATTACTCGCTATTATACAGGCGGTGGAGTATTTGCTGTTCATTGGCAGGAAATTGATGGTGCAATGTACTATTTCAAGAAGACAAGCAATAATGATGCAACTTATGACTTAGGTATGATGTACACAGGAAACGGTGTAAAGGAGACTCTAGTTAAGACCGTTGCTAATAATGCAAATCGTTATTATGTATTTGGAGAAGATGGTAAGCTAGTGAGAGGTGCATTTGACCCAGTTGAGATTAACGGAGAGACAAAGATTCGTTATTATTGGGGTGAAACTTATATGACAGGAACTCAGGTGATTGAGGGTCATACATATGAGTTTGATAATGATGGATTTATGACGATAAAGAATCTTACAGATTGTAATTTCTCTGATGTAAGTGATGTTGAGTATACTAGAAAGACACAAAAACCAGAAGTGATAGTTAAAGATGGTGATGAAGTGTTGACAGCTGGAACATACTACAATATTTCCTATACAAATAGTAAAGAAGTTGGAACTGCTACAATTACGATTACAGGTAAAATGGAGCGTGGCTATGTAGGCACAAAAGAGATTACCTTTAAGATTAATCCAAGATCAATTGAGAGTGATTTTACTTACAGCAAAATAGCTGGTGTTACATATTCAGGAACTGCATTTGAGCCAAGCGTAACAGCAAAAGATAATTCTAATTCTCATAAATTAGTTCTAGGAACAGAGTATACAGTAGAGTATAAGAATAATAAAAATGTTGGAACCGCAACGGTTAAGATAACAGGTATTGGAAACTATACTGGAAGTAAGACTTTAAATTTCAATATTTATCAGAAATCTTTGACTGCTTCTAATATTACAATTTCCAAATTGAATAATAAAACTTATACAGGAAAGGCAATAACACAGTCCATCCAAGTAAAATGTAATGATGCCGTATTAAAAGAGGGAACAGATTACAAAGTAACTTATAGCAATAATAAGGATGTGGGAGTTGCAACTGTAAAGATTGTAGGTATTGGTAATTGCAAAGCGACAAAGACTTTGAAATTTAATATTTTACAAAAAAATATAAATGCACCTAATATAAAAATTTCTGATATTAGCACTAGAGTTTATACAGGAAAAGCGAGAAAGCCTTCCATTAAGATTACTCATGATGGTAAGACATTGAAGCTTGGAACAGATTATAAGGTAACTTATAAAAATAATACAAGTATGGGAAGAGCGTCTGTTGTTATAGAAGGTCTTGGAAATTACAAATCTAAAAAGACAAAGACATTTGCCATTGTTCCACAGCAAGTAGTAAATCTTAAAGTAACTGCCTCTACTTATAATAGTATTCGATTATCCTGGAGTAAACTTAGTAATGTGAAAGGATACAGAGTATATCGCTCCACTAATGGAAAGAGCTTTAGCTGTATTGCAACCTTGACAGGAGATAATGTACTTACTTATACAGATAAGCAATTAACAACTGGCAAGAATTATTATTATAAAGTTCGTGCTTATTTTGATGATACAAAAGTAAATAAACGTTATTATGGTGATATGAGCGATATTGTGCAGATAAAGCCAGCATTAGCGAAAGCAACGATTAGATCTGGGGTGAATTCTTCTGCAAAGAAAGTAACAATTACTTGGAATAAAGTAAATGGTGCAAGTGGATATGTTTTATATCAGGCATCTGCGCAAAATGGTACTTATGAGAAAGTTAAGACAATTACAAGTGGAAATATACTTACTCATACAAGGGGGAGCCTTATAAAAGGAAAAACTTATTACTATAAAGTTCGCGCTTATATAACAGTAGATGGTAATAAAGTTTACGGAGCTTACTCTAATGCTAAGAGTGTCAGAGTGGCGAGATAGTATATATCATTAGAGATGCATAAATGATATAAAATATAATAAAGGGGATAAGTATGAACTTATCCCCTTTGAATTAATGAAGGAGAGAAAGAATGAAAAATAAGATAAATCGTCTTTTTTCTTGGATTTTAGTTCTCGTGATGATTCTAAGCATCGTTTATACGGATGCCTGGGCAGCTCAAACTACAGAGAATGAGACTGAAATTATGGATGAACTTCAAAACTTGGTTGATAATCAAGAAGTAGAAGAGGAAAAAGAGAATGACAATAAGGAAATTTCAGATGTGTTGCAGGAAGAAGAGACGGAAGAGTCAGAAGAAATGCAACAATCTGTAGAAGAAACTTCAGAGGAGACTCAAGATATCTCAGCAGAGGATACACAAGAGATTCCAGATACTATGGCAGAAACTACAGAAGTGGATGAGGAGATAACGGAGAGTACAATAACAGAGGAAGAAACAACCGAAGAGGATAGTACTATTATAGATGAGACGACAGAAACCCAGGAAGAGACAAGTGATGTCTTAGATACTGTCTCAGCAGAGGAAGGCAGTGTGAGCTTTTCACAAGAGTATGCAAAAGTGGGGAGCGAGTTAACTGTAAATTATTCTGGAGAGCAGACAGAAGTAAGCTATATTTGGTATATAGATGAACAAAAAATAGATTGTACAGCTAATACTTATATTCCTACACAAAATGATATAGAAAAAATGATTCAAGTGGAAGTGTATAAAGGCGAGACAAAGCTTGGAGAGGCGCAGATGTTTTGTAGTAAGCTTCCAGTTATCTATATTGATACAGAAAATGCACAACCAATTGTCTCCAAGGAAGATTATATTTCTGCTCACTTAAAAATACAGGGCAATGACGCATATAATCTTGGAAATACAACTTTATATGATGGAGTGGTGAATATCCGTGGAAGAGGAAATTCTACATGGAAGAGATTTGATAAAAAACCGTATAAAGTAAAATTAGATAAAAGTACGAATTTATTTGGAATGGGAAAAAATAAGCATTGGGCATTACTCGCCAATTATATTGATGGAAGTTTAATGAGAAATCAGCTCTCTGTTGATATTTCTAAACAAATTGGCGTGGAAGCAATGGACGCTGTATGGGTGGATGTTGTCTTAAACGGCGTTTGTGTTGGCAACTATCAACTTTATGAACAGGTGAGAATTTCAAAAGATAGAGTCAATGTATTTGATTGGGATGGTGCTGCGGGAGATATAGCCAAAAAAATTGTAAAAGAAGAAAATCTTTCTGATGCGGACGAAGATATGTTGACAGATTATATGGAAAAAAACATGGAATGGATGACTTCACGTACTGTAACATATAATGGAGTTACATATAATATCGAGGATTATTATAGCGAGCTTCCAGAGTCTACAAACGGTGGATATTTGATGGAACTTACAACAGATGCCGATGAAGTTTCTATGTTTACGACAACAAGAGCAGTCCCAATTCAGTTTAAAAATCCAGAATATATTAATACAAATGAAACTGCGTTTAATTGGATTAAAAATTATGTACAGCAATTAGAGGACGCTATCTATAGTGCAGATCACTGTACAATAGATGGACAAAATCATGTCTCTTATTTGGATTACTGTGACAGTAAGTCTCTTATGGCATATTGGCTTTCCTGTGAGATGTTAAAAAATGAGATTGGATATAAAAGTAATTATTTCTACAAGGCAGATAATATGCCAATTGTATTTGGACCAGTTTGGGATTTTGATTTTAGTGCGGGCTCCGTTGCTCCATTTGGATCGCAGAGTACAAAGGGATGGGCATCTACGGGAAGAGCATGGTTTTCTGAGTGTATGAAAGATCCTTATTTTGCAATTAAAGTGAGAGAATTATACGATGCAAATGTAGAATATTTACAAAGTATTGTAGATAATAATGGTTTATTAGACAAGTGGTATGAGTACTTGAAGGAATCTGGCAATAAAGATTTTGAACTTTGGCATTATTCTAGAACGATAGAGGAAGACTATACAGTATTAAAAAATTGGTTGAAAAATAGAATTAAATGGATGGATCAACAGTTTAAAAATGACGAGAGTACGTTTGCTTCTCTTGGTGTACCTTTGAGTGCAAGATTTAATTTATCATTAAGTGGAGAAAATATTTTATCAAGTGAAGGAAGAGATTACTGGGGAGAATATAAAGAGGGACAAGTCTTTGAGTTAGCTCTTAAAGTGACGGATGGAAGTTATCCAAAGTTTAATTATTATGTCAATGGAAGATATATCGCAGAGGGGGATATTGTTGACAATAACGCTATTGTTGCAATTACAGATGATATGCTTACAGAGGGACTAGATAATAAAAATGTAATTTCTGTCTGGTTAAAAGACGGCAATGGAACATTGGCTGAGATGCAATGTGTGACATTAACTGTAATTTCAGGCACAAAAAATTATTATAATGTAACATTTCATGACCAATTGGAAAATCAGGCGAATGTCTATGCACAAAAGAAATTAGAGGGAGGTAAAGTTTTACTCTCTGATACTTCTTTGACAGTTCAGGAAGCTTTATTTGAGGGTTGGAGTGACGGAACGAATACTTATCCAAAGAGCTCTTATTTTAAAGTAGATCAAGATACGGATCTCTATGCCGTATGGGCAACTTGCACAAATGGAGATTATTATCATAATTGGAAGGAAAATGGAAATATATATATTTGTGAAGATTGTGGAAAGCAAAAAGAAATTCAAAAAGATTATATAGATATTGCCTCTTGTTCCTTTAATCAGAGCAATCGATATACAAATACATATACAGGAACTCCAGTGGCTCCAATTATCACAGTACAATATGGTGGAAGGACATTGACAGAAGGTGTGGAGTATAATATCTCCTTTAAGAATAATGTTAATGTTGGATATGCAACATATGAGATTACAGGTATTGAGGAGGCTGGATTTACAGGTATGGCGGCGATGACATATAGAATTGTCGCAAAAAATATATCGGGAATTACAGCTAAATGTAATCCGACGAGTTTTGGTTATGATGGAGCAGAAAAGATTCCAACGCTTACATTATCTTATAAGGGAATTCCTCTTGAGGAGGGAAAAGACTATACTGTCACCTATCAAGATAATATAAATCCTGGAACTGCGACAGCAAATATAGTAGGTATTGGAAACTTTACTGGCACAAAAACTATGACATATACGATTAAGGAGACAAGAAATCTTGATTTGGCAACTATAAGTTCAATCGCTGGAAAGACTTATACTGGAGCTGAGATTACTCCGACGGTTAAAGTAAAATATGGAAATATTACTCTAGAAGAGGGCGTGGATTATACAGTATCTTATAAAGATAATGTAAATGTTGGAAAAGCAACAGCGATTATTACAGGTATTGGTGCCTATAAAGGACAAAGGACAGCACAGTTTAATATTGTGGCGAAGGCAGTAAGTGCAAGTGATATAAGTTATACAACAATTCCAAATCAGATTTATACAAGAAAAGCGATTACACCATCTGTCACAGTAAAATATAAAGATATGGTTTTGGTAGAGGGTGTGGATTATACTTTAAGTTATTCCAATAATATAGAGATAGGGAAAGCTTCCGTAAAA
The DNA here is from genome assembly GCA_964439395.1 of uncultured Blautia sp. Classification (GTDB taxonomy): domain Bacteria; phylum Bacillota; class Clostridia; order Lachnospirales; family Lachnospiraceae; genus JAUUSJ01. The sequence goes on along the minus strand of CAYTNV010000011.1, from coordinate 74,758 downwards.
ATTACGGGAATTGGAAATTATCGTTCTAATAAAACAGTGAAATTTACTATTTTGCCAAAACAAGTAAAAGGCGTGAAAGTAAAGAGTGCAGGCTATAATAGTATTTCTATTTCATGGAGCAAATATAATGGAGTGGGAGGATATAGAGTATATCGCGCTGTGGACGGTGTTCATTTTATATGTATTGCAACAATAGAAAATAATAATATTACAAATTATACGAATACTAGTGTAGTAACTGGAAAACAGTATTATTATAAAGTTCGTTCCTATAAAGATGACGCTAGCGGAAAACGCTATTATGGAGAAATGAGTACGATTATAACTGGGAATGCAGAGCTATCGAAAGTAACTCTTGTTTCAGCTGTAAATTCGAAAGCGAAATCAGTAATTTTGAATTGGAATAAAGTGAGCGGAGCGAGTGGATACGAAATTTATGAGACAGATACAAAAGTAAACGGTAAAGCGGAAGGGTATAAAAAGATTGCAACCATTACAAGTGGAAGTACAGTGACTTATACTAGATTAAATTTGAAATTGAAAAAAACTTATTATTATAAGGTTCGCGCTTACAGAATAGTGTCTGGCAAAAAGGTTTATGCTGATTATTCTAATGTCAAAGGTGCTACAATTAAAAAATAAGATATAAACTAGGAAAGGACTAAGACCAGTACAACACTGGAATTAGTCCTTTTCTTTTAATTATTAGTTCTTTTCACAAATAAAAATACCAGCTTCTTTTGTGATATGAAGCCCATCTCCAATCTTCTTTTTCGTAAAATCATAGAAATCTTTATAACGGTCTAAAATATACTGATTTTGATTTCCATGACATGATAAAATATACGAAACTAAGGGCTCTACTTCTGGAACGAAAAGAGAATCCTCATAGGAATGCCATTTAATATGAGAGAAACTAGAAGAAAGGATTTCTTGCCCATTTTCTTTTCCAAATTTTTCGTAGAGTTTATCTGCCGAGAGAACAATACGGCTGTCAAATTGTTTAACAAGATTTGTAATTTCTTTCATATGGTTTTTTCCGTAAGTACTACATAAAAACTTTCCATCTGGCTTTAAAACGCGTTTGGCTTCGCTGCAAATTTGGGGTATATCATTACAATAAAAGAGCATATGATTGGCGATGATAAGGTCGAAAGACTGAGCGCCAAAGGGGATATTATGTGCATCAAATACTCGAAAACAAAAACGAGAGTCGTTAAATCCGATTGTTCTTTTAGCATCTCGAATCATTCCCTCGGATAAGTCAGAGAGTGTGATATGGATATTTTTTGGAAGGGAAGAACTTATCCATAGACTGCCGTCCCCGCAGCCAAGTTCTAAAATATGTAATCCATTCTTTAGTTTGCAATGCTCTAAAATCCATGGAAACCATCCTTTTTTATTACAAGAATAAAGGCTGTGAAGATGGATACGAGAGGCGATGTTGGAGGCATTTTGATACTGATTTTTTAAGCTCTTTTCCATATTTGTTAAGTGAATAAGATGAAGCATCTGACTCCAGTCAATGCTTTTTTCAGATTGGATGGCTTTAGACGTATCTAAAATTGCTTTTTCAACAAGCTGCATTTGTTCAATTCTATCCCTCACTAGTCCAAGCTGAATATTTAAAGATTCAAGTAAAAAATGGTAATCGGCGTCATCGATTGTTAATTCTTTAATGTCATCGAGAGAAAATCCAAGATATTTTAAGAGTAAAATTTGTTGTAGTCGCGCCAAATCTTTTTCTGTATAAAATCGTGCTCCTGTTTCAGTTACGAGAGAGGGTTTTAAAATGTTTTGACTATCATAATAACGAATAGTTCGTACTGTTACATGAGCCATCCGAGCAAATTCGCCGGAAGAATAGTAGCCTTCTTTTTTCATTATATTAATCTTATTATCCTTTCTCTGAAAATTATATATATAACTAAAATAAAGTGTAGCAAAGACAAAAGAGGCTGTCAAGAATGGAAGGAAAATGAATTATTTTGAAAAGGTGTTTACTAGAAAAATGGTTAGCGAATTTTTAAATATTAATATTTACTCAGCGAATTCTTCGATAGTCTAAGTTTTTGTAGAGAAGATGTAAATTATTGATTATTTCTCTATAAATTTCTAGCTTATTTTACTGGATTATGATATAATACACATATGTGTATAAAAAATACAAAGAATATGACAAAAAAGAAAGGATATTGGTAAGAATTTATTTCTTAAAATACCAAAGAAAGAGGGAAAGAGATGGATACAACATTAATTATTATGGCAGCTGGAATTGGTTCACGTTTTGGTGGAGGAATTAAACAATTGGCAAAAATGGGACCAAGTGGAGAAGTCATAATGGATTATTCTATTTATGATGCGAAGGAGGCTGGTTTTAATAAAGTCGTTTTTATTATCCGAAAGGATATAGAACAAGAATTTAGAGAAGTCATCGGAGATCGCATTGCAAAACAGATAAAAGTAGAGTATGTTTTTCAGGAGTTAGATGATATTCCAAAGCAATTTGAGGTACCAAAAGATCGAACAAAGCCTTGGGGAACTGGACAGGCTATATTATGTTGTAAGAATGTTGTAAAGGAGCCGTTTGTCATAATTAACGCAGATGATTATTATGGAAAAGAAGCATTTTCTAAACTCCATGAATTTTTACTTGCAGAAAAAGAAAAAAATGCAGAGTTTATGATGGGAATGGCAGGCTTTATTTTAAAAAATACGTTGAGTGAGAATGGAACTGTCACAAGAGGAGTTTGTGTGGCAGATAAAAATAATTGTCTGGCAAAAGTAATTGAGACAACTGGTATTTGTATGGATAAAGACGGTCAGATTGTTTGTGATAATGAAGAGGTGAAGTCATTTATTAACCCAGATGTAAAGGTATCTATGAATATGTGGGCTGGGTATCCAGAATTTATAGATTATCTGGAAGAAGGTTTTTGTGAGTTTTTAGAAAACCTAGAGGAAAATACTGGAAAGAAAGAATATCTTATCCCAATCATTATTGATTCTTTGATTCAAGAGGGAAGAGCATCTGTAAAAGTACTAAAAACAAGAGATAAATGGATTGGTATTACATACAGAGAAGATATTGAGAAAGCGCAGGCAGGCTTTCAAAAAATGATTGAAGATGGAGTATATCCAGTAAATCTTTGGGGATAGACCAATAGGAATATTTCTGGTAAAATAAAATTATTATTTAAATCATAATACTAGCTATTAATTAAAGGAAGGAAAGTGTAACTACTATGAAGGAAAAAATTTATATGAACCGTGAGCTATCATGGTTAAAGTTCAATGAGAGAGTATTGGAGGAGGCAGAGAATCCGAAGGTACCTCTATGTGAACGTTTAACTTTTGCCTCAATTTATCAAAGTAATTTAGATGAGTTTTTTATGGTTCGTGTAGGTACGTTGGTGGATCAAGCGCTTCTCGATGAGGATATGAAAGATAGTAAGACGAATATGACACCAATGGAACAGATTTCTGCTATCGCGGAGGGAGTAAAGGCGTTAAATGAGAGAAAAGACGCGGTATATGCTTCTTTGATGAAAGAATTAGAAAATTATGGGATTAATTTAGTTGACTTTAAAAATCTCTCCAAAGAGGAGGAGGAAAAATTAGAGAAGTATTTCGATATGGAGATTGCTTCTATTATTTCACCAACAATCGTAGGAAAGAGACAGCCATTCCCATTTTTGAGAAATAAAGAGGTATATGCCATTGCTGTTTTGAAGACGAAAAATGGCAAAGAGAGAATTGGTATTATTCCATTTGGAACGGGATTGTTTGAAAAGTTTATAGAGGTTCCAGGAAAGGAAGTATATATTCTCTTAGAGCAATTGATGCTTCATTTTGTATCTAGAGTATTTAAGGGATATGAAATTAAAGCCAAAGGCTTAATTCGTACAACAAGAAATGCAGACGTGGATGCAGATGCACTTTACGAAGAGGATATCGATTATAGAGATTTCATGGTAGAACTTATTAAGAAAAGAAAAAAATTAGCCCCAATCCGCGTGGAAGTATTTGGAAAATTAGCAGATGAGGATATCGCTAAGATTTGTGATCAGATGAAGCTTAGTACAGATTGTGTATTTAAGAGTAAGGCACCTCTTGATTTATCCTTTGTTTTTAAGATTCAAGACATTTTAAGAAAGGTTCCAGAGCTATTTTATAATAAGCGTACTCCTCAAAAGACGAATGTATTTGACTCGAAACGCCCTATTTTAGACCAAATTCGCGAGAAAGATAAATTACTTTCCTATCCATATGAGAATATGAGACCTTTTTTGGATATGCTTCATGAGGCGGCCAATGATGATGATGTTATTTCGATTAAGATGACTCTATATCGTGTAGCAAAGCAGAGTAAAATTGTTGAGTCTTTGATTGATGCCGCAGAAAATGGCAAGGAAGTTACTGTTATGGTAGAATTAAAGGCGCGTTTTGACGAGGAAAATAATATTGAGTGGTCCAGAAGACTTGAGGATGCGGGATGCCGCGTAATTTATGGATTAGACGGCTACAAAGTTCATTCCAAGCTTTGTTTAATTACGAAAAAAAGTGGAAAACAGATTGAGTATTATACACAGATTGGTACTGGAAATTATAATGAAAATACTGCTAGACTTTATACAGATTTATCTCTTATGACGGCAAACGTAGAGATTGGTATTGAGGCTAATAAAGTATTTCAGGCATTGGCTATGGGAGATACTGTAGATTCCGTAGACCATCTTTTGGTTGCACCAAAATGCTTACAAAATAAAGTAATTGCGATGATTGATGAGGAGATTGCGCTTGCAAAGGCGGGAAAAACGGCTTATATTGGTTTGAAGATGAATTCCTTGACAGACAAAAAAATCATGGAAAAATTAGTGAAGGCTTCTAAAGCTGGTGTAAAGATTGATATGATAATTCGTGGTATTTGCTGTCTCATTCCAGGTATTCCAGGAAAGACAGAAAATATCCGTGTTCGCAGTATTGTTGGAAGATTTTTGGAACATTCTAGAATTTATATTTTTGGAAGCAAGGGAAGAGAAAAAGTTTATATTGCATCCGCAGATTTTATGACGAGAAATACAGTAAAACGTGTGGAAGTTGCAACTCCAGTTGAGGATAAAGATTTAAAGGCTCGTCTTATCAATATGTTCCAAATAATGTTATCAGATAATGTAAAAGCGAGAGAGTTTTATGCAGATGGAGCTTATCGCTATGCGAAGAGTGGAAAGCCAGCAATTAATGCACAGGAATATTTCTATGAGGAAGCATATAGACGTGCAAGTGGAGAATGGATTGAAAATGATTATGCTGCAAAAGAAGAGCTAAAAGTGAAGGAAGAAGTTGCTGTGTCAGTAGAGCCGGTTACAAAAAATATAGTGGAGGAAGTTATTGTAGAGGAGACGGTAGCGCCAGAACAATTGGCTGCAGCTGTGGATGCTGTAAAAGAGAAAGTAGAAAATACAGTAAAAGATTCCACTGGTGAGGAGGCAGAAATAGCGATAGAGGAGTCTTCTCAGAAAATGACGGAGGAAAATAAAAAAGCAGCAGAGGAAGAAGAGCAAAAAAAAAGTCAAGGCGAAGAGCAATAGGGAAAAAAGCAAATTCAAGAAATAATGACAGATATAAAAAATATGTCACGAGTTTGGCAAAAATAAGCAAAAAATAGATGACTCTCGTACACTAAAGTAGCTCTTGCTTTTTAAATATGTTTAGCAAGTTTTAAATAAATGTCGGTTATGCAGCTGCTTGTTTTTATTGCCTTGAGAATTTGCTTATAAATTCTCGCAAATTATATTATTGAAAAGGGAGTTGAATTCTCGCTAATAAGAGAAGACAACTCTTTTTTTAGTCTGGGAAAGAAAAAGAGAATTTGTATTGGATCATACATTTATTCACTAGAAAAAAATTTCGTCAGAAATGGATTCGATACTTAACAAATGGGATAGGATATGGTAAGATGAAAATTGTGAGAAATGAAGTCTAACTATAAAAAGAAAAATAGGACTAAAAAAGAGGAAGAGGAGAGCACTTATGGAATCAAAGTATGCAGTGATCGATGATATCAAAGCGCAGAGGAGATATGAGGATAGTCCAGTCGAGATTTTACGTTTTCAAATTTTGCAGGATGTGGAAAATGGCAAAAAGTTTTTATGTTATACTATGAAAAATATCGGGGATAAAATTATCAAAGCTGTACATATTTCAATTTTCTGTTATGACTCTTATGGAAATAAGACAGATGAGATAAAAGGATTTGAGTATAAAAGTGTATTTGCAAATAGAGAAGAATGGTTTGGAGAAAATTGTATTATTCCGTTAACATATATGTTGTCAGAGAAATTTGACCTTTATATTAACCATGTATTTTTCGATGATAAGACGGTGTGGAATAGCGCAAGAATTTTAAATTTAGAACATCCACAGCAGCTTATAAGTGATCATTCTTCTTTTGAAGCGATGAAATTCGCCTGTGAAAAAGCAGGAATTGCCAGACAAGCTAAATTTGTTCCTGATATTATTGATAGATTTTGGCGGTGTACTTGTGGACAGATGAATCAAAGTAATGTTAATCAATGTATAAATTGTAAGACGGATCGAACCGTTTTGAATGAGATTTTCCATGTAGATTATTTGGAACAGATGCAAGGAGCGTTAGAGAAAAAGAAAAAGAAAATGAAAGAAGAGAAAATTCAAGAGAGAAATGAACAGATTAAGCAAAAACTAGAAGAAAATACAAGACAGTGGGGAAAAGTGGCTGTTCCGATAGTGGCAACTGTCGCAGTTTTTGCTGTTGCTGCGTTTATTGGAACAAAATTTATTTTTCCAGCCTATTATTATGAAAAAGCGCAAAAACAGTTGGAGGCTGGGCAGTATATTTTAGCGCAAAGACAGTTTGAAAAAAGTAAGAACTATAAAAATGCGGAGCAATTTGAAAAATATGCTAGTGCATTGGCAGAAGTAGAGCAAATTAAAGATGAATCTAATATAGGAGAAATTTATAATAAGATTGTAGAGTTAGACGGATTTCAAGGTGCCAATATGATTCTCGATGAAAATTCTTATCTAAAGCAGATTAAGAATTTACAAGGAGAGTGGAATTTATACGATGGAGGCAAGAAAAGAACTTATAAATTTTCAGATGGAAATATTACAATCAATGGTCAAAATATTTATCAAATTGTAGCCGTGGGAGATGGTATTGGATTGCGTGCGGGAGAGAGAGGAGAGATTTTAACAGTTACTTCTGTGGATGAAAATGAGATTTTGTTGGAGACAGAGGCAGAGACAAAGATTTTCCATAGACAAGAAGATGACGAAAGCAGTATCTATTTTCCAGTCAATAGCTATGAGAAAGTATTACAAAAAACATTACAAGATAAGCATAAGATTGTTGATAAGATGAAAAGTAATAGCTCGATATATGCCTGTCTTAATTTAATAGAATATTTATACGGCGAGGGATATGCACAGTTTGTAAGTCTAGAGAAAATATATGTTAAAAACTTGAATAAAGCAAAGACGCTAGTGCTTACGGATGGCACAGAAGTGAAATATAAAAAGGAAGTTTATATTGATGTTATTGGAAAGGCAGAGGATTTAAAAAGGAAAGAACAAAAAGGAGCAGAGGTTAAGATTGAACATTATGTTGGATATTTTGATGCAACTGGAGAGAATCTAGTAGCGTATAATGAACTGGAAAAAGAGATATCGGACCAAGAAAATAATAAAAAATTAGCAGAAAAGTTTAATTCTTACGATATACCAAATATTACGATTCCGATTTGTAAGCAGGTAATTGAGACAGAAATACAAAAAGATACTTCTCTTAAGAATAATTATTTTACAGTTACTGCAGTGAATGTAGAGAAGTCAACAGAAAACGGTATGATTGTTCATATTTGGGGAAGTGATTGCACGGGAACAAATCGAAGAATCGATGGAGTTGTAAACTATACTTATCAGGTAGAGAGTACTAGCTTTGAGGAAGAGCAATTTGACAAAAATGTTTATATTGAAACGCCAGTTTATGATTATGCAGAGGAGTTGGCTGCTTACTTAAAATAAATAATAAAAAAGGAAGTGAGAAACAAATGATTTTTATACTAGGAGATACGTTAGAAGCATTACCATTATCGGAGCAGATGGAAATTCCACCTTCGGCCGTTTTTTTGACAACTTCAAAAGAAGCTAAAAAAGTACTAGAGCTTGCTGGAATTGTATATGAGGGCGAAATCAGAATGGAAGAGGCTGGACTTTGTAAAGTGGAGACGATGCAAGAATGTTTGGCGGGAACACTTTGTATCCCAAAGCTCTTAGATGTGCTTGGAAGCCAGTATAGAATTTTGTTTTTCATTAATAAAAGACATATTGTGCTTGTAGATGATCAAGATTTTTCTTTTCGATTAATTAAGAGAATGAGACGAAAAAAGACAAATCCAGGACGAACAAAGGAGAAGTTTATTTATAATTTTTTCTCAGAATTTATTAGTCGAGATTTCAGTTTACTTGGACGATATGAGAGAAGAATTATGGAGATGGAAGAAGATGTCATGGCAGGAGATATCGAAGATTTTCAGAGTGAAATTATGCCAATTCGAAAAGAGCTTTTGACATTGCGAGGTTATTATGATCAAATTTCAGATATCGGAAAAGAGTTGGAGGAAAATGAAAATAGTTTCTTTGCAAAAAAGCAATTAAAATATTTTGGTATTATTACAGACCGGGCAGAACGGCTTATGGATAAGACAATGCATCTTCTTGAATATGCGCAGCAGGTAAGAGATGCTTATCAAGCTGAAGTTGATGCGAAACAAAATGCCAATATGCAATTTTTAACGGTGATCTCTACTATCTTCTTTCCGCTTACCTTGATTACAGGATGGTATGGCATGAACTTCCAAAATATGCCAGAACTGACAAATGGATATCCAGGAGTTATTATATTAAGTGCAGTGGTCATTACTGTTATTATCATTTTCTTTAAGAAGAAAAAAATTTTATGAAGAGAATAAGTTATCGTTGACGAAAAAATGAACAGTAAGAAAATTTAACTTGTAAATATGATCAAAATCCTGTATAATAACAAAATAGTTAGGTGGTGTTGACTAGAAAAAAGAGAGATTAGGTTTCGTATTGGTGAGGGTTCTCTTAATCTCATCTTTTTTAAGTTTTTCACATATAGTTATGTCCTTATTGGGCTGGTAAAATGGAGAAAAAGAGCTGGTGTTTTACATCGGCTCTTTTTCTATGTAATTTTTGTTTCCTCTTTCTTATAAAAATTCATTGTAAAACTGACAAAAAACTAGTACAATAAACATAATAACTATATATGTTTATGTGATAGATATAAAAGAGAGGAGAAAAAGTATGCCGTGTTTATATGCCCATGATGTCTTTGGTGAAAAAGTAAGGGAGCAGCTTCCAGAGAGAATAAGAGAGTGTATAAAACAGTATGAAGATTGTTATAAATGGGGATTACAAGGACCAGACTTTATGTTTTTTTGTAATATACCAACTGGAAAGAAAATAAAGAAAATGGGGCATCGCATTCATAGACAATCTTTATATACATATTTAGAAAAAGTAATTGGTATCGTTCAAGAAAAGGGGGTGGAAAGCCCAGAATCAGTATATTTACTTGGATTTTTATGTCATTTTATGTTGGATAGCCAATGCCATCCTTACGTGAATGCGTGGAAGGAAGAGGGGTATTCTCACGCAGATACGGAGAAGGCATTTGATCAATATTTAGTAAAACTAGATAAAAAGATACCAGGAGAGTATCCATTTTATAAACTTTTACCTCTTAAGACAAGAGTGATAAAAACAGTAAATCATATGTATCCTTGGGTGAATTGCTTATATATTTATAGTAGCATGATTTTGTATGTGGCAGCAAAGCGATTTTTCTATGCACCAAGAGAGTTTAAGAGAAAACTTATTTTAAGTCTGACAAAGAAATTTGGTCTTTATCCAAAGTGGAATCGCCATTTTTATTGGGAACGTATGCAAAAGAAGTTTGATAAAAAGAGCGCTAGGTTATATACGATGCTAGAGGAGGTTGTGGAAGAAACCGCTTTATGGGAAAAAATTATTTGGAATGGAATTGAGAGTGGAGCGGATATTCCTGTTTTTGAGAGACTTTGTCAGTTTGACTTTGGGGGCTTGAGGATTGAGACGAAGAAAGAGGATTCTAAATAATAAAAAATTTTTATTTTAATATCGTAAAAATTGAGTGATGTGCAAAAAAAATTGTTAAAAAAATATTTATAAGAGGAGCGACTAGATGATAAAAAGTAGTCATTCCTTTTGTTTTTTGGCAAAAATTGATATAATAATTCATTAAAACAAGAAAAATACGAGGAATATAACTAAAAAATGTTAAAAAAATAACGAAAAATATTGTATTTTGTATAGAAATTCGTTATAATAAATGACATATAAGGGCATATCATTGTAAATATGACAAAAGGTTTGGTTAAAGTAAGGAATATAAAAGGAGGAGCCCATGTTAGAGCAAAAGTATTATGACAAGGCCGATGAGATTATCGAGCATTACGGTGCCAAAGACGCATCGTTAATCCCTATCATTCAGGATATTCAAAGTGAATATCGCTATCTTCCGCCCGAATTGCTTTCTTATGTAGCAAAAAAAATTAATATTACAGAGGCGAAGGCATTTAGTGTGGCGACATTTTATGAAAATTTTTCTTTTGAACCAAAAGGAAAATATGTGATTAAAGTATGTGACGGAACAGCCTGTCACGTGAGAAAGTCTATTCCAATTTTGGAGCGAATTTATAGTGATTTAGGTCTCTCGAAAGATAAAGTGACAACAGACGATATGTTGTTTACAGTGGAGACAGTATCTTGTCTTGGTGCTTGTGGATTGGCCCCTGTCCTTATGGTAAATGATACCGTACACCCAGCGATGACACCAGACGCGGCGAGTGAGCTGCTTAAAGAGCTTAGGGAGGAATAGGATATGGAAAAAATTGCAAACAGACAGAAATTAGATGAAATTCGAGTAAATTCGAAAGAAAAAATAGAAAAAAGTACGTGTAGAATTTTAATTTGTGCGGGAACTGGATGTTTAGCGGGTGGATCAGGGCAAATCTACGATAAAATGTGTAAGCTTGTATCAGATCATCCTGAGATTGAAGTGAAGTTTGGAGCAGAGATTGCTCACGGAGATGGTGAGGTTCATATTAAAAAGAGCGGATGCCACGGATTTTGTGAGATGGGACCTCTCATGAGAATTGAGCCGATGGGAATCTTATATACGAAAGTTTCACCAGATGATTGTGAGGCTATTTTTGAGAGGACAATAAAAAAAGGAGAGATTATTCGCCACCTCTTATACAAGCAAGATGGAATTGAATATCAAAAGCAGGAGGAAATTCCATTTTATAAAAAGCAGACAAGAATTGTTCTTGAAAACTGTGGTCATATTGACGCAGAGCATGTTGAGGAGGCAATCGCTGTCGGAGGATACACGGCTCTTGAGAAAGCTTTATTTGAAATGACACCACAGGAAGTGATTGATGAAGTTTTAGAATCTAATCTAAGAGGACGTGGAGGCGGTGGCTTTCAGACTGGATATAAATGGAAACAAGTGGCAGGTCAAAAAGAGAGCATTCGCTATGTTGTCTGTAATGGTGATGAGGGAGATCCTGGTGCATTTATGGATCGAAGCATTATGGAGGGAGATCCCCATAAAATGATAGAGGGTATGATGATTGCAGCCTATGCAACAGGCGCACAGGAAGGATATATTTATGTGCGTGCGGAGTATCCTCTTGCGATTAGCAGATTAAAACTTGCTATTGCTCAGGCTAAGGAGAGAGGACTTCTCGGTGACAATATTTTAGGAACTGACTTTTCCTTTCACTTACATATTAACCGTGGAGCGGGTGCGTTTGTCTGTGGTGAGGGAAGTGCTCTTACAGCGTCTATCGAGGGAAACCGCGGTATGCCAAGAGTAAAACCACCTCGTACAGTTGAACAGGGACTTTTCGCAAAACCAACTGTCTTGAATAATGTAGAAACTTATGCAAATGTGCCGATGATTATTAATAAGGGTGCAAAATGGTATAAGACAATCGGACCTGAAAAAAGTCCAGGAACAAAGGCGTTTGCTCTTACTGGAAGTGTAAAAAATACAGGACTTATCGAGGTTCCAATGGGAACTACTCTGCGTGAGGTAATTTACGATATCGGCGGAGGAATTAAGGGTGACGGAAAGTTTAAGGCAGTACAGATTGGAGGACCATCTGGAGGATGTCTTATTACTCCACATTTGGAGGTTCCGCTTGACTTTGATTCTCTAAAGAAAATGGGTGCAATGATTGGCTCAGGTGGACTTGTTGTTATGGATGATAATACTTGTATGGTTGAGGTAGCAAGATTTTTCATGAATTTCACACAAAATGAGAGTTGTGGAAAATGTGTTCCTTGTAGAGAAGGAACGAAGCGTATGCTTGAGATATTAGAAAGAATTGTCGCTGGCAACGGAACATTGGAAGATTTAGAGTTGCTCGATGAGTTAGCTCATATGATTACAGACACTGCTCTTTGCGGACTCGGGAAGAGTGCAGCTTTGCCTGTTATGAGTACACTTAAATTATTCAAAGAAGAATATATTCAGCATGTTGTGGATAAGAAATGTATTTCTCATAACTGTACAGCACTTCGAAGATTTGTTATTAGCAAGGAGAGATGTAAGGGATGTTCTAAGTGTGCGAGAAACTGTCCGGTTGGAGCAATTTCTGGAAGAATTCGCCAGCCTTATGAGATTGATTCAAGTATTTGTATTAAATGTGGCGCATGTGAGGATGCCTGCGCCTTTGGTGCAATTCATATAGAGGATTAGTGGGAGGAATAAAAGAATGAAACATATAACAATTAATAATAGAAAAGTTCCATTTAATGATGAGAAAAATGTACTTTCCATCATTCGTAAATCAGGAATTGACCTTCCTACTTTTTGCTATCATTCTGAGTTATCTACGTATGGAGCCTGTAGAATGTGTGTAGTAGAAGATGATAGAGGAAGAATTTTTGCCTCCTGTTCTGAGACTCCAAGAGATGGAATGGTCATCTACACCAATACACCTAGAATTCAACATCATAGAAAGATGATTTTAGAGCTTTTACTCGCTTCTCACTGTAGAGATTGTACAACTTGTCATACAAATGGTGCCTGTACTCTTCAGAACTTGGCACATCAGCTTGGTGTAAGTTATATTCGCTTTGAAAATACAAAACCTCAAGTTCCAATTGATGAGAGTTCTGAATGTATTGTTATTGATAAAAACAAATGTATTTTATGCGGTGACTGTGTTCGCACTTGTGATGAAATCCAGGGACTCGGTATTTTGGATTTTGCATATCGTGGTTCTAATATGCAGGTTATGCCAGCGTTTGACCGCAAAATGTCAGAGACAGACTGCGTCGGTTGTGGACAATGTCGGGTTGCCTGTCCAACTGGTGCTATCACTGTAAAATATAATATTCGTCCAATCTGGGAGGCAATTGCAAATCCCAATATCCGTGTTGTCGTACAGATTGCTCCTGCTGTTCGTGTAGCAATCGGTGACCAGTTTGGCATTCCAAAGGGAGAAAATTCTCTTGGCAAGCTTGTGGCAGCACTTCGTAGAATGGGCTTTGATGAAATTTATGACACAAATTTTGGTGCAGACTTAACTGTTATGGAGGAAGCTAAGGAGCTAGTAGAGAGGTTAGAAAAAGGGGAAAATTTGCCGCTCTTTACATCTTGTTGTCCAGGATGGGTAAAATTTTGTGAGAGAAAATATCCACAGTTTAGAAAGCACCTTTCCACATGCTGCTCTCCACAGCAGATGTTTGGAGCTCTTATTAAAGAAGAGGCGAGGATGAAAAAAGAAGATAAAAGAAAGACGATGGTTGTATCGATTATGCCTTGCACTGCAAAGAAAGAGGAGATTATTCGTCCAGAGCATTATACAGACGGTGAGAAAAATGTGGATTATGTATTGACGACGACAGAGGTGACAAGAATGATTCAGGAGGCTGGAATTGATTTGTCTAGGATGCCTTCTGAGGCGCTTGATATGCCATTTGGTCTCTCCTCTGGTGCTGCTGCTATTTTTGGTGTAACAGGCGGTGTGACAGAGGCCGTACTTCGTAGATTAATTGCCAGCAGTAAAGTGGAGGATTTGGAGAAAATCAGTTTTACAGGAATTCGAGGAACAGACTCCATTAAAGAAGCGACAGTAACTTTAGGTGAGAGAGAGATTAAGATTGCTGTTGTCAATGGACTTCGCTCTGCCTCCGAGGTTTTAGATAAGCTTGAGTCTGGAGAAGTTTATTATGACTTTGTAGAAGTGATGGCTTGCAAGAGAGGATGTATCGCAGGCGGTGGACAGCCACTTCCAATTGGACCTAGAACGAAAAAGGCGAGATTTGAAGGAATTTATAATGTAGACCGCGCAGCTCAGATTAAACTTTCCAATGAGAATCCGATTATTCAGACATTGTATCAAGGCATGTTGAAGGGCAAGGAGCATAAGCTTTTGCATAATGAGATTAGACAAACTGGAAAACTAAAGAAGTAGAATGTATTACTGAAAAATGGTCACTCTATATATATGAAAAACTTGTATATATGGGGTGACATTTTTGTGTTTTGAAGGGAGAAGAGTAAGGATAGACTCGGGATTTCAGCTGGGGATTAGTGATTTGCTATAAAATTTGTAAGGTTATAAGTGAGGAATGAATGGGATTTTGAATATGGAGAGTAAAGAGTTAAATATTTATGTGAAGAAACGAGAAATAAAAATATATCGAGAAATAAAAATATATGAAAAAAGGGATTGTCGTAATTATGACAGTCCCTTTTTGATTGTGTTTTCCTTATCTCTTATATCATGTTTTTGGGGTGCATGTACTTTATACCCTCTGTTATAGAGATTCTTTATCCTCAATTTTTATTTCCTTTCCAGAACTATATTTTTCATTTTTTTCTAAGTCTTCTAAAGAATGAATCAAAGTTTTTATTTGATTTTCAATAAGAGGGAGATAACGAGTATCCAGTCCGTGGATTATTAATTCTAAATTTTTTCTAGAAACAGTATCACTATTATCAATTCCTAAAAGGATATAATCTGAGGAAACTTTTAAAATATTACATAAATTACTTAAAGTAGTGAGAGACATACCCTTTTGACCAGATTCGATATAACTCAAAAATAGAGAAGAGATATTCAATTTTTCTGCCAGTTCATCGCGAGAAAGATGTGCTTGAGTTCTCGCCTCATGTACTCGGTGACCAATTTGGATATTAATTTCTTTTTTCAGAGAAAACACCTCCATAAAATTTGTTTTAAACCAAATTGTATAAAAATTTAGCTTTACTATAAGGTTTTGTGAAACACTTTTATTGTATAATATGTAAATTGATGTAAACAATTTACTAATAGGAATAAAAAAATAATACTAATAGATTTAAATATTGGATAAATATGATAATATAGTAGAATTATTAAAAAAATAGGAATAATTTGTGAAAATAAATAAGAAAGTTAGATTTGGAGGTATTCTTTTTTATTTGAGAATGAGAGTTATAGAGTATGATATTAAGAAATTATAAGAATAAAAATTTTATTTTTATATAGAGATAACACCTACTATATCAAAGGCAAGTATTATTTAATATTAAACGAAAAGATTATAGAAAAACATGTTAAGATTTTAAAACTATTAGTAATATAAAAGCAATACTAATAGTTTGACACGAGATACGTATAGATGTATAATAAAAAAATAACAGATACCAGTAAATACTGAATATCAGTAGGAAAATTTACTACAATAAAAATGTTATATAAAAAAGTTTTGAAAAGTAATAAGAGGAGGGAAAAATGTATTTGGTAGATTTTTTGAGAAATGTAGTTAGAAGAGCAAATATTCCAGTTATCTTATATTTATTAGCAAATGCAATATTTATTTCAGTTATAATAGGAACAATTTTTACTGAAAATATAGTATGGGTGTTGATAATTGGATTTATATTTTATCTACTTATGATGTCAGTAGCTATGTCTCCGATTGGAGAAGCGATAGTAAGAATACAGACAGGATGTAAGTTAATTACTGATAAGAGAGTGATAAGTCAACTAGAGCCGATTTTTAATGAAGTTTTTTCTAAAGCTAAAAAAATGAATGCAAATATTCCAGATGATGTGCAATTGTATATGAATGATAGTACAGATGTAAATGCTTTCGCAACAGGAAGAAAGACCGTTTGTATTACAAGAGGGCTTTTAAGTGAACCATCAGAAATTATAAAAGCAACATTAGGACATGAAATGGGACATTTAGCGCATCATGATACTGATCTTATATTATTAATTCAGATTGGAAATATGATAGTGACAGTAAGTTTCGTGTTTATGAGAATTCTTTGTAAAGTAGTTATAGGTTTTACAGAACTTATAGCAATTCTTTTTGGGGGAAAAGAGGCTCTTATTCCTGCATTGCTTATAAAGTTTTCGGGATTTATAACGGATATCATGATTGTGATTTTTATGACTTTATGGACAAAACTAGGAATTATAATGGTTATGAAATCGTCTAGAACGAATGAATATGAGGCAGATGAATTTTCATTTAATCTGGGATATGGATATGCCTTATGCCAGCTTTTAGATAGTTTTCCGCCGTGTCATGATGCGGGCTTATTTGCTACTTTAATGAGTAGTCATCCAAATACAAGAGATAGAATTGAGCGATTAAGAAAACTAGGGGTGAAATACTAAATTATAAAAATAAGAGGATGACTTGAGTAATATTTTATAGGGGAATGAGAAGTGAATGAGTTAAGATACGTTAATAAAAAAGAATTGAGTACACAAGAGTTAAGAAGAAAAGAAACTTTAGAAAATGGAATGCTGATGGCAGATAAATTTATCAATAAAAATTATTTGATAAATCTTTCTTTTCATTCTGTTATCCCGATAGCAGAAATTGAAAAGGATTTAAAAAAGCTACGATTATTTCGAATAGAAAAGCTGGTATATGACGAAAAAGAAAATGTGAATGATAAATTAATTAGCGTGTATAGTGCCTTGCAAAATGTGCAAAGTACTGTTCTAATGATATTAGATGGTGAAAAAAATAAAACTACAATGTATCTGGGAGTGCGAGTAAATGGAAGTGAATCGGCGGCAACAGCAGGAAAAATTTTAGAAAAAGGTTTTTTGGGAAATTTTTGTGGAAGTTCACTCACAGCATTGAATAATAGAGAAATTCAAATGGTAATGGAAGATATGACAGAAGTTTCTATAATTGGAGGGAATAAAAATGTATCTTGCGTTACAGTAGTTCCTTCTGCTAGAGATGAAGATAAAGACAAATTTGTCCAAGGATTAGAAAAATTCATTGATACAATGCAGGGAGAAGAATACACAGCTCTTTTTATAGCGACTCCAGTGTCTAAAGATGATTTGGAAGTTAGAAAGAGAGGATTTGAGGAATTATTTTCTGCCTTATCTCCATTTATAAAAACAACATTATCGTATGCAGAAAATGAGAGTGAATCGATTTCTATTGGAAAAAGTAAAAGTTTTGCAGATACGGTAAATCATAGCATAAGCAATACAACAGGAAAGAATAGAGGGACAAATGAGACAAGGACAAATACAACGGGAAATAGTAATGGCTTCTCATTTGAGGGAATGAGCTGGGGAACTAATAGTTCTAGCAGTACAAGTACAGGCTATTCTACAGGTGAGTCTTGGTCAAAAGCAATAACAGAGGGAACTGCATATACGAAAGCGGATGCTGAGACGAAAAATAAGACTGATACAATTGGAAACTCTAAAACAATGACAATAGAGCATCAAAATAAATCAGTTCAAGTATTAACGGAGAGAATTGATAATCATTTAAAACGTATTACAGAATGTGAATCATTTGGTGTATGGGAATGTGCAGGATATTTTATTGCAGATGATGTACAGACCTCTGTAGTAGCTGCAAACTCATATAAAGCATTAGTTTCGGGAGAAAAAACGGGGGTGGAGAATTCATTTGTAAATGTATGGGAGGTACAAAATTATAGTGAGACATCAAAAGTACTAGAGTATATGAAGTATGGAATTCATCCATTAATAGAGGTGCCAGGGCAGGGAGAGTTTCAAGGACAGATAGTAACGGCTGGAAATTTAATTAGTGGAAAAGAATTGCCGCTGTTTACAGGAATTCCTCATAAATCTGTATCTGGATTAACAGTTAGTCATATTGCAGAATTTGGCAGAAATGTATTTGTAGAGGGAGATAATCGAACGGATAGAAAGATTCATATTGGTAAAATTTATCATATGGGAATTATAGAAAATAATGATATAGAACTAGACTTAAATAGTTTAACATCACATTGTTTTGTTACGGGTTCTACAGGTTCTGGAAAGTCGAATACAACCTACTGTCTTTTAGAAAGAATGATAGAAAACGATATTCCTTTTTTAGTAATTGAACCTGCAAAAGGAGAGTATAAAACAGCGTTTGGAAAATTAGATGATATTAATATATTTACAACAAATCCCAAATATAATCGAATGCTTCAAATTAATCCATTTCGATTTGATGAAAACATCCATGTTTTAGAGCATTTAGATAGATTAATAGAAATATTTAATGCTTGTTGGGAGATGTATGCGGCAATGCCAGCAATTTTAAAAGACGCTATGGAACAAATGTATATTGTAAAGGGATGGGATTTATTAAATTCTATATATTTGGGTGAGGGAAAAGTACAGTATCCAACATTTAAGGATCTTCTTGCGGTACTTCCAAAGATTATTAATTCTTCTAGTTATTCCTCTGACACAAAAGGTGATTATATTGGTGCGCTTGTTACGCGTGTAGCATCTCTTACAAATGGAATTATGGGACAAGTTTTTTGTGGTGGATACGATGTGAAGGATGAAGAAATTTTTGACAAAAATTGTATTATTGATTTAAGTCGTGTGGGTTCCACAGAAACAAAATCTTTATTAATGGGAATTCTCATTATGAAACTTTCTGAATATCGCTCTGCCAATGTATCTGGACAGAATTTAGGGTTATCTCATCTTACTGTATTAGAAGAAGCACATAATTTGCTAAAAAAGTCATCAACGAATAGTGGAGAGGGAGGAGCTAATCTGATCGGAAAATCTGTGGAAATGATTAGTAATAGTATAGCAGAAATGCGTACATATGGAGAAGGATTTGTCATTGTGGATCAGTCTCCGACGGCGGTTGATATATCAGCAATTAAAAATACAAATACGAAAATTATTATGAGACTTCCAGAAAGGGAGGATTGTAAAATAGTGGGAAATGCTGTGAGTTTAAATGAAAATCAGATTTTAGAATTATCTAAATTAGGGACAGGAATTGCCGTTATTATGCAAAATAATTGGCTGGAGGCCGTAAGAGGAAAAATAGATAGAGCTTCTGACAAGTATGAACAGCAATCGGTAAGTATTTCATTTGATGAGTTAAAACAGTTGCGTGGAAAAATTATTATGGAACTTTTAAATCAATTTATAGCCAGAAAAATGGATGAGGCAAAAGTAATAAGAATAATTGAAAATATGAAAATCTCAAAAGAGAAAAAAATTGAATATATACAGAGTGTAAAAGGAATTGTCACAGCTATGATGAAGAAAAGAGATAGCAAAGTGTTTTCAGATTATCTTATGTCGATGGCTCATTGTAGAAACTTATTTGATATTTTAGAAGAAATATTGCGTGGTATTGATTTTAAAAAGCTTACAGAAGATGATGAAATGCAAATTTTCTTTTGGCAGAGCGAATTTTTATCAAAATTAGATTCTTATATTAGTCTAAATGCTGGAAAGAAAAAATTGCTGTTAAAATATTTAATTTATAGCAGGCTAAAAGAGGATGGAACAGTAAAATATATCAAAATATATCATGTGCTTTATAGATGAGGGGAAGTATGGGATTTCACGATGCGGGAGATGGAAAAGATAGTTTTATAGAACAATTTGATTCATCTGAAAAGGTAACAGAAGTAAGAGAAAATAAAATAGAGGCAGACAAAATAGGGGATGAACTAGAAGGAAAAATTCCGAATGATAAAGAGATGGAAAATAAAGAAGGGGATAAAATTAGTTCTAAAAATAGAAAAATTGAATCTGAGAGTGAGATAAAAGAGGCAAGTTTTTCTATTGAAAAAGAATTAGAGGGAGATAAGGTTGTAGAAGGGGATTCTTTGGAAACTGTTTATAATGACGCAGGAGAAGAAATTGCTACTCCCTATGAAATAAGAAATGAAAAATACTATGAAAGAGGGAAAGACGGAGAAGTTCTGGTTGATGACAATGGAAATCCTAAAGTTGACTGGAACACTTATTCTAAATATGATGCAGGAAAAAATTCTTTTGGGGCAGAGGGGGCAGATAATAGATATGAAATAAAAGAGACAACCTTACAGTCTGGTGAAAAAATAGATCGTTATGGTTCAGAAGTAGGAAAAAATGCTTCACCCTTAGGGGAGAGTTATGAATCACGCTCTTTGCCGTATAAGGAAGAAAGTATGGAATATCATTCCTATGAAGTGGTAAAACCAATAAAATGTGTAGAATCAACGGCGGCTCCTAATTTTGGATGTGAGGGTGGTGCCAAACAATATAAATTTGAGAAGAGCTTTGACCAAATGTTAGATGATGGTGATATTGTGGAGATAGATAAGGAGAATGAAAATGAATATTAGAGAATTAGAACAAAAGTTTGATTATTATAAAGTTCCTAAGTCCTGGTATTGCATAGGGGGAGAGGCGCAATATGCTTATTGCCTGAATTATGAAAAAGGAAAATGGATTTTATTTACATTAGAGAGAGGAGAACATTCTATAATAGAAGAATTTGATGCAGAAGATATAGCCTGTGAAAAATTATATAAGCTTTTAATGGGAAGATTGGAAAGAAGAAAGGGAAGAATGAATAAAACGAAATAGGAGGAAGAAAAAATGTCGCTTTGGAGAAAAAATGAAGTGAAAAATGAGACAGAAAATAATGAGCAAACTGTAGATAATAAAGATTATGTAGAGAAAAAAATTGAAAATTATAATGCGATGTTAGATGATTCGGTGAAAAAACATGGAGAAATGTTGGATAGGCGTAGAGACTTAAGTCCAGATGAGAAGATGGAACTTCAAGCAGAAATAACAGAAAATGCTAAAAAAGCCAAGCAAGAGTTTAGAGAGGAAATGGAACAGAAATATCCAGAGCTAAAAGAAGATGCAAATGAACAAAAGTCAATACAAGAACAACAAGATGAAATCGGAGATGAATTATAACTATGGCTGTAAACGAGGTAATGATTAAGCTTAATCCTTATGAGCAAATAAATGAAATTACTATAAATGGGAAAACAATTGCTTCCTACAGTGAACTAAATAATTTTGTAAAAGCTCCTTTTTTACAGTGGGCGTATCGTTTCTTTGGAGCAGTTGAGAGAGAATTAAACGACCAATTTACTCTCACTGTTATCGGAGAGGATTTTGAGACTAAATTTTTGGAAGATATGTCGAAATGCGTGAAATCTTGTATTAGGTGTAGAAGAGGTCAATTTCCCATTGATATGGAATATGATGAGAGGATAGAAGAATTTTCCAATTTATGTTCTATGTACGGAGAGGAAATTTCTTATCAAAAAGAGCAAATTGATATGATTGTAGATAGTTCAATCTCAATGCAAGAGCTTCAGATAATTTTTGATAAATATCAGGGATTTAGTTCCTTTCGAGGCGGAGCTACTTATGTGACTCCTCTTATGGAAATTAAATGCCATATTTTACAGGAAATACGAGACTCGAGAAGAAAAATTAAATTATTTTTGGCAGAAAATATGCAAAACGCACAGCAATTATCTAGAAATATACCGAAAACGAAGGAACAGAATATTATTTTAGTTTTTTCAGAGCAACCAGGAGTTTTGTGGAGAGATAATTGTTATTACTGGGGAATTAAGAAAAATAATTTATGTAGAGCGCTAGAACTTTTTTTGACACATAAATTAGTGTTTCCACAATTTGTAGAACAACTAAATAGACAGAAATTAAATATAAATGAGATGGATGAGGAAGATAGTGATATTTATCGAATTATAGACAAAGTAAACCCAGTAGTTATTGCAAATCCAGTTCCAATCTTAGAAAAAGAAGAGACGTATCAGATTAAAGTTTCCTGTATCCCAGATGATGTATCCAAACCTCAAGTGATAGTAAAAAGTGAAGATGAAAGAATTGTTTCTTGTCAAGGAACTATGATAAAAGCGTTAAATGGAGGCAATACATATATAGATTTATTTTTAGTGGGAAATATAATTCCTTTTCAAAGACTTCCAGTAAAAGTGGAGTCTCATAATTATGCTATATCATTAAAAATTGTTTCTCCAATATCAACAATGGCAGTTGGTCAGGTACAGAGATTAAAAGTACAGGCTACTCCAGAAGACGCAGATGATATTAATCAATATAAGTGGACAAGTAGCGATATAGAAATTGCAACGGTCAATAATAGAGGAGAGGTAGAGGCTAGAAAATCTGGTTCTGTAGAAATTAAAGTCTTTGGAGTGAAAACGGAGACAAAAATTATAATTAATATAAAGAAGAAAATGAATCAGATTGTTCTTAGTATGACAGATGCAAAAATATTTATGGGAGACAGGAAAAAAGTGGAAGTAAAAACAGAGCCAGAAGGATGCTTTGATAATAGTTATACGTGGGAGAGTACAGATCCGAGTGTGGCTATTGTAGAGAGAAAATCAGATGGAGATTGGATTCAAAGTATTGGAATAGGAGATTGTATTTTAACATGTAAATCAAAAGATGGAGCAGTTCAGGCAAGCTGCAGAGCGTTTATTCAGTCTAGTTTTTATAGAAAAAAGAAGATAAATTGGATGCTCTATATGGCTTGGGTATTTACTTTTATTGCAATTCTTAATGCATTTCTTCCGTCAGAAATTCCGTCAAAAATTATAATGATAGGAATAAGCATTGCTATTTCTGGATTGGCAATGATAATAAATCCTGAAGAAAAATCAGGACCTATCTTTTTAATTATACTTTCTCTCATAAGTATTGCAGTTGGGATACTTATGATGTATATAGGATAAATAGAAGAGAGGGGGATTGTTGGAATAATAAACTGAAATCAAAAATCATCTTCCATAAGAAATAAAATATATGAAAAGAAGGAGATTTTTGAAAATGGGAATCAGAAGATTTTGTATTAAAACTAGTAAGATTATCTGTATGAAAGAAATGAAAACAAGGAGGAGAATAATATTATGAAAAAAAGATTAAAAAAAAGAACGGCTATAGCTATGATAGCAGCAATGATGATTTTTTCATCTACGATGAGTCCATCTTTAGCGATGGATATTTTATGTGGATGAAAAGAGAAAATGAATCTATTAATGGTTGAGGAAAAAAGAATGGATAAGGAAAGAAAAGGAAGATATGATTCTAAAACGGGAGAGTACCTCGCTGATGAGAAATCGACTTTTGTATTGGTAGAGGAAGAAGCTGTTTTAGAAGAAAAAATAGGAGAAGAAGAAGGTCCTCTGGATGCGGAATTTACTTTGGAGAAGGAAGAACAAGAGCAAGAAAACGCAAAGAAAAGCTTAGAAAATGATAATTCGCTTAGAGAAGAAGTTCAAAATAAGCTAGACGAAAGTGTATCTTGTTTTGAGAAAGAAAAAATTGAAATAGAAGGTTCACAAGATTTTGTTCAGAAAAAGGAAAAAGATAATATTTCAGAGGAAGTGTCGGAGGAAGAAATAGAAGAAAAGGTGATAGGTTGTTCAGAAAACATAGAACAAAAACAGGAGAATACGGAAGAGACATTATATATTGTTTTACAGCAGATAGAACAATTACACAAGAAATTTGACAGCAAAATCCAAAAATCCGAGACTCAGGACATTCTTGTTAAAAAATTATATGCAGAGGTACAAGAATATAAAAAAGACTTATATAGCACGATGATGAAACCTCTTCTTATGGAGTTTATACAGATGAGGAACAATATTTTAAAAATGGGACTTTCCTTGGAGAAAAAGGATAAAAATGCTGTTATATCTGTAAAGGATTTTTTGAGTTTTGCCTATGATATTGAGGATGTCTTGGAAAATTATAATATTGAAATTTTTAGCAGTAATTTTGGAGAAGAATTTGATCCAAGGCGGCAAAAAGTTTTGAAAAAGCAGGTAACAGATGATGAGAATTTACATAAAAAAATTGCGAAAAGTGTATCAGATGGATATATATATGGAAGTCGTATTATGGTGAAAGAAGCCGTGGTTGTATATGCTTATGAACCACTAACGGAAAATAAAGAAAATTAATTTAAGAAAGAGAGGACGAGAATAATGGCGAGAGCGATAGGAATTGATTTGGGAACGACATACTCGTGTATGGCATATGTAAATGAAGTGGGAGATGCAGAAGTTATTATGAATAGCGAAGGGAAAAATGTAACTCCATCGGTAGTATTTTTTGAGACAGAAGATAATGTAGTGGTAGGAGAGTTTGCGAAGGAAAACTCAGTATTAGAGCCTAAAAATACAATTTCATTCGTAAAAAGATTAATGGGAAATTCAGATTTTGCAATAGAGCATGCAGGAAAAGAATATTCTCCGGCACAGGTTTCTAGCTTTATTTTAAAGAAATTAGTGCAGGATGCAGAACGAGTGTTAAATGAGAAAATTAAAGATGTAGTTATTACCTGTCCAGCATATTTTGGAACTCCAGAAAGGATTGCTACAAAAGCAGCGGGGGAGATAGCAGAATTAAATGTATTGGCGATTATCAATGAACCTACGGCAGCAGCCATCTGTTATGGTGTCATGGATGGTGAAAAAGATAAGACGATTATGGTATATGATTTAGGCGGGGGAACTTTTGATATTACAATTATACAGATTAAAGAAGAAAACGGAAGAAAAGTAATAGAGCCAATTGCCACAGGAGGGGATCATCAATTAGGAGGTCAAAACTGGGATCAAGAGATTATGGATTATTTTGAGAGAGAGTTCAGAAATCAAAATGATTTTGAGGACGAATTTGACGAGGAGACACAATTGCAGTTTGAGCAAGATATGCGAATACTCGCAGAAAAGAAAAAACAAGAATTGACGAGTAAAAAGCTGGTAAGAGCAGTAGTTGTGGCAGATGGAATGAGAGCGAGAATTGAATTTACCCGTCAGAAGTTTGAGGAATTGACAAATATATTATTGATGAGAACGATTGATGAAGTAAATAGAGCTTTAGATGCAGCTAGAAAAAAGGGTGTTACTCAAATTGACGAGATTTTGATGGTTGGTGGCTCAGCTAAAATGCCACAGGTAGAGAGAATCTTGAATGAACAGTATCCAGATATTCCTAAGAGAATATATGATCCAGATGAAGCAGTAGCAAAAGGAGCGGCTATTTTTGCAAAGGAAAATATGGATTTTATTGATAATACTGGTGCCGAATTAAGTGATGATACTTCTGATAAAAATAATTTGGATGATAATACTTCTCATAAAACAGAAAATTCTTCCGAGAGATATATAGGTGGAAATTTTTCAGAAGAATCTGAAAGAATTATGGATACTAAAACTATTATTAAAAATATTACATCAAAAAGTTTTGGAATTGAATTAGTTCGCGATAACGGAACGGCAGAAGGAGAGTCCTATATAGAAAATCTGATTTTTGCAAACGACATATTACCAAGAGATGAAACTCTAGGCTGTGCTACTTTTATGGACTTACAAAAAAATGTACTTCTTAAAGTGTATGAATCTGATATTACGGAGAAAGAGTATGCGGTTAATGATGATTTTTATCTGGGAGAAGTTTTATTAGAGTTAGATAGACCGATGCCAAAAGGCTCACCGATTGATATCAATTTTAAATTTGACGTAGAAGGAATTTTACATGTGACAGGTACAGATTGTACGACTGGAAAGAACAAATCAATGGAATTAAAATCAGATAGTGTTATGACAGAAGAGCAAATTCAAGAGCAAAAAGCTATGGTAGCAAATATGATAGTTCGCAGAGAAGATTAATAGATATTTCCCTTCAAAGAGAAAATAAGTTTTCTTTTTGAAGGGGTTTTGTACCAACATATATATGTAAAAATGTATATTGATACAAGATTTAAAAATGAAAATATATATTAATTGAATATTATGATGAAAGTGTCAAAGGGTGTTTTGGCGCTCATATCATATTATTATACGGAAGAGAGGAAAAATATGAGAGTTGGAATTGATTTAGGGACGACGTACTGTGCAATAGCCAAAGTTGATGAAAAAACAGGAAAGGCATCTGTTATTAAAAATTCATATGGGCTTTCCACGACGCCATCTGTTTTGTATTTTGAACAGGATGGCAGTATTATACATGGTCAAGAGGCAAAGGATTATTATGAGGAGGGAAATCCAGAGACTGAGGCGTACTTTAAGTATAAGATGGGAGACCCCAATTTCGAGGCAGAACATTATGGAAAATCTTATTTAGCGGAGGATTTAGCTGCTGAATTATTAAAGGGATTGATTAAAGAGGCAGAGGAAGAATGTGGAGAAAAAATTACAGAGGCTATTATTACAGTTCCGGCATATTTTGAAGATCCAAAAAGAAAGGCCACGATACGAGCTGGTGAGAAAGCAGGTGTTAAAGTTTTAGGAGTTATAAATGAGCCGACAGCGGCAGTTTTTGCATATGGAATACATGAAAAAGAAGAAAACAAAACAATTATGATATATGACTTAGGAGGAGGAACTTTTGATATTACGATTGCGAAAGTAACGAAAAAAGACATTAAAGTGCTTGGATCAGACGGTGACCATGAGCTAGGAGGAAGAGATTGGGATCATGCTATTGTAGAATATATATCGAATTTATTTTACGATGAGTTTGATATTATGGTAGATGAAGACTACGAATTTAATAATACACTTCGAGTGTTAGCGGAAAAAACGAAAAAATCATTGGCATCCAAAAAGAGTGAAACAATAAAAATTGACTATAGAGGAAGAAAAGCTGTGTACACTTTAACGGAGGAGAAATTTGAGGAAATATCAGCCTATCTTGTAGAACGCACAGAAAATGTTATAAAGAAACTATTTGAAGAGTTGTTTATGGATTGGAGTGATATCGATGGAGTAATCTTAGTTGGCGGTTCTACGAGAATGAAAATGATAAGAAACTTTGTAGAGAAAATAAGTGGAAAAAAGCCGTATGACGGAGTTAACCCAGATTTATCCGTTGCTATCGGAGCTGCAATTCGTGCAAATATTGATGAAAATGGAAATCCAATAAAAAAAAGAGTTTATATTGGGGGAGGAAAGCAGGAAAGAATTTATCAGATTGCAGGAGCAAAAAGTATACAAGAAGCGACATCACATAGCCTTGGCATGATTACAGAAACTAAAAACCGAGAAAAATATATAAATAATATTATGATAGCAAAAAATTCTTCTGTGCCAGCGAAGTATTCAGAGACATATCATCTAAGAGTAGGAAGAGATGAAAGGGAAAATCATCTCGATGTTTATATGATTCAGGGAGAAAGTAAAGAGCTTACTTATCCGTTAAATGGAGTTTGCCTTGGAAAATATGTATTTTCAGGGATAAAAAACACTGGAAATCGAGAAGAGGATATAATAGTTACATATGAATATAACAGAGATAGTGTCGTATCAGTGGAGGCAATTCAAAAAAATACAGGAAAAAATTTAAAACTTTCTGTAGAGGCAATAGAGGATGATATGAGCTGGGTTATATTGTCACCAAAGG
Organism: uncultured Blautia sp.; assembly: GCA_964439395.1. Classification (GTDB taxonomy): domain Bacteria; phylum Bacillota; class Clostridia; order Lachnospirales; family Lachnospiraceae; genus JAUUSJ01. The sequence continues at coordinate 46,907 of CAYTNV010000011.1, read as the reverse complement.
ATAGAGATGGCGGGAGAACAAAAATTAATTCAGAAATAGACATTGTATTAGCAATTGATTTATCGGGAAGTATGAGTTCTGCACTTGATCAGGTAAAAGATGCAGCTAAAAGCTTTGTAGATCAATTTGACTTAAATTACACGAGAATTGGAATTGTGGGGTTTGCAAGCAGAGTGGCTATATTGGGAAAATTATCTTCAGATAAAAAGAAATTATATAGGACAATTGACAAGATGAATATATCAGATGAATTGGGATACGGAACTTCTGTAATTCCATTTTCAATATCAAAATCTATGTTGGAAGATAAAGATAGAATCAAATATATATTTGTATTAACAGATGGAGCGTGGTCCCATCAAAATCAAGCTATTCATGAGGCAAAACAATTATGGAGAGAAAATATTGATATTATTGCAGTGGGATTTGCACAGGCGGATCGAAAATTTTTACATAGTATTGCGTCAAAGGATGAATTTGCTCAGCTCACAGATTTATCAAATTTAGTAGAGACGTTTACAGGAATAGCAAGAAAAATGTAGGAGGAACGGATAGTCATGGAATCAGGAAAAAGTAGAGATAATTGTTTTTTAATTTTAGAACTACCATATGATAATCCAAAGTTGACTGAAGAAGAAATAGCAAAAGCGATAAGTACAAAAAAGAAGCTTTGGTCAAAACCAACACATAGAAAAAATGGATTGCGGTATGAAGATTATAATAAAAATTTGCCTTATATAAAGAGAATTATGAATGATCCAAATACAAGAAAAACAGAAGCAAAATTAGCTGATGAATATGTGAGAGAAACTTTAGGTAAAAGAATGAAGATGTATATTGGAACTTCTAATATTGGAGAGACAGAGGTAGTGAGAATTCAAGATGACACGGGAATTTCAAAAGTTTATTTAGAAATTTTATTACCCCAAAATTATGGACTTACTATCGTAAAAAAAGGTGAGGAAGAGTCTAAGAATATGTTATCAGATCCAAACCCAAAACCTAGTTGCGTTGATACATATAAAAACTCGATAAAAGAATTAGAAGAGATGAATTTAGAAGATTTATATGATTTTTTAAAAGAAGATGATGATATTGATACAGCTAGAAATTTAGAAAGAGAAGAACTTCTAAAAAGAGTAGAAAAAATAAGAAATAGTTTTAAGATAATGCCAAGAACTACAAGATTAACTTATATGCAAGACTTATGTCAACTAGCATTAACAGCATTTAAAAATGAACAAACTCGAAAAGGATACGATGAGTTTGTGATTTGGGAAAAGACAGATAGGATTATCAAATCAATAAAGTCTGTTGCAAAGGCAAATGGAGATACAATAACAGGGCAGACGGCAGAAAATTACTTAAAAGCAATTATGTCAGCTAGGAGAGAGAATAAAGAGAAGGCAGAGAATCGATTAAAGGCGATCGGAAAAAAAGAAGGAATTTTAATTGTTGTGACGAATTCGAGGCAGCTTAATTTGAAAATTTGTCCTAGTTGCAATAATGTTTTTGAAAATAAAAAAGAAATAAGAAATTGTCCAAAATGTGGTAATTCATTATTCGTAAAATGTAGTAAATGTGGTACAGAGAATGATGTATCAGCAAAATTTTGTGTAAAATGTAATACTTCATTTAAACAATTGCAAGAACTATTAGCGCAGTGTCAAGTAGCTTCTTCTTGTATTAAAAAAGCAGATTTAGATCAGGCAAAGTTAATTTTACAGAGAGTTAGTATTATTTGGCAAGATTTAGATAAAGTGGAAACTGTAAAAAGAGAGCTAGAACAGATGGAAAAAGTTCTGGGACCTGAAATAAGAAAGATAAAGGAAAATTTTGAGAAAAAGAAATATTATACAGGCTTGAAAAGACTGGAGGAGATTAAGAAACAATATCCTAGCTTTCAAATTTTAGAGGAAGATAAAGCAAAAGCAGCTGTGGAAGAAGCAAAAAAAAGATATCAGAAAATTGAGGAGGCTGAAAAACGAAGAGAGACAGATTCTATTATTCAGTATTGTGAGGAAATATATCGTATTTGTGAGGACTATCCTGGTGTGAGAGAAAAAATTATTTTATATCCGCCAAATCCTGTGCAAAATGTCAAGGTAGAGTCAAATGGTAAAAATAAAACGAATATAGTGAAATGGATTCCTTCTACTTCAAAAGGAGATATTACATATAAAATATTAAAAAAACTTGATCGAAAAAGTAGGAACAGCACAGATGGAAAAGAATTGGCACATATCAGTGATACTCAGTTTGTAGATACGAATGTTGATGCTGGAAAGAAATATTACTATACAATATTTGCAATTCGAAGCGGCATAGAGTCAAGAGGAGTAGCTAACGAGGCGCCTGCTATTAATTATGGCGAATTAAAAATAAAAAATATAGAAGTCGGAGAAGGAAATATTCGAATTACGTGGAACGCTCTTCCAATGGGAGCAAGAGTTCGAGTGTGGAAAAAGAGAGGAAGTACTATATCTAAGAGGGAAGACGGCAGTGAGATAAGCTGTAGAGTATCAGAGATGATAGATGAAGCAGTAGAAAATGAGATAACATATAGCTATCTTCTATGTTTAGAATATTGTATTGGAGAAAAAAGAGTATTGACAGATGGAGTAGAAGTATCTGCAACTCCAGTTGCGATTCCATCCCCTGTGAATGATTTAGAAATAAAGTATTTGCAGGGAAGTACTTTTGAGGCGAAATGGAAAAAAGAAGAAGAAAATGGAAAGGTTGTACTTTATTTTTCAAAATATAGTATTCCGTATGAGTATGGCGAAATTGTTAATATAGGTGAGTTAAGAAAAAAATTAAACAGAATACAAGAAATATCAAAACAAAAATTTGGGTGTAGGTTTAACTTAGAAGAAAATAGTATGTATTATATTGTGGCTGTAGTGGAGAAAAAGGATTCTGCAGTAATAGGGGAAAAAGCATATGCTTCCAGAGAGCGAGAAATGGAAGTAGAAGATACTAAGATTGTGGGAAAGGATTTACATATTCATTTAAAATGGCCACAAAATGCGAGGGCAATTGTAATCAGGTATCGAAATGATGAATATCCACAGGGCATGCAAGATAAAGCATCCCAAAAAGCATATACAAGAAAACATTCTTTTGATAAGAATTCAGCCTTAATTATAAAAAATATTGAAAAAAAGAAATATTTTATTTCATTATTTGCTGAGATGGAATTGGAAGATGATATTTTATGTACGCAGGAGACAAGATTGATATTTGATAATGAGGAGAAACCTAATATTTATTATGGAATTAAAATACAGGAATCAGGATTTATTATAAAGCAACCTAAAATAATAGAGATAGAGTTTTACAGTGATAAACCAGTGTTTATATTGCCAGATATTGAAATTTATCAGGCAAAAAATATTATACCACTGTATAAAAAACAGTCTAAGTTATTAAAAGAGATAAAGTCACAGGAAGTAAATGGAAGCTATATCGTACGTATTGTTGCTGATGAATTAATAAAAGAGAAAAATGTGGGAATAAAACCCTTCTTTAAGGATGAAAATGAGTACGATAGAGCTGTGATGAGAGCGGTAGCAGGAACAAAGCATATCGTGACTAAGAGTAAATAAAAATGAAAAAAGTGGAGGATAAAAGATGTCAAAATATACATGTCCATATTGTTTTACAAAACATAATATGAATGATGTAGAGTTTCGCTGTGTAAATAGTACAGGAAATTGTATACCAGAACCAGATATTTTATTAACAAGATATGAGGGAGGAGACGAAAGTAGAACAGAGCTTATGAATAAAACTTTCAAGGCAAAGTCGTTTGGCTTTCCATTTATTGCAAAGAATTTTATGCCTATGAGAGAAAAATGTTCCTGTGGAGAAATATCAAATTTTCGTATTTGTCCAAGCTGTCATAATCCTTTGCCACCTAATATACATGATAATGAAGATATGATAATTTCAATCGTTGGTTCTCGTGCTTCGGGAAAAAGTCACTATATTGGTGTTTTAATAGATGAACTTCAAAAGCATATTATGCCAGAGCTATTTGGTGCAGCTTTTATGGAAACGGATAAGAGTATTAAAGAATATTATATGTCGAAGTATTATGTTCCTTTGTATAAACAAAATAGATCATTAGATTTGACAAATCCAAAAGAGCGTCAAAAACCATTGATATATGAGACTGCAATAAGAAATGGAGGTAATATAAAAAATCTTACTTTTATTTTTTATGATACTGCGGGAGAAAACTTGGAAGATTTAAAAACAATGTCAATTGTAAATAAATATATTTGCGAATCTGCTGGTATTATTTTTTTAATTGATCCATCCCAAGTAGAGGAAATCCGAGATCAAATGGACAAAGATATTTTAGATGAGACGTGTAATATATCATGGGAGGAAGTGATAAAAAATTCTCCAGATCGTATGGTAAATGAAGTGGCAAAATTAATTCGAAATGATAGGAAAATTAGAGCGGGAAAATCGATCGATATCCCCGTTGCAGTTGCCTTCTCAAAATTAGATGCGATAGAAAATTTGATACCAAAGGGTAGTAGGATTTTGGAGGAGAGCAGTAATATTCAAAATGGGAAATATGATAAAGAAGAGGTAAACCAGATTAATGAAGAAATGAAAGCGATGCTGGCTTCTTGGGGAGAAAAAAGAATTACAGCTGTATTAAATGAAAATTTTAAAAATATATGTTATTTCGGCGTTTCGGCACTAGGAGGAATACCAGAAAAAACGGAAGAAGATTCTAAGATAAGAAAAATTCGCAGACCAGAACCTAAAAGAGTTGCGGATCCATTTTTATGGATTATGGAGCAAAACGGTCTTATTAGGAAATAGAGAGGGGATGTTGGAGTGAAAATTAAGCAAGCAATATTTACTGCATGTAATCGTGGAATTGAAGATAAAAGTGGCGTATGTCTATATTCTAAAAGTAAGGGACTTAGTGTTAAAGCTATTACTCAGTTTGAGGAGAATAGTATATATGAAAAAAACTACCTTTTTTTAGGAGATTTAGAGAAATTGCCAGTTAGATTTTTCAGTGGGGTGAATGAGGAAGGAAAGTTTTATTTACAACAAGTAAAAAGCATTCAAGACTATAATGGGAAATTTGGAAGAATGGGAAATATTGTGAGTCATATGATGCAATTTGAGGAGGGATTTCCTGAACTTCCACCAATTTGTTATTATAAAAGTGTAGATTTTTATGAAAAGCTGAGAGAAGAGCTTGCAATATCGAGAGAGAAACCTGACTACTTGGAAGAACTTGAAGTATTAAGCGCCAATCCTAATTTGAATTTTGAAAATATATGTAGTTTTATAGAAGAAAGAAGTTTAAATAGTTTATTTAGACTTATTTTACTTGTTATAAAAGCCCAAAAGGAAAATAAAAGGGTTATTATTTATGATACAGCCGAAAATATTGTGTATTGGATTGCTGCTCTTATGTATTGTTTGCCTGCAACTATCAATAGAAAGCTGTTTTTTTCTACTTATACATATAATCCTAAATTAGAAAAGGCAGATATATGTGGATATGTAAAGGGGATAAGTAAAGATGATATAGAAATAAAGAATGATTCCGTAAATGAAGTATTCTATCCGGATGAAAAAATGGAGCCGATAGAAAATAGCTGGTTTGGTAATATAAAATTATCGTTTTTGATGGAGGAATATGAAGATATAAAAAATTTTAATAATTTTCTTGAACAACATAATTTTGATAAACTAGATGAAACGATTTATTTGGCTTATGTGGTATCAGCTATTTTAGAGTCAGATAAATTTTTTGAAAGTTGTAATTATTCATCTGGAGAAATTTTTGACTTTGCAAAGCAATGGCTGACAAGAGAAGAAAAATATAAATTAATTTTTAATATGATATTAGCTAGTCCTAAAAATCAATCTTCGGTTAAAGCATTTGGAAACCAATGTATTGATATACTTAATTCTTGTGATAAGAATGAAAATATTGATTTGCTTCTTGAGATAGATAAAAAGGTAGAAAAATTAGCTCAGGAAGGAAAGAAAATTGAAAATCCGTATATTGAATATATTTGGGAGGAATATTTAAAGGAAGTATATAAAAAAGAATCCAATTGGAGAGAAATATTAGGTCAGAAACTACAATTAAGTCCTCTGAGAAATATAATGTTTATGAATATACAGATGGAATATTTCAAGGAAAATCCATATGAGGCGTTTGTTTATAATTTTACTCAAGCAAGAAAAAATCAACCGATAGGTTCTTCGTGGGGAGAGATAGAAAAAAGATTAATACAAGAGTATCTAGAATATATTAAGAAAAATTTTAGAGGCGAAGAAAAATTTGGTATGATTTTGCAATGTCTGGGATATTTATTAGAGTTTAAATATATTTGTAGTCAAATAGATGAATTGATTATTCAAGTAGAACAAAATTTTCCAATTTTTGATTTTAATATAACGATGAAAACAAAAGAATTAAAGAAGAATAATGGAATTTGGTTAAAACATAAATTTGGAACAGTAGAAATAAGTCTTTATAAAATTGCAGCGGATATTTTTGATTATCAATGTGGAAGCAGGAAAAAACTTCCATGTGAGAGATCGGATTTATATCTTTTAGGATATGATTTATATATTAAATATATGAAAGATAATGAATTCAAATATATGAAAGATAATTCAATTATGAAGGATTATTTTTATAAATTCCCCATTAGTTTATATCAAATTAATTTGGTGCAGAGTAAAAAGTATTTTGAGTGGATTATGCCAATATTAACAGAATGGCGTTTTGAAAGCAAAGAACAAATAGAATTTATTTTTCAATGTTTTGAGATGAACAAAGAACAAAAAAATATTTTACTTAAACTAATTATAGATAGAATTTTTGAATACTATAAAAAGAAAAAAAGTTCTAAGGAAATTATGTATGTTATTGCATTTTGTGCAGAAAATATAGAAACATATAAACAAAGCTTAATTGATGAACTGATTAGAATGGATAATGGAATATACAAAGCACTGGATAAATGTATAAGACAATCAGGAAATAACTGTTCCCAAGATACGTTAGAGGTTTGGGAAACTTTACGAAAGGAAATTCCGTCTGAAAAAGGATTTTTTAAAAAACAAGAGAAAAATTCACCAAAAAGAGTTTTTTTAAGGAAATTTAGGAAAAAGAAAGATGAATAGATTAGTAAAACAATTATCGAAATCTCAACAAAAATTTTATTCTGCTGTGATAGAAGGAATAAAAAAATTTGACAAGAAAATTTCAATAGAAAAAAACTTAACTGATAAAGAAATAAAAGAAGTATTAAGTATTATAACAGATAACGAATGTGATTTATTTTATGCAAATTTAAATGAGATACAAATTGTCAATGGAACTTTTTCTAAGGCAATACATATACAATATCGACATAATAAATTGGATGCATTAGAGATAAAAAAGAAATTGGAACAAAAAAGAGAGCATATTTGTGCAAATTTTCAGGGAAAGACACCCATTGAAGCGACTGAATATATACATGATTATCTAGCAGATGTAGTTAGATATGACTTTTCAGCCTTAAGTGGACGGGAAAATGGCATATGTTTCACAATAGAAGGCGCCTTATTACAGGAATTAGCTGTATGTCACGGTATAGCGTTGGCTGCAAAATATTTATTAGAGGGCTTAGGAGTGGAATCAATTATAGTTTCAGGAGTACTTTTAAGTTCAGAAGATAAAAGGATGCTGGGAAACGAACATGCATGGAATATGAATATTCTTCCAGAAGGAAATTATCATATGGATATCACAAATGATTTAAAGGATACGTCCCCAATTTATACAATTTCTCATGTACATTGTAATGTAGATGAGAATCTTTTTATAGAAAATTATGACTGGGATTTGCTTAAATACCCTAGAGTTCTTTCAAAAGAAGGTAATTATTTTGTGCGCAGAAATACTTATTTTAGGACTAAAACTATGATGGATAGGTATATTGAGAAATGTGTAAAAAATAGAAATAGTGTCATAACATTTCAGATTGATTCATGTGCAGGTTTTCCAGAGGATACAGGAAAATTTTTGGCAAATAGAGTTTTAGGCATTGCAGCGAGATATTCTGATGGACAAGTATCTATTCAATATTTATATGATGAAGAAATGATGGTTATAACGATAGTCTTGGAATATCAGTAGAAAAAGTTCAAAAGCGAGTGAAAGAAGCATAAAGACATTTAAGGAAGTATTATGTAGAAAATTTTAATAAAGCTTAAAGTAAGATATACAATATGCCGAAGGAGGAAAAATGATTGGATTCGATAAGTATGGAAAAAATAGCGGAAAAATAATATTTCTTAATATACTAGTAATGTCGCTAATAATAGCAGTTATATATGGTGGATATTGCTTTGGCATAGAACGATATAATATCTATCAGGAAGAAAAAGCAAAAGAGGCAGAGGAACAGAGAGTAGCATCGATAAAATCTGCTCAAGAAGAATTAAGGGAGACTATTGCAGAAAAAAACTATAGAAAAGAGGAGCGAAAAGAAATAAATAGTTTAGTTAAACAGTACGACAAGATGCTGGAACAAGCTCAAGCTGATGAAATAAGTGAAATTTTAGAGATGGCTATAAATAAAGTATCTGAGATAAAAACAGATGAGGAATTAAAACTAGAGGAAGAGCTAGCTCGAAGAGAGGAGGAGTCTTCTATTCCAGTGAAAACTCAAAAAATTGTTGCAATTGACCCTGGACATCAGGGATGGGATGTTGATATGTCTGCACAAGAACCAATTGCCCCAGGTTCAAGTGAGACAAAGGCGAAGGCAACTTCTGGAACAAGCGGAAGCTTTTCAGATCTTCCAGAATATCAGTTAAATTTGGATGTATCCTTAAAGCTTAGAGATGAGTTAATGAAAAGAGGATATCAAGTCATTATGACGAGAGAGGATAATGATACGGCGATCAGTAATTCAGAGCGAGCTCAGTTGGCATCGGAAGGTGGAGCTGATATATTTCTTCGTATTCATGCGGATGGAGAAGATGGAGGTTCTTCTGTGAGTGGAGGACGCACGATGATTTCCACAGCAAATAATCCTTATGTAGGTGAATTATATGAAGCTTCTAAAGTCTTAGCAGAGAGTATTTTAGATAGTTATTGTGAGGCAACTGGATTTAAAAAGCTAAATATTATAGAAACAGATACAATGTCAGGAATTAATTGGAGTCAGGTGCCAGTTACAATCTTGGAGATGGGATATATGAGTAATAAACACGATGATTTATATATGGCGGACGAGAATAATCAATTGATTATGGCAGAAGGGATTGCCAATGGAATTGATAAATATTTTGCATCGAAGAAAGGTAAGTAGATTATTAGCTCTATTATATCAAACTAAGTAATCAGAAAAAGGAATGGGCATAGGAGATAATTTTAAGGAGGAAAAATGGCTGGGTTTAATAAATATGGAAAAAATAATGGAAAAATAGTATTTTTTAATATAGTAGTAATTGTATTGATAGTAGGAGTCATATATGGTGGATATCGATTTGGTATGGCAGGGTATAATGCTTATCAAGAAAAAAAAGCAAGAGAGGAGGAGAGAGTGTTAGAAGAACAAAGAATGGCATCGGTTAAATCTGCTCAAGAAGAATTAAGGGAATTTATTGCAGGAAAAACTTATAGAAAAGCACAACAAAAGGAAATAAATAATTTAATAGAACAGTATACTAAAGAATTAGAACAAGCTAAAGAAAACAAAATAAATGAGATTTTAAAAATAGCTACAAATAAGATATCTGAAATAAAAACAGATGAAGAATTAAAAATAGATGAAGAATTAGCTCAAAAAAAAGTGGATGATAAGGAGAGCCTTCAGAAACTTGTTGCAGGCAAAGAATATAGGAAAGCAGAGAAAAAAGAAGTGGATAATTTGATAATTGAATATGGTAATAAAATCGATAAGGCTTCTTCTAGTTCAGATGTAGATTCCATATTTAGTGAAGGAAAAAGTAAAATAAATGCCGTGAAGACAGATATTGAATTAACCAGGGAGGAAGAAGAGGAAAAGAAAGCAAAAGAAGAAGCGAAAAAGAAGGCGAAAGAAGAGGCAGAAGCGAGAGCAAAAGAGGAGGCCCAGAGAAAAGCCGAAGCAGAAGCAGAAGCTAGACGAGAAGCAGAGGAACAAAAAACATCAGGATATATTTTGCCAAATAGTGATAGTGAATATTTAGATTATAGTGATATATCCAATTTAAGCTCTAGAGAAATTTGGATTGCTAAAAATGAAATTTATGCCAGACGTGGAAGAAGATTTAATAATTCCGAATTACAAAATTATTTTGATTCTAAGTCTTGGTATAACGGTACAATTTCACCAGATAATGATAGTTATATTGAAGATCAATTTAATAGCTACGAAAAAGAAAATGTAAAATTTTTAGCTGCGAATGAATAAGATAGGAGATGATTTCAATATGGAAAAAAGAAGGCCGACTACAAAACAAAAAGTTTTAAATATTTTAGTAGTAATTAGTTGTTTTATAGTGGTGCTTGTTTTGGGAGTTTTACTTATGGTGAAATTACAAAAAAATCCAAAAGAAGCAAAAGAAAGTCAAAAAGGAGAAAAATCAAAGCAAGAGACAATGATAAATGGTGTAGAGGATACGTCAGATATGACTGCTTTTTTAGAAACAGAGGGAACTTCCATTCAAAATACGACAGAAGAAGCGTTTGAAGATACTTTCGATGAAATAGAAGAAGGGTATTACGATTATACAGACGCTGATAAAGGTGCATGGGTTAGTGTGCTTCAGGATGAAGATGGACAGTTTCAAGTTTCACTGAGATATAATATATATCATTCACAAGAAGAAGTAAGTGCAAAGAATGATTCAGATAGAATAAAATGGACTTGGGAAAAAGGAAAAAACGAATATACCAATATTTCTGAGAATTTGAAGGAAGAATATACTATAATTATGTATCCACAGGAAGATGAAATATCTGTAAAGATTTATGATGAAAATGAAAGTATTCCTTTCTTTGCTAATATCATTCAAAGAAGAGCGTATTTGAATGGAACAAATATTATTATTGCTATGAAAAAAGTATTTGAAGCAGATGAATTTGAAAAATTAGATTCTTCTATGGAATACATATTGCCTTCTGATGCAGAGAGTGTTGGACTATATGGAGAAGATTATATTGTACCAATCTATGATGCAGAATTAGGTGTAGATTCAGAGCCAGTCTATTATGTACAGGTGGCGAGTGAAGAGCGTGAAGATGGCGGAAGTGGATGTATTTACCAGGCAGAAGATTGGAATAATTTTACAGATAATGGAGGCGATGTACCTATTCCGATACAAGAATTTAATCTGGAGGATTATGGATTCTAGCTGTTCAATTAAAAGCATTAATAAAATATTGGTTTTTGACAGTTTCAGGTTTTTTGGGAAGTATAAAACTAAGATATATTGATAATTAAAAGAGGTTGTTGCAAAATAGAAACTCTCAAACAAGATAGCCTATGAGATACTTTTCGTAGTGTCAAGATCTTGTATTAAAAGTTTATCTTGTGACAGCCTCTTACTTGTCTGGAGGAAATAAGTAATTGTAGTTTTAATGTAAGGATAGGTGATTGCTTTATATATTTATAAGTTTATCTTGTTAGAAGTTAAGGGTTATCTTGACTGTAAAACAGTTGAAAATAATTTTATGACAAATATTTAATAATCGGTTATATTAATGAAAAGCAGTTATGGAGTATTTTTAAGTAACATTATAAAAAAGAAGGAGGGAATATAAAATGCAAAAAATAAATTCGATGAAAGGTTACAACTTTAAAAGTTTATGCGAAAAGAATTTATTTTATATAGGTTGAGAGTTTAATAGAGTAAAATTTTGAAAAATATATAGGAGAAAAAAATGAAGACAAAGAAGTATTTTATAGGAATTATAGGGATATTAATGCTAATGATGTTCATCGGTTGTTCTACTGGCAAAGAAAATATAAATAAAGATTCTGTAGTTAAAAGTCCTATAATTGAAAATCTAGAGATAGAAATAAATAATAAAAAAATAGAGTTAGTAAACTCAGAAAATGGGATAGATATATCTAAAGATTTATTAAAACAAATTGGTGGAAATGTTGAAAGTGAACTGAATGGAGTTTGGACAGAAAAACAATTAGAAGTTTTAGCAGGGTTTGAGAATAAAGAAGAAAGCGGTAGGCTTGTTATAAAAAATTTAGGTAATAAAAAAGTAAAGATAAATGGAATGAAGATTGGGGACATGAGAGAAAAGCTAAAGAAAAAATGGGAAGATGAGAAATGGAAAACAATGCGTATAGGGAATATAGATATCATAGTTTATAATAGTCTGTGTGAGATTGAATGTAAATTTGAAGATGATAAATTAGCTGAAATAATATATAAGTATAATCCAGTTGAAGGTTTATTATCAACTAATTTAGAAGATTTAGATGAGAATAGTGATTGGGAAAATCTAGATGAAGACATAAAGAAAGAAAAAAAGAAGTTAATATATCCAACAAAATTTGATTTTAGTAAAGAAGAAGAGCAAGAATATGCGGCAGTAATTAATCAATATGAAGAGAAATATGGAAAATTACAAATAGTAAATGACCAGCCAAGAGGAGTATGTTTTTTGAAATTTCTTGATTTAAAAAATGATAATAGCATTCAATTGATGGTAGGATATAGCAGCAAAGAAGAAGTTGTAGATGGTAAAATGTATATGGATTATAGTTTTGATATATGGGATTATGAAGATGGAAAAGCAGTTAAGGTAGACTCAGGAGAATGTTTTCATCAAGATGGGGATTATAAATTATTTCTAATACTAGAGCAGGAAGGGCAAAAGTATATTGTAAGTAGTGAAAACTTGCCAGAATGTGAGAGGGATCAAAAGTATCATGGTTATAAAAATGGAAAGTTTGGAATTGCCCGATATGAAAAAAAAGATGGAATTTATTATGCAATTAATGGTGAGGAGATATTACAAGAGGATTATTATGATCGATTGTGGATTTCTAAAAAAGATTCTCAGGATGAGTTTCGTTTAAATGATTATGGAATTGAGTGTAAAAATGAACTTTGGAAAGGTATTTATTTTGTAAAAGAAGTTCTTCATATGAAAAATGATTAGTAATTATATTGTATCAATAAAGGAAATTTATATAGAGGAGAGAAAGAATGAACAGAAAAAGATGGCTTATAATAATGACAAGTATAATAATAACAATAGTATTTAGTGGATGTTTGGAAAATAGAAAGAAGAAAAATATCGGAGCAAATAGTGTATTTGAAAATTTAGATATTATAATAGACGAGGAAAATATTAATTTTGATAAATTTAAAAGTAGCGTAGAAATAACAGAAGTTTTGGCAAAGCAAATTATGGAAAAACTTCCAGAGGAATTTTGGGATAATGATTATTGGGGACTTGATCAGGAAGATGATATGGAATATATGAATTGGTTTGGAGGAGAAGTAGGAATTTATGCGTATGTAAATAGGGAAAATAGTAGTATGTATAACTTTAAATTAGAAAATAATGGAAATAAAAGAGTGAAAATAAATGGAATAGGAATTCAAGATAAGAGAGAAAAAATAGAAGAAAAATGGGAGAAGGAAAATTTAGAAGTGATTAGCATGAAGGATGAATATTATAATTATGATGTGGCTGTCTATAATAATGCTTGCGATATTATATGTACATTTGAAAATAATAAATTGATATATATTACATATGAGTATGATTCAACAGGACAAACAGTATTAGAATATAGGGAAAAAGATGAAGAGGAATATAGAGGAGATTATGATGACGAGGAAAGTGAAAAAAAAGTAACATATCCAACAGAAATTCATTTAAATAAAAAAGAAAAGCAAGAATATGCAAGAGTAATTAGTGAATATGAAGAAAAATATGGAGAGTTTCAAATGAACGAAGTGAGAAAAATGAGTTATTTAAAACTTCTTGATTTGAAAAATGATGATACGGTTCAATTAATGATAGGGTATGCTGATATAAATAAACAAAATTCTACAATAGATTATAGCTATGACATATGGAATTTGGAGGATGAAAAAGCAGTCAAAGTAGATACAGGAGATTCGATTCATTGGGATGGCGGTTTAGAAGTATTTTCTATAGTAGAGTATAAAGGACAAAAATATATTGTGAGTGGTGATAGGGCACCCCGATGTGATACTGGACTAATGTATCATGGATATAAGGATGGAAAATTTGGGATTGTTCGATACGAAGAAAATGGAGAGGATTATTATGCGATTGATGGAAAGAAGGTATCATTGATAGAATTTGAAAAACAAGAGTGGGAGACAAAAGTGGATGCTTCAGATACTATTGAGTTGAATTATGGAGTTGATTTTTCAGATGAGATTCATCAGGTAAAAGAGATTTTGAATATGGAAGACATTAACTAGTAGAAATATGTCTTGAGATAACGACAGATGTTGAATCAAGATAAAGATTATTCCTGAAAAAAATATTCTCGGAAGGAGAGGATTCGTCATTATGGATTTGCGTTTGAGGGGCAGAAGGTATTGATTGGAGAGGGAGATATTAGGTTTTTGATATTGTAATTCATTTTTCATTATGTTACACTGATACTCAAGAAAAAGTTGTCGAATAATATCTAATATATATAGAAGAGGAGTGAAAAATGAATTGTTTCGTAATAGGAATTGCAGGTGGCTCTGGTTCAGGAAAATCCACGTTTACTAACCGTTTATTAGCTTTATATAAAGATAAGATCACAGTGATTTATCACGATAATTATTATAAGAAACAAGACAATCTATCACTAGAGGAAAGAAAAAAGATAAATTATGACCACCCAGATTCATTAGATACAAAAATGCTTGTTGAGCATATTCAAAAGTTAAAAGATGGAGTAGCGATTGAATGCCCTATTTATGATTATTCAATTCATAATCGAAGGATGGAGACGACTAAGGTATATCCAAGTAAGATTATCATAGTAGAGGGAATTTTAGCACTTCAAGACAAAGCGCTTCGCAAATTAATGGATATCAAAATATTTGTGGAGGCGGATGCAGATGAGAGAATTCTTAGGAGGATTCTTCGTGATGTGAAAGAACGGGGGAGAGAAATAGAGGGAATTATGACGCAGTATTTAGAAACTGTCAAGCCAATGCATTATATTTATGTTGAGCCGACAAAGAGTATGGCGGATATTATAATTAATAGTGGCAAAAATGAGGTGGCATTCGACCTAGTAAGGACAAAAATTAATTGTCTTTTATCAGACGAGAAATGTTCTTAGAATAATAAATTCAATGAATGAATTAGATATTCAACTTAAAAGCAGCAGATAAAATTGATGAAATATTAAAAAGAGGTTATTGTATTAAGACGGAGAATGGTGATTTTTTATCTTCATATAATAACCTCTTTATTTTATATCTTTAATATAATCCCAATTATCGCCCCTCCAACCATCCACCAAAGCGGATGTAATTTTTGTAGTTTTTTTGTTTGGAGGAGCAAAAAAACAGCAATACAAAGTCCAACTGCCAACCAATTTGGATGATATCCAGCGTCATCTACTGCAAGGAGGGTAATTTCAATAAGTCCCCATACGGCAAATCCAATAGCGGCGGCGACAGCTGGGCGTACGCCATAGAAGATGGCTTGTACAGAGGGATTACTATAAAATTTTTCCAGAAATTCTGCCACAATCATAATAATAATAATTGGTGCCATAACCATGGAACAAGTCGAGACGATAGCACCAGGGATTCCCGCTGCCTGATATCCAGCGTAGGTAGACATATTGATGCCGACAGGGCCTGGTGTGCTTTCACTGATAGCAATCATATTTGTTAGTTCGCTTGCAGTGTACCAGTCATATTTATTGGTTAAGTCCATCAAAAAGGGCAAAGTTGCCATACCTCCGCCGATAGAAAAAAGACCAATTTTGAAAAATTCACAAAAGAGAGTGAGATAAATCATAATTTTTTTCCTCCATTTCTTAATTTATTTGACAAAAATCCAATGACTCCTCCACCGATGATGAGAGATACAATCGGAATTGGGGAGAAAGTTGCAAGTAAAAATGCTGTAAGAAAAATAAAAAATCCAAGTCCATCCGTAATTCCTTTTTTAGCCATAGTAAATACAGTGTTTAACATTAAACCACAGACAATAATACGAACGCCTGCGAGAGCGTGAAGAAGAATGGGATTTTCCATAAATTGTCGAAGTACTGCAGCGACTAGAGTGATGATGATGAGAGAGGGGGTAATCATTCCGAGTGTGGCGACAATACCACCTAAGATTCCTCTTTCTTTAAATCCGATATAGGTGGCAGTATTTACTGCGATAACACCAGGGGTACATTGACTGATGGCGTAGACATCTAAAAGCTCATCCTCGTCGAGCCAGTGATAATGTTCAATTACTTCTCGTCTTAGCATCGGCAGCATGGCGAGACCGCCGCCGAAAGTTAAAAAGCCAATTCTAAAAAAAGCGCTGTATAAGTCTTTATATTTAGTCATAAATAAGATCCTTTCTTAACATATTTTTGCGGTAAGAATGTCAGTAATATTCCTAAAGCTAATTATATAAGAAAATAAAAAAATATAAAATATGTATCGGAAAAAATTATTTTTATTTCAAATGTGGATATAGGAGAAAAGTCTGATAAAAATTGAATCTTATTTTGTTTTATGATAAAATCAAGAAAAAATAAGATAAAACAATAAATGAAATGAGGAATAAATATGTTTGTAGAAGAACGCCAGGAAAGGATTTTAGAATTATTATATGAAGATGGAAAAGTGAAAGTAAAGGATCTTAGCCAAAGATTTAAGGTGACAGAAGACTGTATTCGAAAAGATCTTGCCAGCATGGAAAAAAGAGAGTTATTAAAACGCACTTATGGTGGCGCAATTATACGGGAGAATCAACATCCAGGACATACGAATATTGTATCTGAGCGTAATGATATAAACACGAAAGAAAAAAGAGTGATTGCAAAAAAAGCGGTGAAATTACTGAGGGATGGAGATGTCATCTTTTTAGATATTTCTACTACAAATATTGAACTTGCAAAAGAAATTATCAAAGCAGGTCTTAAAGTAAGAGTTGTCAGTAGTATGCTTGGAATTGCAAATCTTTTTGCGGTAGAGAGAGAGGCAGATTTTATTATGTTAGGCGGTCAATTAGACTGTTCTCAGAATAGTATGCTGGGCGCGTTTACTTTGAAAATGATGGAAAGTTTCCGTTTTGATTATGCATTTCTTGGAGTGGTAGGAGCTGATATTATAGAAAATGAAGTTTCTACTTATCTTTCAGAAGATGGAATTATAAAGCAACAGGCAGTGAAATGCAGTAATAAATCTTATTTAATGATGGAAAAGAAGAAATTCAATTTCAAAGGAAATTATGTATATTCTAGATTTGAAGATATTGATGGAGTGATTTGTGAGGCAAAGCCATCAAAAGAAGTGCAAGAAGCACTTGAAAAATATAGAGTAGAATTAATATAAAGCAAAAGAAGCAAATCGATTTCACGCCATAATTTGATTAGCATGTTCCAGCTTTTGTAACTTGTATTGTTCTATCTTTGGGAATTGTTACGCCCATTTTAAATGTGATGAATTTTACTGGTAGCATTGCACAGATGAAATCTGTTATTGGGGAAATTTGTTCTGTTTTGGATGAAGCAACGTCCAGTGTAGCTCCAGAAAACGAAAGTCTATTAATGGGAGCTATTGAGGAACTAACTAGAAACTAGAGCATAAATTGTAAGCTATGCTAAATAGGCTGGAAACCTTAGTAGGTTTCCAGCTTTTATTTTTGTTAATTTTATGGGAATCCGATGGAAAGGTATTTGACAATTTGTTTCTATAGTGTCACAAATATAATTTTTAATAAAAAATAATAAAAATATTATTGACAGACAATAAGAAACAATATAAAATAATAAATAACAAGAAAAAATAAGATTATAATAGTATTTAGGAAGGAGAAAAAGAATGGAACCATTATTTCAGACAGACCGTATCACTTATTTAAAGAATAGAATGCTGTCAGAGCCAAGATATGCATCGATTGAACAGGCATTAATTATTACAGATACTTATAAACAGAACGAGGGTAAACCGAGGATTATTCAAAGAGCATTAGCTTTAAAAGCTGCTCTAGAGCAGATGAAGATTAATGTAGAGCCGGAGGAGTTGATTGTTGGTAATCGTACAGCAGGTGTGCGTTACGGCGTCGTATTCCCAGAGAGTGGAAGTACATGGGTAGACCGCGAGTTTGAGACACTTCCAACAAGACCACAAGACCGCTTTCACGTTCATGAAGAAGATATTGAGACATTCCGCGGAGTTATTAAACCATATTGGGAGGGAAAATCTCTTGAAGATATTTTAAATCAGAGGTATGGAAAAGAAATTAACGCAATTAGTAAAGTTGTCAAGATTAACCAAAAAGACCATGCACAGGGGCATATCTGTCCAAACTGTGTGGAATGGTTACAGTTTGGTCCCGCTGGTTATCGCAAGATGGCCGAGGAAAAGCTTAAAACTGCAGCCAAAGAATCTCAAAAATTATTTTATGAGGCAGTTGTACTCGTGATGGAAGGTGCTCAGAACTTTATGGTTCGTTATCATGATTTAATGATGGAAAAAGCAGAGATGGAATCTGATGCTGATAAGAAAGCTATGATGGTAAAAGTTGCCAAAAATTGTAAAAATTTAAGTATGCGTCCAGCAGAAAACTTCCATGAAGCAGTTCAGGCGACGTGGTTCTTATTTGTAATTTTACAGATGGAATCCAATGCTTCTTCCTTTTCCCCAGGACGATTAGACCGTCATTTGATTTCCTATTATGAAAAGGATATCGCAGATGAAACTTTAAGTAAGCAGGATGCCCTGGAAATTATTGAAAATATGTGGTTAAAATTCAATGAAATTGTATATATGAGAAATTCTGGAGGCGCAAAATACTTTGCGGGATTCCCAATCGGATTTAATATTGCAGTTGGCGGACAGGATGAGGAGGGAAATGATTACTCGAATGAATTATCTTTCTTATTCTTAAAAGCACAGCAGCATATCGGGCTTCCTCAGCCAAACTTATCCGTTCGTTTACATGAAGGAACGAATGAAGAATTATTAAAAGAAGCTGTCCGCACGGTTGCACTTGGAAGTGGCATGCCCCAGTTTTTCAATGATAAAGCAGTTATCCCATCTATTATGGAACTTGGCATTGAAGAGGCAGATGCGAGAGATTATGCTATTGTTGGCTGTGTGGAATTGACAACACAGGGCAATAACCTTGGATGGAGTGATTCTGCGATGTTTAACTTAAATAAAGCGTTGGAAGTGACTCTGACAGGCGGAATCTGTCTACTCACTGGAGAGAAAATTGCCCCTGATTATGGCAATCTTACAGAGTATGAAACATTTGAAGAGTTAGAAGCAGCTTTCCAAAAACAAATTGATTATTTTATCGATAAGATGGTTTTAGCTTGTGAGCAGGTAGAACGTGCACATATTGATTTATTGCCATCTCCATTTTTATCTGCAACCATTGACAATTGTATGGAAAATGGAGTGGATGTAACAGCAGGTGGCGCAAAATACAACCTATCTGGTATCCAGATGATTCAGGTTGCGAACTTAGCGGATAGTTTAGCAGCAATGAAGCAGCTTGTCTATGAAGAAAAGAGATTTAGTAAAGAAGAAGTATTGAAGGCGTTAAAAAATAATTTTGAAGGTTATGAATTAATGAGACAGGTAATGCTCAATAAAGTTCCTAAGTACGGAAATGATATTGATGATGTAGACTGCATGGGAACGAAATGGGCAGAATACTTTAAAGATAAATTACGCAGTTATAAAAACTTTAGAGGCGGCCCATACCATACAGGCATGTATACGGTATCCGCACATGTACCAATGGGAGAAAATGTAGGTGCAACACCAGATGGACGCTTTGCGAAAGAACCATTAGCAGATGGCGGAATGTCACCAGTATATGGAAGAGATATAAAAGGCCCTACGGCCGTATTAAAATCTGTATCAAAATTAAATAAAAATCTCACAACAAACGGAGGACTCCTAAATATGAAGTTTTTACCAGAGTTTTTTAGCAATGAAGTTGGCATCCAGAAATTTGCAAACTTCTTAAGAAGTTTTGTTGACCTTGAGATTCCTCATATTCAGTTTAATGTTGTCAGAAAAGAAGACTTAATTGCAGCAAAGAAAAATCCAGAACAGTATCGTGGATTGACGGTTCGTGTAGCTGGTTATACTGCATACTTTACAGAACTTGCGGATGAGTTGCAAAATGAAATTATTGCAAGAACAAGTTATGGAGATATCTAAAATGAAAGGAAATATTTTCGATATTCGCCGTTTTTCTACTCATGATGGAGATGGCATTCGAACAACGGTATTTTTAAAGGGATGTCCTTTATCTTGTGTATGGTGTCAAAATCCAGAGGGAATTTCAGTAAAACAAAGACCGCTATATTTTGAAAATCGCTGTATTCACTGTGGTACCTGTGTGTCAAACTGCAAAAATGGCGGCTTTAAGATGGAAAATAACCAAATGATATTGAATCCGAGCGCAAAGGAAGACTGGAAAAAATTAATTTATAACTGTCCCACGGGAGCCATTGAGATGGATTCAAGAACGAGTACGGTAGAAGATATTATGACAGAAATTCGTCGCGATAAAGTTTTTTATAACCATGGTGGCGGAGTAACCTTATCTGGTGGGGAACCGTTATTACAGTGGGAGTTTGCCCGTGAGATTTTAAAACAATGCCAAGAAGAAGGTATTCATACGGCAATAGAGACAGCTGTTTTTGTAAAATCAGAGGTGGTGAAAGCTGTGATACCATATCTTGATATGGCATTTTCGGATTTGAAATTAATAGATGACGAAGAGCATAAGAAATATGTCGGGGTATCAAATGAATTAATTAAGAAAAATATCGAAATTCTTCTCACTTGCGAAATTAGGGATCGAGTAATTATCCGCACGCCGATGATTCCAGGAATTACGACATCAAAAGAAAATATTCAGGGGATTGCCGCTTTTATTAGTGATATTTATGAGGAAGTATCCTATGAAATTTTAAATTATAATCCACTTGCAGAGGCGAAATATCATTTAGTCGATATGGAATACTGCTTTGAGGAAAATCCAAAACTATATTCAAAAGAGCAGATGCAGCAGTTTGGACAGTGGGCAAGAGAAGCAGGTGTTAAAAATGTGATTATAGAATCATAATATGACTTCAAAAGGTATTAGAATAAAAATATAAACCGTAATAAAATCCTTAATATAAACTCAATATATATATTATTGTTAGAGACTATTATATAACGAGAGAAGACTTATCGCTGATATATCCTTCACCCTTTTATCCTTAATGTATCAGTATAAGTTATCTCTCGTTAATAATTTATACGGTTATTTTATTAATCGCTTTGCTAGCGGAAATATTGACTGACAAAGTAGTTTATGCTAATCTATAAGCAAAGTACAAGCTATCTATGTCGCTAAGAAACCAAATGAATGATAAAGTTTTTAGGTTGAATAGATAGAAATTTTAGGAGAGATAGGATGCATATTTTGGTTGTAGAGGATGAGCTGGTGATTCGAGGAGAATTAAAAATACTATTAGAAACTGCCATGTATCAGGTGACTGTTCTTGAAGATTTTGAGAATGTGGCAGGTCAGATACAAAATAGCAGACCATATTTAGTACTTCTTGATATAAATCTTCCAAAAATCTCAGGTTTTGATATTTGTACGCAGATTAGAGAGAAGATGGATGTGCCGATTATTTTTTTGACGAGTCGGGTAGATTCCATGGATGAGCTGACAGGAATTTTGAAGGGCGGAGATGATTATATTACAAAGCCTTATGAGGCACCGATTCTTTTGGCTAGGATTGCTGCGGTTTTAAAGAGAACGAAGAGGATGGTTGATAAGAAATCTACTGTATTTTGTCATAATGGAGTACAATTAGATATATCAAAATGCTGTTTGAGTGTTCAGGGAAAGCAAGTGGAGCTTACAAAAAATGAAATGAAAATTTTGCATCTTCTGTTTGAACATACGGGGAAGTTTGTTGCCAGAATAGATATTGTCGAGTATTTATGGGAAAATCAAATATTTATCGATGATAATACATTAAGTGTGCATATTAATAGAATTCGTGAAAAAATGAAATTGATAGGAATTTGTGATTTTATTCAGACAAAGAGAGGACTTGGGTATCGCATATGAAGCTGGGAGATTTTCTAAAGGATAAATGTTTGCTCTTATTACTGCATGTTGTATGTATATGCTTGCTGGTGGGATTTTTGACGATAACAGGTTATGCCAGAGCAAATATTATATTGGTTGTTATTTTTTGGCTGTTGATATTGATGGCGTGGTTGGTTATTACTTACCTGCAAAGAAGAAAGTATTTTCAGGAGGCAGAGCAAATTTTAGAAAAGATGGATCAGCGATATCTTTTGGGAGAGCTACTTCCATCTTCTTTTTTGTTGGAAGATAAGATATATCAAAATATGATCCGAAAATCAAATAAAGCTGTCATTGAGCGTATCCGAAAAATAGAGGATGAGCAAAGAGATTATAAAGAATATATAGAAAGTTGGGTACATGAAATAAAAGCACCGATTACTGGTATTTCCTTAATCTGTGATAATAGACGAAAAATAAATGAAATAGAGTCTATATCTGTTAAGGCGAAGGAAGCCTTCTGGATGATTCGTCTGGAAAATCAAAAGATTGAAAATTATGTAGATATGGTACTTTATTATGCGCGTTCAGAGGAAGTTTATAAAGATTATCTAATTCAAGAGACAAAGCTTGACGAGGTAGTTTTTGAAGTGCTCCATAAAAATAAGTTATTGTTAATTAAAAATCAGGTGCAAGTAAAAGTGAATTGTCCTGATATAGTCTATACTGACCGAAAATGGATTGCATTTATTTTAAACCAGCTTATATTAAACAGTGTAAAATATAAGAGCGATAATCCTTTTTTTCGTATTTATACAAAACGTGGGAAAAATGGTGTTATATTTGTAATGGAGGATAATGGGATTGGTATTCGAGAGGAAGAGATTTCTCGTATTTTTGAGAAGGGATTTACAGGGAGTAATGGAAGAAATCATGAGAAGTCTACTGGAATGGGATTGTATCTATGTCGAAAACTCTGTGATAAGTTAGGAATTGGTATTAGAGCAGAATCTATGTATGGAGAGGAAAGTAAAATACAATTGGAATTTCCAATTAGCAATTATATTGAGAGAGTGTAAAAAGATTGAACTTATCTTTCGAAAACGTAAGATAAGTTCAATCTTTTTTTATACAAACACAAGGTGAAAAGCGATAGAATAATATTGCTGATTGCGTGAGTGCGAAGCACGAAGCAATCGGACTTTTATGCTTGGTGGTGCCTGCGACAGCAGGTATGTCAATTTACTGTATAGACTAGGAGGACTTTAAATGAGTGACTATATTAGAATATGTGATATTGAAAAATATTATGGGAATGGATCCAATATAACAAAGGCAGTGGATCGTGTCAGTTTTATGGTAGAAAAGGGAGAGTTTGTGGGTGTAATGGGGGCATCGGGATCTGGAAAGACGACTCTTTTAAATATGCTTGCCACTATTGATAGAGTGACAGCAGGACATATTTATTATGAAAATACAGATATCACAGAATTATCGGAAAATGACCTCTCAACTTTTCGAAAAAATAATTTGGGATTTGTATTTCAAGATTATAATCTTTTGGATACATTGACAATTGAGGAAAATATTATTTTAGCATTGACATTACAGGGCGCTCGAAAAAAGAAAATAATAAAAAGTTGTGACGAAATATTAAAATTGCTTGATATCGAGGATATTAAAAATAAATTTCCATATCAAGTATCGGGAGGACAAAAACAGCGCTGTGCCTGTGCAAGAGCAATGGTAAATCATCCGAAACTATTATTGGCTGATGAGCCGACAGGAGCCCTAGATTCTAAGTCTGCACAGATTTTGTTGGAGACATTTTCAAATTTAAATCAGACTATGGATGCGACGATTCTTATGGTAACACATGATGCGTTTTCAGCGAGTTATTGTGGACGAATTTTATTTTTAAAAGATGGAAAGATATTCCATGAGCTTATTCGAGGTGAGAAGAGTCGAAAAGTTTTTTTGCAGGAAATATTAGATGTATTATCTCTGACAGGAGGTGAGAAGAACGATGCTTAGTAAGCTTGCTTTTCGCAATATGAAACGCTCTGCCAGAGACTATTTAGTCTATATTTTCACTATGACAGTGGTGGTGGCCTTAATGTACGCATTTAACAGCTTAATTTTTCAAAATGAATTGGAAAACTATTTTGAGCTAGAAGCTATGCTGGAAATGATGATTGGGCTGTCAACGGTGTTTATAGTATTAATTATAGCATGGCTGATTAATTATATGGTGCGATTTATACTGGAAAAAAGGAGCAGTGAATTTGGAATATATCTGCTTTTAGGAATGAAAAAAAAGACTATTTCACACCTATATATGAGAGAAAATCTTTTACTTGGCAGTATCGCATTTTTTATAGGCATTATATTTGGAATATTACTTCAGCAAGTATTAATGACAGTTATGTTTTCCATGGTAAGGATGGAATATCATTTGCATATCCGATTTCATAAATGGACGATTCTTATGACGGTATTTTGTTATATGGGATGTTATCTGCTGGCATTATTTCGCTGCAAACGCAAATTTAAAAAAATGAATATTTCTGACTTAATGAATGCAAAACGTCAAAATGAAGAAATAAAAGAAAAACATGAGGAAGGAAAAAGGATTTTATTTCCGCTCTCTATTTTGTTTATTTTTGTTTTTTGGATTTTATTTGGTTCTCTCGCCAATACAGGAGAAGCTGCAGTTTTTTTGATTGGCTTAGTCATTACAATTTATTTATTTTATATGGGACTCTCAGCTTGGATTATTTGTTATATACGAAAAAAAGGGAATGGAATTTATAAAGGACAAAATTTATTTTTGCTTAGACAGTTCTCCTCTAAAATGCGAACGATGCAGTTTACGATGGGGACATTGACTGCTTTATTTACACTTGCGTTAATGGGATCATCTATTGCACTTATGTTTAGTGGATATGAAAATACAGTATTGAAGGGAAAATTCCCATTTGACGTGCAAGTATATAGCTCAGATATTAAGGACGATTTTTCTGATGAGATAGAAGTAATAAATAAAAACGCAAAATTATCGGAGTATTATTCTTATCATATTTATACTGACAAAGATAATCAGGTAAATGTATGGATGTTGACGCATCTAGATACATGGGGTACTATGTATCAAAATATCGATGGAAGTCCCAATATGTCAGAGATTGAAAAAATGTTGGAAGAAGACAGTACCTACTATCCTTATGATACCTATATGGGAATTTCTGATTATAATCATCTAAGAAGGATACTTGGACTTCAAGAAGTAAAGCTAGGCGAGGGGGAGTATATTGTTCATATTAAATCTAGACTTTTTGAGGAAGTGAAAAGAATAGGAGATGATTTAAAAATAGCAGATGCATCTGGAGAGAGCTATCTTTCTTGTGCAGGAATTTATGCCGAACCGTTTTCTCAGGATGGACATAATGGGGCAGATTATATGATTATAGTTTCCGATAAGGTACTTCGTCGTATGGTGCCATATTATTCAGAGATGGTGGCAGATTTAGATGGGGAGATATCGCCCAGCTTGCAGAAAAACTTAGATGCATTGACGGACGAGGAGTTATATAATTCTGCGGGACATATAGAGGGAGATCTTTGTAATGGTTCGGATATGATTATTTCTTTCGCAGCGGTGAATTTGGTAAGAGAAAATTTGATTCCAGAAGTGAAGTATATGCTGGCATCTCTTATTATACCGTTATTCTATATTGGATTAGTATTTGTCTGTGTGGCGGTGACAGTATTATCTGTGCAGCAGCTGAGTGATTCAGCTAAATATAAAATGAGATATGATATACTGTCTAAATTAGGATTGGAACAGTCACAGATTCATCATTTAATATTAAAACAATTGGCAGCTTATTATTTATGTCCAGCCATACTTGCTATTATTATCAGTGGAAAGATGATTTTATTTATGAGTGAGAGATTTGTGATGATGACTGGAGTTCCAACTACAGTATTTGGATTTTTTGTAAAAAGTATTGCCTTATTTTTTGGTATTTATTTCATTTATTTTGTGGTAACTTATATCGGATTTAAGAGAAATGTGGAGAGAAGTACGTAAATCATGACCGCAATTAGAAAATGATTTTATAAATTGAAAGTGTAAAACCCACTACTTCTAGGTGGTGAGATATATGTATTTTGCGGCAAACGTATCCATAGAGGACTGTATCAATGTAGTAATGGTAAAACCTTAGAGGAAAATGTAGAACCTTTGCCAGAGAGTAGTCGGTCACGCAAAGATGGTCCAGGTGGAGAATAAATCAGAGTTATAAAATTAAGGGTTATATGACAAAAGATTTATCATTTATAGTCAACGAGAGGATAGCGTAAAATTTTATTCGAAGATAAAGTTGCGCTATCCTAGTTTTATTTCATACTTGCAAATTGTATAAAGCTATGATAATATAACTTATGAGAATTTGTTTGTAAGTTTGAAAAGTAATGAAAGGAAGTAACTGGAAGCAAAATCTCAAGTGTAAAAAGGGAAATATAAATTTTTTTAAAATGAAATCTTACAATTGTAAGAAAAAAGAAAGGTGGGATGAGATATGGGGCGAAAAAGAGGACATATAAAAAAGAACAGACGTAAAATGAGAGTGGCTGTTATTTTGCTATGTATAGCCTTTATCTGTATGTTAGCGGGAGCTGTAAAGATTGTGATATTTGACAATCTATTATTGAGACAACCGAAAGAGTTGCTTGTAGATTATATGAGTTATATAGAAAATCAGGAATTTGATAAGATGTATGAGATGCTTTCCGAGGAGAGTAAGACGAATATAGATGAGGAAACCTACACAACACGAAATGCAAATATTTATAAAGGAATCGAGATTCAAAATTTAGTTATTCAAAATATTGAGGAGACAAAATTAAAAAATAAAAGGAGGAAACTTATATATGATGTTTCCTTTAGCACAGTGGCAGGGCAGGTAAGCTTTAAAAATGAGGCAGTATTTGAAAAGGAAGAGGATGGATATCGTCTTTTATGGGAAGATAGTCTTATATTTCCAGGATTAGAAGAGACAGATAAAGTGAGAGTCACGACAGATTCTGCGAATAGGGGAAAGATACTAGATCGAAATGGTATTTGCCTTGCAGGACCAGGTGTAGTATCTTCAGTAGGAATTGTTCCAGCTAAGCTAGAAAATGAGGAGGAATCGTTAAAGGAGTTAGCAGAAATTTTAGATTTGAGTGTAGATACAATTAAAAATAAACTTCATGCATCGTGGGTGAAAGAAGATTCCTTTGTTCCAATTGCAACACTTCCTAAAATTAGTGAGTTAGACAGCCAAAGTCAGGAATTTTTAGAAGAGCAGGAAAAACAAAATAAAATTCTTGCAATTTCAGGTGTTATGATGACCGATACACAGGCACGTACATATAAATTGGGGGAGGCTGCCTCTCATCTGATTGGATATGTGCAAACTGTGACGGAGGAAGATTTAGAAAAACATGCAGGAGAGGGATATAGCTCGAGCAGTGTGATTGGAAAAAGTGGAGTGGAGGCTTTCTATGAGAAGCAATTAAAAGGACAAAATGGATGTAAGATTGCGATTGTCGACCAAGATGGAAAAGAGAAAGAGGTTATCGCAAGCACTGAAAAAGAGGATGGACAAGATATACAGCTTACGATCGATGCACAGCTTCAACAAGATTTATATGAGCAGTTTGAGGAAGATCCAGGCTGTTCTGTGGCGATGAATCCATATACGGGAGAGGTACTCGCTCTTGTCAGTACTCCGACTTATGACAGTAATGATTTTATAAGGGGAATTTCTGAAAATAAATGGCAGGAGTTAAGTGAAGATGAGAATAGACCTTTATATAATCGATTTCGACAAATATGGTGTCCGGGCTCAACTTTTAAGCCAATTACTGCGGCAATTGGCTTAAAAACAGGAGCGATAAATGCAAATGAGGATTTTGGAAGTGAAGGGCTTTCTTGGCAAAAGGATAGTTCATGGGGCTCTTATTATGTGACAACATTACATACTTATACGCCCGTTATTTTAAAAAATGCTCTTATTTATTCAGATAATATTTATTTTGCGAAAACTGCATTAAAAATTGGAGCAGAAAGTTTTGCAGAGCAATTAGGGCAGATAGGATTTAATGAGCAGATTTCATTTGAAATAAATATGAACGCTTCAAAGTATTCTAATACAGAAAAGATAGAAAATGAGATTCAGCTGGCAGATAGTGGCTATGGACAGGGACAGATTTTAGTCAATCCTCTCCATTTAGCGTCTATGTATACGGCATTTTCTAATAATGGCTCAATGATAAAGCCATATTTAGAATATAAGGAAGACGCAGAGGGTGAGGTATGGATTTCGGATGCATTTTCATCAGATATTGTAAGTCAGGTAAGAGAAGGTCTGATTGGTGTCGTAAATAATCCTAACGGTACTGGATATGCGGCTCGCAGATTAGACAGGACTTTGGCTGGAAAAACTGGAACAGCAGAGCTTAAGACAACGAAGGAAGATACGTCTGGAACAGAAATAGGATGGTTTTCTGTTTTTACTGCAGATCAAGAAGAAGAAAAACCGATTTTAATTGTGAGTATGGTGGAAAATGTAAAGGGACTTGGCGGAAGCGGTTATGTTGTGAAAAAAGATAAAATTGTGTTGGATGCTTATTTTGGGCAATAGTAAACCAAAAAGGTTTCCTAAACTCTCAGCTGTATATTGGTGAACTATTACTAAAATCTATATTTTACGGTAAAAATAATATACTAGATTAAATTATAGAAAGGATAAAAAATGAAGATAGGAATTGTATTAGAAGGCGGAGCCATGAGAGGAATGTATACGGCTGGAGTTTTGGATATTCTCATGGATCTTGACCTTAAAGTAACGGATATGATTGGTGTATCCGCTGGCGTTTTGTTTGGAGTAAATTATCCG
Source organism: uncultured Blautia sp. (assembly GCA_964439395.1). Lineage (GTDB taxonomy): Bacteria > Bacillota > Clostridia > Lachnospirales > Lachnospiraceae > JAUUSJ01. Next base: position 17,675 of record CAYTNV010000011.1, on the reverse strand, counting down.
TCAAGACAAAAAGGACGAGCGATACGTTATAATAAAAAATATATAAGAGATAAGAGATACACAAGCTTTCACTCTCTAATCACAACGGGAAATATTATAAATAAAGATTTTGCGTTTTATAAGGTACCGTTTAGATTAGATGTATTTGACGAAAAAGCTTATGAAAAATCAGGCATCCGTTTTTATGCTACAGTGACAAATGTAAAAACGGGAAAGGCAGAGTATATAAAGGTAGAAAATGTACGGAAAGAAATGGAAGTTTTACGGGCTTCCTCAGCCATGCCCTATGTCTCTAAAATGGTAGAATGGTCAGGAAATCAGTACTTAGATGGAGGAATTGCAGATAGTATTCCTGTAAAGGCTTGCCAAAAGCTTGGATGTGATAAAATCATCTTAATTTTAACAAGACCTATTACTTATCGCAAGGCAAAAACTACTAGATTGGCAAAGAGATTAAATAAAATGCTTTATCGAAATTATCCTAATCTAATAAAAGCTTTAAATCAGCGTAACCAAAACTATAATCGTCAAGTTGAGAGCATTATAAAAATGGAAAAAAGAGGAGAACTTTTCGTTATTCGTCCCTCAAAACCAATTCAAATTAAGCGTATCGAAAAAGATATCAATAAATTACAAGAAGTTTATGATTTGGGCATTCACGATGCAAAGCATTGCGTAACTGAGCTTCAAAAATATTTAGCAAGGTAAATTGCGAGTGTATTTGTTAGTTTTTTGGATGTACAATTTTCATAATAAATTTATCCATTATGAGGGCAAAGATGAGATGAGAGAAGTAAAAGTTGGGGAGGGGATGTTATAGGATGACAGTTTTTGAAATATTAGAGGAGTTACAAAATAAAGCTTTAAAGGATGAATTGTTGAAAAATAAATTACTTGCAACGAGACAAGAGAAAGAGCCATTGTTTGCTTTTTGCAAAAGATGTCAGGAGTTGGGATATGAGCTATATCCGATGGAGCTTATTGTGGCTGGAGAAGAGATGTATGCAGCTATGAAAAGAAGCACGAATGGAGGCGGCGAAAATTCTCCTATGTTAGAGGGAGAAGATGATTTGTATGAGTTATTTTTTGCCGTATTAGAGAATCATAAATAAAAGTTTTAATGAATATAAATGATGCAAATCGCCGTATATGGATAATACTATAGCGGCGATTTTGCATTATAAGTGTTTAAAAAAGTCTTTGCAAGGTTGAAAATCATCTATTTTTATATTATGGCAATTCATTGAGATGAGAGCGCAAAAGCTCGATAAATCTTTTACAGGCAATCGGTAAACTAGATTTATCTTTATATCCGATTGCGATTGTCCTTGATATTGGAGGTTCGGTTGCACAAAGTTTAATTTTATAATTTGTCCGATGCAATACCAATTCTGCCAAAATACTTATACCGAGCCCAGCTTCTACCATAGTCATGATGGCATAGTCATCATGAATTGTGTATTTAATATTAGGAGATGCTCCGATGGAGCGAAATGCTTCCAAAGGTTCATAGTAATGTCCCTCTTCCAAAAGAATAAAAGGCTCTGGTGCCAATAGATCAAGAGGAATAACGTCGTACAGGCTAAGAGGATGGTTTTCTGGTAAGACAGCCAGCATTGCGCCTTCTTTCAATACGATAGTTTCAATTCCAGTGACGGCCTTTGGATTTACAAAACCAAAATCAATCGCCCCAGTTTTGATCCATTCATAAATAGAAGTATAGTCGCCCTGATGAATAATGAATTCAACTCCAGGATATTGTTCCTGGAATTCTTTTAATAGATTGGGAAGCCAATGAGCAGAAATACTGGCTAGAGTTCCCATGCGGATAATACCTGTTTCCAGGCCTTTGATTTCCTTTGTTTTCTCCAAAACAGAGTAATACTGGTAAATCAATTTTTCTATATGGGGATAAAGTTCTTCTCCTTCTAGAGTAAGCTTGGCACCAGTGCGAAAACGATTGATTAGTTTGATAGATATTTCATTCTCTAAGGAGGATATCATCTGACTCATAGCTGATTGGGAATATCCCATAGCTTCGGCGGCCTTAGAAAAACTCCCAAGCTCAACAATTTTTTGAAGTGCAATATATCGATTCATAAATTCACTTTTCCTTATATTAATATTAGATAAATTTGTTTTACTTATCTTAAAAAACAGTATATACTAAATAAAAAATAAATGCAAGGAGTTGATAAATTATGAACGATAGAGTTATTGTGAAAAAAGCAGATGCAAAAAAGAGGGAGTTTAAGGGAGTGAATTTAGATTCTCTTGCAGTCGGCGAGAAATCGATGGTTACAAAAATGAATTATGTTGTCGGAAATTATGCGACAGAGCATACTCATCCACATGAACAATGTGGATATGTTATTTCAGGAAAATATCTTATGACTGTGAAGAAAAACGAGTTTATTTTAGAAGCTGGCGATAGTTATGCCGTTCCAGGTAATGTACCACATTCTTTTAAAGTATTGGAAGCAGGAGAAGTTATAGATGTATTTACCCCACATAGAGAGGATTATTTATAGAAATGAATATAATAGAATATCAAGAGAAATATAAGAAAGATTTTATACAATTTAATACAGATTGGATTATAGATAATTTCGGATTTTTGGAGGAGGAAGATAAAGATACTTTTCGTCATATCGAGGAGAGCCTAGAAAAAGGAGGAATGATATATTTTGCTGTTGAAAATGGAGTCGTTTTGGCGACGTGCATGACAAAGCCATTAGAAAAAGACGGAGTTTGGGAATTATGTAAGCTAGGTTCCAATAAACATATTCCTCATAAGGGAGCTGGAAGTGCAGTATTTGAGGCGGCAATGAATTGGGCAATTGAGCATGGAGCGAAAAAATTATTTATACTGTCGAACAGTAAGTTAAAGGCGGCGTTACATATTTATGAAAAATATGGATTTTACGAAGTAAAGCTGGCAGATTATGAGTATGTTAGAGGAGATATTGCATTTGAATACAAGGTTGAGGGAGAGTAGAATATTTAATTAATAATAAATTATAGTAGTATGAAATGGAAGAATAGAAATCGGATAAAAGATAAAGATATAAACCTTTTATCCGATTTTATTTTTTAGAGCGTAATCTATCTTAGTTTTCAGTATGGGAGTATAAGCGAGATTGTTGTTATGTAAATTTTGTGATATAATTCAGTAGTAATTTATGAAAGACTATATCTAAAATAAAATTATATAGTAGTAAAGGAGGAGAGGTATGGCAATTGAAAAGGTAAAAGCATATTTTAAGCAGTATAATATGGAAGATAGGGTATTGGAGTTTGAAGAATCTAGTGCAACAGTGGAGTTGGCGGCAGCGGCAGTGAATTGTGAACCAGCTAGAATTGCGAAAACCTTATCTTTTCTTGTCGATGGAGCAGCGATATTAATTGTTACTGCTGGAGATACGAAAATAGATAATCCAAAGTATAAAGCTAAATTTCATGCAAAGGCGAAGATGCTTTCCAAAGATCAGGTTGTAGATAGGATAGGTCATGCAGTTGGTGGCGTATGTCCTTTTGCAGTAAAGGAGGGAGTAAAGATTTACTTAGATGAATCTTTGAAACGATTTCAAACTGTATTTCCTGCCTGTGGAAGTGAAAACAGTGCGATTGAGTTGACGATTGTGGAATTAGAACAATATTCTAATTATTTAGAATGGATTGATGTATGTAGATTAGTATAATACAACTAAATTTTACAGAAAATGGAATATTACTGGGAAGTAGTAGTATGCAGACAGCAAGAGTTAAGATTGGAGACGGGACAAAGATTTGATTGTGACATATTTTGATATTGGTGATTATAAGAATATATAGAAGACAGAAGAATTTATAAGGATGTATAAAAAACAAAAGTGGATGTCGTAAATAAAATTTTTTATACAAGATATTGAGATTAGTTAAGCGGATAATAACTATATCTTGTTGGAATTTTATATTTTGCGATATCTATTTTTACGTTTGTTCAATATAAGTACAAGTTAGAGAAAATATTTTAGTAGAAAGAAATGGAAGGCTGTGGTATAATAACGGAGGAAAATTTTAGGCTCTTCATAGCTTTAAAAAGAGATGAAATTGCAGATATCAGTAAGAATCCCCTAATTTTAAACATAGGGAGTATATAAAGAAAGGAACAGAAGAAATGAAACTTAAAAATTTAGTAGGAAAGAGATTTAAAGAAAGACCAGCGGACTGTGTTATTGATAGTCATGCACTTATGGTACGCGGTGGATATATGAAACAGGTTGGAAATGGTATTTTTTCAGAATATCCAGTTTTACGAAGAATCACATCTAAAATAGAAAATATTATACGAGAAGAGATGGATGCGATTGATGGTCAGGAAGTTCTATTTCCAGTCACCATGCCAGCAGATCTTTGGCAGGAATCAGGACGATACGGTAGTATTGGTAATGAGTTAGTGCGTTTTCAAGACCGAAATAAATCTAAAATGGTATTGGGAATGACACATGAGGAGGCTGCCGTTCATTTAGTAAGAGAGTATGCTAAATCTTATCAACAGTATCCATTTATGATTTATCAGATTCAAAGAAAGTTCCGAGATGAGGCAAGACCAAGAGCGGGATTAATTCGTGTGCGTGAGTTTACAATGAAGGATGCCTATTCCTTTCACACCTCACAGGAAGATTTGGAGCAGTATTATGAGAAATGCTATGATGCATATAATCGAATTTTTAAGCGAGCAGGAATCCCAGAAGTTGTGACAGTTGCCTCTGATTCTGGAATGATGGGAGGTAGTGTCTCTCATGAATATATGTTATTAAATGAAGTGGGCGAGGATTCCATTGTATTATGTTCTGCATGTGATTATAGATCTAATATGGAAGCGGCGGAGAATATTGTCGAAAATATTTCCTCAAACGATATTCGATCACTTGAATGTGTCGAGACTCCAGAGTGTAAGACAATTGAGGCAGTATGTGAGTTCCTAAAAAGCGATATATTAGGATCTTGTAAGGCAGTTGTATATCAGAAAAATGCAGATGATACTTTTGTAGTTGCCTTTGTGAGAGGGGATTATGAGGTGAATGAGACAAAACTTCGCAACTTAGTTGGGGAAGATATCCACCCTGCTGAGATTACAGAGGATTCTCCAGTAGTTGCTGGTTATATCGGACCATATCATATCTCAGACCAGGTGACTTATTACTGTGACTTAAGTTTAAAAGGAATTAATAGTCTTGTGGCTGGAGCTAATAAAGAAGGATTCCATTATGTAGGGCTTAACTTGGAGAGAGATATTGAGAATATAACCTATGTGGATATTGCGAAGGTAAAGGAAGGCAGTATTTGTCCATGCTGTGGAAAACCAAGCTTAACAATTAAGAGAGGGATTGAGGTTGGAAATATATTCCAGCTTGGCACAAAGTACACAAAGAGTATGAATATGCAGTATGTCGATAAAGAGGGAAATTTACATTATCCGATTATGGGATGTTATGGAATTGGTGTTGGACGTTTGGCTGCCTCTATATGTGAGGCGAAACATGATGATTATGGTCCAATTTGGCCAATTTCTATTGCTCCTTGGGAAGTTCATTTATGCTGTATCCGTCCAGATAATGAGGATGCCAAACGCATTGCAGATAATTTATATGAAGCATTAAAGAAAAATAAGGTTGAAGTCATCTATGATGACAGAGCGGGAGTTCGAGCTGGAGAAATGTTTGCAGATGCAGATTTATTGGGAGTTCCAATTCGTGTTGTAATAAGTCCGCGAAATTTGAAGGAAAATAAGATTGAGGTATCGACAAGAGATAAATCTTTAAAAGATATTGTTGATATTCAAGAAGGATTGGATTATATCCTTAAGTTGAGAGAAAAGATGTATTCTATCCTTTAGAGGGAAATTTAGCTATGATAAAATTTATGAAAGCAGCGCAAGCTGATAAAGCAGAGATTTTAGCTTTATATCGTTCTTTGGCAGGGACAGAATTTTGTGCGTGGACAGAAAATTACCCAAATGAGATTGAAATTGAGAGTGACTTATCTAGGGATGCAGTATTTTGTCTGAAAGATACAGACGGTAAAATTATAGGTGTTATATCAATTGATGATGACGAAGAAGTGGAAAAATTACCATATTGGTCAAAGTCATTAAAACCAGCAGCGGAATTGTCTAGACTTGGTGTGCGAGTGGAAAATCAAAATCAAGGGATAGCAAGACAATTATTACAGTTTGGTATGGATGAATTAAAACGCCGAGGCAATAAAAGTGTACATTTTCTCGTTTGTAAGACAAATAAAAAAGCGATTCGCTCTTACGATAAATTAAATTTTAATATAGTAGGAGAATGTGAGCTTTTTGGAGAAAATTGGTGGTGCTATGAGAAAGCTTTATAATGGATTGCTATAGCTAATATTCCACATATGGAAAGAAAAGTTATTTTCTTAGTAGTAGAGATGAAAGACAGCCATATATATAAGATTTTAAAGTCACAAAATCTTATATATATGGCTAATTTTTGTCTTGCTGAGTAGAAAATTAAAAAATATAATATGATGAAGGAAGAGAAGGAGAAAAAAATGTTAGTTTCGATTTTAGGTGATTCAATTAGTACTTATGAAGGATATGAACCGAGAGGATACGATGTGTTTTATGAACAGTGGAACTGTATGAGAAACGGATTAAAAACAGTAGATCAGACATGGTGGAAGAGAGTGATGAATCATCTCGGTGGGGAGCTTTGTGTGAATGATTCCTTCTCGGGAAGTCAGGTATCTGGCTTGAGTTTCCCGAGTGCAAATGTAGACGTAAGAGCGAGAAGGCTTCATAAAAAAGATAAGATGCCAGATATTATTTTGATTTATATTGGCTTTAATGATTTTGGATTTGGTGCACCGAATCGTCCTATGCATATAACGTCAGAGAAAAATCCGAAGTATTTTTTTGACGCATATCGATTGATGCTTGAAAAGATAAAGGAGAGTTATCCAGATGCCAAAATTTTTGCGGCTACGCTTTTGGAGGGATATCTTTGCGATGATAAGACTTGGAAAATGCCAGAGTCTTTATTTTGCGGGGAAACATTTTCATCTTATAATGAATCCATTCGATTGGCGTGTCGGATGGAAAATGTAAACTTGGTTGATCTGGCGATGACTGGAGTGAGATATGAGACATTGGATGGGACGCATCCGACTGTTGTGGGGCATGAGGAGATTGCGAAGGTTTGGATTGAGGAATTGAATAGATTATTGCGATGAGAAGTTATAATGTGAATATAAAAAATGAAAGGATGATAAAGGGATGTTTAATTTTGAATATTATACTCCTACGGAAGTATGTTTTGGAAAAGGAACTGTTGAAAGAACAGGAGAGTATGTAAAAAAGTAATATGATTCAAATATATAAAATGGCATTATAATTGCTTCATATATAAATATATACGGTTGTTATATTGTTAAAAGAATATAGTACAAATAAAAATCAGCTCTATTATATGACATTCTTTTTATTTATATAAGGGAATTTCATATAATAGAGCTGATTTTTATTTTTGAGAGGATTTACACATGTAAAAATATAAAAAAATCTCTATGGCAAAATTAATATATATTTACAAATGTAAAAATAAAATCAAAAAAATCCCAAAATAAACGGAAAAAATCATAAAAAATATTACAAAATGTAAAAAATATGTTGACATTTTTAAGAGGAGAAGATATAATACAATTAAAGGAGATAAAGGAGAAAAGACAATGAAAAAGATGATAGATGATTCACGTTTGATGATAAAAGTATGTGATTTATATTATAACCAAGATATTAGCCAGCAGCAGATTGCTAAAATGTTAGGCCTATCTCGACCTACTATCTCGAAACTCTTAAATTTAGCGAAGGAGCAGGGAGTTGTTCAGATTAAAATAATAAATTTAGATACGATTGAATATTGGCAGCTAGAAAGAGAGTTAGAGGAAAAATATAGTTTAAATGAAGTCCGAATTGTCCGTGAGGGAGAGACGGAGGAAGAGAGAAAGAATATACTTGGCAATATGGCTGCCAGATATTTGAAGAGCAAGATAAAGGAAGGCAATACGGTTGGAGTTTCTATGGGATCAACACTTTACCATATTGTCTCTCAGATGGAACAGTTGGAAAAAGAAGATATTAGCTTTGCTAATAAGGCAGAAAATGTAACATTCGTTCCTCTTGTCGGAGGAGTAGGTCAGCTTAGGATGGAGTTACATTCTAATAGTTTGGCAGAACGCTTATCTCGCTTTTACGGAGGAAAATTTGTTCCTCTTCATGCACCAGCTCGTGTCTCAAGCAAGTCAATTCGAGATGAGTTGATGAAGGAGGAAAGTGTCCTGGCAGCGATTCGACTGACGAAGCGTCTTGATATCGCAGTTGTTGGAATTGGATATCCAAATGAAAAATCGGCCATTAAAGCGACGGGATATTTTAAGGAAAATGAGATGGATTCTTTAATCGAGAGAAAAGTAGCAGGAGAGTTATGTATGCAATTTTATGATATTTTGGGAGATACTTCTGCTTACAGTGAGGATAATACAGTTGTTGGGATTGATATCCATAAACTGAGCAAAGTCCCATATTCCATCGGAGTAGCGGGTGGAATTGAAAAGCTTCCAGCGATTAAAGGAGCGATTGAGGGACGTTATATTAATACGTTAATTACAGATGTACAGTGTGCAAATGCATTGGCATCGGATAAGTAATTATATAAATAAAAATATTTCACTAGATTTTGTATTTATTCGTATTTATCAGATGGGAGAAGAATCTGGCTTAATGCATGGAGTATAAAGTGGCAAGCCTGTATTGCCTGTAAATCCAGCCTCTTATCAAATAAAAAATGCGATATAAAAAGGTCTAGTGAGAAAATAAAAAATAAAAGGAGGGAATGTTAATGAATGAGATTCTTAACATGACAATCAATGAAATGCCACAGACGGAATTTGATTGTTCCTGTGGACGACATCATAATTTTAGTGTGCATGATATGTCCATTCGAAAAGGAGCGATTGAGGATTTGCCAAAGATGGCAGAGCCATTTAAAGATGGCAAAATTTTAGTAGTATTTGATAATCATACTTATGAGGTGGCGGGAAAAAAGGCTGTAGAGCTTTTAAGAGAAAATGGATTTCATATCAAAGAGCTTCTCTTTGATAAGGGAGATGATATTTTAATTCCAGATGAGACTACCCTTGGAAGAATCCTACAAGAACAGGATTTAGATGTGAAACTAATGATTGCGGTAGGTTCTGGAGTAATTAATGACTCAGTAAAGTTTGTTACATCTCGTACTGGTTTGCCTTATATTATTGTGGCAACAGCACCTTCTATGGATGGTTATGTGGCAGACGGAGCACCGATTATTTCTGCTGGATATAAGTATTCTCCAGTGGCTCATCTTACTTATGGATTAATTGGAGATACTGATATTTTACAGACAGCTCCACAGGATTTAATTCAGGCAGGATACGGAGATGTTATTGGAAAAATCACGGCACTTGCGGATTGGGATTTGGCAGTGAAGGCAAATGGCGATTATCGCTGTGATACTTGTGTTACTTTGGTACAAAGAGCATTAGATAAATGCTTTGCAAAAGCAGAAGGCTTAAAAGAGCGCAACGCTGAGTCGCTTGGGGCACTTTTAGAGGCCTTAACGTTAACAGGAGTAGCGATGGCGCTTGTCAATATTTCCAGACCAGCATCAGGGGCAGAACATATGCTTTCTCATTTCTGGGAGATGGATTATATTGCCAGGGGACTTAATCCAAATCATCACGGTATTCAGGTTGGAGTTGCAACTCCAGTTATCGCTCGTTTCTTTGAGGAGATGGAGGATGTTTTGCCAGAGGGAACAAAAGAACTTTGTCCTTCTCACGAGGAGATTGAAAAACTTTTGGCAGTAGGTGGTGCGCCAACGAGTCCAAAAGAAATTGGAATTGACAGAGAGCTTTTCTATCAGAGTTTATTAAAGGGATATAATGTTCGCCCAAGATATTCTATTATGCAATTTGCAAAAGAACATGGGCGCTTAGAGCAAATCGCTAAAAAGATTACAAGCGAGATTTACGGATAAGAGGTGCAGTGCATGCTAAAAAAAGAAGAGGCGCTAAAGGGAGTAAAACTATTTGTCTTAGATATGGATGGAACAGTGTATTTGGGCAATCAGCCAATAAAGGGAGCATTCGAATTTATCAGAGAGATAGAGAAATCGAAAGATAAAGACTATATTTTCTTTACGAATAATGCTTCGCGTGTGCCAGCAGTCTATGTAGAAAAGTTACATAAGCTTGGTCTTGATGTGGACGAGAGTAAAGTTGTGACAGCGGGAGATGTATGTGCAGAATTTCTAAAGACAAATTACCCAGATGCGAAAGTATATTTAAATGGTACTCGAGTATTAGAGGAAAATTGGAAAGAGAGAGGAATTCAAATTGTGAAGGATAATCCGGATGTGGTCGTACAAAGCTTTGATACAACTTTAACTTACCATAAGCTTGATCGAATTTGTCACTATATTCGAAATGGAGCTCCTTTTATAGCCACTCATATGGATACGAATTGCCCAACGGAATATGGATTTATGCCAGATTGTGGAGCAATGTGCAGTCTAATTACTGACTCAACAGGAGTAAAACCGCGATTTCTTGGGAAACCTTGGAAAGAGACGGTCGAAATGATTACGAAGATAACAGGTTATCTTCCAGAGGAGATGGCGTTTGTCGGAGATCGTTTATACACAGATGTGGCGACAGGAGTGAATAATGGGGCAAAAGGATTTTTGGTTTTGACAGGAGAGGCGACAATGCAGACCGTGGAAGAGTCTGAGATAGAACCTACCTGTATTTATGATTCTCTAGATGAGATGAGAAAATATTTATATAATGAAAGTTTTGAAAGAAAAGGAGGAAGGAAGATGAAAGTAGTATTTGGATGTGATCCGAACGCAGCAGAGTTTAAGAAGACATTAATGGAGTACGTAAAAGAGCTTGGTCATGAGGTTATAGATTTTGGAAGTGATGATCCAATCTATGCGAATACAGCGATTGAGGTGGCGAAGGCAGTTGCAAGTAAGAAATATGATAGAGGAGTTTTAGTATGTGGAACTGGAATTGGGGTATCTATTGCTGCAAATAAAGTAAAAGGAGCTTATGCAGCTTGTATTCACGATGTATACCAGGGTCAAAGAGCAGAGCTTTCTAATCATGCGAATATTATTACGATGGGTTCTCAAGTAATCGGAGTTGAACTTGCAAAACAGCTTGTAAAAGAATATCTTTCTGTAGAGTGGGATCCAAACTGTAGATCAGTGGAAAAAGTCCAGAGAATTATTGATTTTGAAAATGAGCAGCTAGGAAATGCAGCAGTATAGGAGAAAGTAGGAGGAAAAGATGAAATTTTTTATAGACACTGCTTCTGTCGAAGAAATTAAAAAGGCAAATGATATGGGAGTGATATGTGGAGTAACGACAAATCCATCTCTTATCGCAAAAGAGGGAAGAGATTTTGAGGAAGTTATTAAAGAAATCACAAGTATTGTAGATGGTCCGATTAGCGGAGAAGTAAAAGCAACGACGGAAGATGCAGAGGGAATGATTAAGGAAGGGCGAGAAATCGCTGCCATTCATCCAAATATGGTTGTAAAGATTCCATTGACAGTAGAGGGATTAAAGGCTTGTAAAGTATTGTCAAAAGAAGGAGTAAAAACAAATTTGACTCTTATTTTTTCAGCCAATCAGGCTCTCTTAGCAGCGAGAGCAGGTGCGACTTATGTGTCTCCATTTCTCGGAAGATTAGACGATATTAATACACGTGGGGTGGACTTAATTCGAGAAATCGCAGATATTTTTTCTGTAGCAGGTGTTGAGACAAAAATTATCGCAGCAAGTGTTCGCACGCCGGTTCATGTAACTGACTGTGCACTTGCAGGTGCAGATATTGCGACGGTTCCTTATAAAGTAATTGAGCAGATGACAAAGCATCCTTTGACAGATGCGGGTATTGAGAAATTTAAGAAAGACTATATTGCAGTTTTTGGAGAATAATGGGTGTAGAAAATCTAGAATAGATTTTCCAATATAAGAAAAAATCTCTTGGAGAAAGGAGTTACAAAATGGAAAAATATCTAATGGGTATTGATGCAGGAACGGGTAGTGTGAGAGTGGCGTTATATGATCTTCGAGGACAAAACAGAGCATATCATATCGAGGAATATGTGACGACATATCCTAGAAATGGATGGGCAGAGCAAGATGACAAGGGATGGTGGCAGGCACTCACAAAAGCGATACCAGAATGTATGAAAAAAGCGGGAATTGGTCCAGAGAGTGTTGTGGCGATTACTTGTGATGCAACGACAAATACACTTGTTTATCTTGGTGAGGACGATGAGTCTGTACGTCCACCAATTTTATGGATGGATGTGCGTGCGACAGAGGAAGCGGCTTTCATTGATGAGATTCGCGAGGAATATGAAGCGACAAGATTTTATAAGCCAGGTTTTCGCGCAGATACGATGGTTCCAAAATGTATGTGGGTAAAAAAGAATGAGCCAGAAAATTGGGCGAAGACAAAGACAATTATGGAGTTTGAGGATTGGCTTAACTGGAAGCTTACAGGAAGAAAAACAGTTTGTATGTCAATCGCAGCATTTCGATGGAATTATGACGATAAAAATGGCGGTTATCCACTTGATTTTTATGAGGCAGTTGGACTTGAGGATGTCGTAGAAAAGTTTCCAAAGGATATCTTAAAGGTTGGAGAGATTGTCGGGACAGTTAGTTTAGAAGCTGCACAGATTTTTGGATTAAGCACAAAAACGATCGTCGTAGAGGGAACGGCAGACTGTAATGCCTGTATGTTTGGTGTCGGCGGCGTGAGACCAAATGGAATGACATTGATCGGAGGAACATCTTCTTGTCTTCTTGGACTTTCAGAAAAAGATTTCCATGTGGACGGTGTAAATGGAACGTATCCAAACTGTATGTATGATGGAACTAGCCTTTTGGAAGGTGGTCAAACCGCATCAGGATCTATCTTGACATGGTTTAGAAATAATTTAATTCCAGGTTCATGGGTGCAGGAAGCTGTAAATCGAGATATGAATATTTATGATTTACTCACCGAGAAAGCGCAGAGTGTTCCAATCGGCTGTGACGGACTTGTGATGATGGATTATTTTCAGGGAAATCGTGCACCTTACTCAGATTCTAAAGCGCGAGGTATGTTCTGGGGATTATCGATAGGAACAACGACGGAACATATGGTAAGAGCAGTCTACGAAGGAGTTGCTTACGGTGCGAACCATTGTATTGTTAGCATGAAGAATGCTGGATATGATGTGAAAGAAATTTATGCCTGTGGTGGATTAGCTCAGTCTGATTTTTGGATGCAGATGCATGCAGATATTATCGGAGTTCCAATGTACACAACAGTAGAAAATCAGAGTGCAGGATGTCTTGGAGATTGTATTATTGCAGCAGTCGGAGCGGGAATTTATCCTACTTTTATGGATGCGGCGGACTGTATGATTCGTGTGGATAAAGAATATATTCCAAATGAGGAGGCACATAAAGAATATCAATTCTATATGGAGCGATATATGGAAACTTGGCCAAAGATGAGAGAAATTGTACATAAGACAGTAAATCATACAAATGAACTGGCTTCTAAGAAAATTGAAAATAAAAAGATACAAACAACATCCAAAACAGTATAATTAAGCGACCAAACAAAATTGTACAAAAATGAGATGGTTTGTATCCGTCCTTCATTATATATCAAAAAATTTATAATGAATAGCCTTTTTATGTATTTTTTTAAGAAATTAAAAATGGATATTTACAATAGTAAAAATAAAACTGAAATGGTGAAAATCGGATACAATTTAATTACTATGAAAGTCTCTGTCAAGCGGGCAGACAAAGACAAATTTATTTGGATTTGTCTGCATATTTGACAGACTAACCTGTATGATAAATAGAACACTTCGTGAGGTTTTTTCGAGCCTAGTGAATTGAACTTCCTTGCGATAGCTTGGAGTGCGAATACAGGTGCGATTGCGGGAATGCCTTGGCACGGAGCAATCGGACTTTATGGTGATGCCTGCTATCGCAGGCATGTCAGTTTATATATTCTCTGCGCTGGCAGAGGGCAGATTACGGAGGAAACTGCATCGGAAGGTTTCCTTCCGATAACACTATAAATATAGAGAGGTAGAAAAATGACAATAGCAGAACTTCAAAAAATAGCAAATAAAGTTAGAAAAGGAATTATTATGGGAGTTCATGCAGCAAAAGCAGGACATCCAGGCGGATCTCTTTCAGCGGCCGATGTATTCACGTATTTATATTTTAAAGAAATGAAGATTGATCCGAAAAATCCAAAAGATGAAAATCGAGATAGATTTGTTTTATCAAAAGGTCATACAGCTCCTGGACTTTATGCTGCCTTGGCGCAGAGAGGATATTTTCCAGAGGAAGATTTATTGACACTTCGACATATTGGATCTCACTTGCAAGGGCATCCTTGTATTGCTCATACTCCAGGAATTGATATGTCAAGTGGATCTTTAGGACAGGGAATTTCTGCGGCAGTTGGTATGGCAGTCTCAGCTAAACTTCAAGGAAAGGATTATAGAGTATATACCCTTCTCGGTGACGGAGAGATTCAGGAGGGACAAGTTTGGGAAGCGGCAATGTTTGCTGGACATAGAAAGTTAGATAATCTTGTTGTTATTGTAGATAATAATGGATTGCAGATTGATGGAGCAGTAGCCGATGTATGTTCTCCTTATCCGATTGATAAAAAATTTGAGGCATTTGGATTCTATGTTATTAATGTAGAGGACGGAAATGATATGGAACAGTTAGATGCAGCTTTTTTGGAGGCAAGAAAGATAAAAGGACAACCTACAGTAATCATTATGAAGACGGTAAAGGGAAAAGGAGTTTCCTTTATGGAAAATGAGGTCGGCTGGCACGGAAAAGCACCAAATGATGAACAGTATGAGCTTGCGATGCGCGAGTTGAGTGAAGAAGTGAGGGGGTAAGATTATGAGTGAAGGAAAGAAAATTGCGACGAGAGAGAGCTATGCAAATGCACTTGTGGAGCTTGGAAAGGCTCATGAAGATCTTATTGTCCTAGATGCCGACTTGGCAGGAGCTACAAAGACAGCTGTTTTTCAAAAGGAATTTCCAGATCGCCATATTGATTGTGGAATTGCAGAGAGCAATATGATGGGAATTGCGGCGGGGATTGCCGCAACAGGAATGGTGCCATTTGCCAGTTCCTTTGCGATGTTCGCGGCGGGAAGAGCGTTCGAGCAGATTAGAAACTCTATTGGATATCCGCATCTAAATGTAAAGATTGGAGCCACCCATGCGGGTATTTCAGTAGGAGAAGACGGAGCGACACATCAATGCAACGAGGATATTGCTCTTATGAGAACCATTCCAGGCATGACAGTTTTAAATCCATGTGATGATATAGAGGCAAAAGCGGCGGTGAAGGCTGCGTATGAGATGGACGGTCCTGTATATCTTCGATTTGGAAGACTCGCAGTTCCTGTCATTAATGATACGCCAGACTATCAGTTTGAGATTGGCAAGGGAGTTGTGCTAAGAGAAGGAAAAGATATTGCGATCATTGCGACAGGACTCTGCGTGAATTCTGCATTAGAGGCGGCAAAACTATTAGAGGAAGAGGGAATCCAGGCTAAAGTAATAAATATTCACACGATTAAGCCTATCGACGAATCTTTGATTATAGAAACAGCGAGAGAATGCCAAAAGATCGTGACAGTTGAGGAGCATTCTATTATCGGGGGACTTGGAAGTGCCGTATCAGAAGTTCTCTCTGAAAAGGTTCCAGTTTTACTAAAGAGAATCGGAATAAATGATGTGTACGGAGAGTCGGGACCTGCTGTAAAATTGCTTGAGAAATACGGATTGGACGGCAAGGGAGTATATGAAACGGTTAGAAATTTTATACACTCTTAGAATAATATTTAATTTTATATGTTGAGGATACTCCCTTTGTGAAATATTTGGTTTTGAAACAGTAGGGGAGATGCCAAAAATTAGATGATACCTCCTAAGTAGACAAGGGAAATAGCCAAAATCTACTAAGGAGGTATTTTATGCCTAAAATGAAATATTCACTACATATAAGGAGTAGTTATCGAAATATGCACAGGATAAAAATCTGGAGAAAGCTTGTGTTAAGGCATTAAAGCAGATTGAGCAGAATAAGTATGAAGCTAGTCTTGTAGATGATGGTATGAGAGAAATTGTAAAATATGGAATTGCTTTTTATAAAAAGAATTGTAAAGTGGTGCGAGCATAGTAATTGATAATAAAAAGTTACTGTGAAAGTCCTTTTCAAGCGGGCAGATAAAGACAAATTTATTTGGATTTGTCTGCATATTTGACAGACTAACCTGCATAGTAAGTAGATCACTTAGTGAGGTGTTTTCGAACTTCGTGCGAATTTCGTTCGAAGGAACTTGGCGAGGTATTTTCGAGCCTAGTGAATCGAACTTCTTTGCGATAGCTTGGAGTGCGAATACAGGTGTGATTTCCAGAGTGCCTTGGCACGGAGCAATCGGACTTTCGTTATGGTGGTGCCTGCAATAGCAGGCATGTTAGTTTAGAGAGTTAAGAAGTGGGATATTGTAAAATAAATTTTTCATATAATATAATTGATATAAGTCAAACAGACTGTAATTATATTTTGTAATGGTCTCACTTCTTAACTTTTTTTGTTTAAGATTTTACATCTGTTTTTTTCAAATAAATAATTGCGATAATATAAAAGAGAAAGAAAAAAGCAAAAACTGATACAAAGAACAATATAATATTTTGCATTCCTGTCAATGTGTCTAAAGATTTATTTGAGTTCATGCCGACTAACATAAGACTATACGGCCAAAAGAATTCAAAATTTCTTTTTGTAATAATGAGAGCTGGAACACTTCCAATTAATGCGATACCAATTGGAATCGCAAAGTTTCGGATAATCATCGATAAGAAAAGTTGCAAAGAGCCGATGGCGAGAGCAGCGAGTGTTCCTCTGGCAATCCAGATAAGAATATCAGGAGGGAAAAGTCCTGGAAGATGACAAAGTTTTCCTGCTATAAAATACAAAATACTAATCCAAACTTGAGTGATAATAGTAACCTTAAATACAATCGCTAATTTTCCAAAATAGAGACAGGAAATGGATACAGGGGCACTCATAATCGTATTCCAGTTATGTCCCATATGTTCTAATCTCCATAGATAGGAGGCGTACAGTCCAACTAGTGGTGCATAAAAGAAGGTGGAATAAAAGAGGGTAATCTGTGTCCAAAGGGAATACCAGCCTTTGGTCAAAATTTCGATATTTTGTAGATAATTAAATGTTCCCATAATTGCTGGAATAATCGGAAGAAGGATACAAGCGAGATAAATAATCGAATGTCTTAGCTTTAAATTTTCTGATTGAATACAGCGAAGTAGCATAATATCACGTCCTTTCTTTTTGAGTTACATCAATAATTTTTGTGTTAGGTTTTATATGTTCTGTGAGTATAGATTTTGAAATAGACAAAGTAGAATGGTTTTTGGGAGGAGACGCCATCCGTCAGAAGACCGTTCTTTCCCTTTCCAACACGTTGCGTTCC
>CAYTNV010000010.1:0-95927 GCA_964439395.1 uncultured Blautia sp. | reverse complement strand
TTAATCAAATAGGAATGTATGGTTTATCTGTAGATGACGAGAATATTTATACTTGTAGTAATTTGAATGGTTACTCATACATTGGTAAATGTAATAAAAAAACAGGAAAAGTAGAAGAGCAAAAAATCGAAGATATCTATATGACACAGGTTTTGGCTTATCAGGGAAAGCTTTATGCATTTGGGACAAAGATGTATACCGATAAAACAAAAGAAAATAAAAAAAAGATATCATATATGTATGTTTATGATTCGAACTTTCAATTGACCGATGAAATAAATCTTTCACAATATGGAGATACACAGGATAAAATAATTGCATTTGAAAATAAGATTTATTTTTCAAATACATATAATAGTGAAACGGAATTACCCAATAATACGGTTTGCGCATACTTAGTAAAGGATAAAAAAATAGAAACAATAACATTAGAAAAAGATTATCCGTTAGATTTGGATATTTATGAAGATATGTTGATTGTTTCGCAGTTTGATTTATTACACGGAGAGGTTGGAAGTATTTCTTTTGTTAATCTTAAAACAAATGAACAAAAAAATTATGAGCTGGGGCATGGAGTAGATCATATGGTAAGAGTAGGAGAATATCTTTATATTCTTTCAGATACAGCAACTTATTCAAGTGCGAAACTCTACAAGTATCGAATTGATGGTATGGGCTTAGAATTAGTCAAAGAAGCGGAGGCAGAAAAGATGTATTCGGATAATTATTTTACAGGACTTTTTGTCGTTGAAAAATAATATACGAAATGACGTAGGAGAAATGTGCCGAAAAAAGGAAAGTGCTTTTAGAATTATAAGATTTCGTTAGAAATATTAAAGAAGGACAGTATGAATATAAAAAAATTTATTAAAAAACATCAAAAAAAATTAGTCATATTATTGATAATTTTCATTTTATCGAGAATTTTAATAGGAACTCATTATATTTCTAAGCGGGATTCGTCTGGATCTTGGAAAATGGTATGCCATCAGGGACTAACAGATAATCCAGAACATGTATGGGAATTAGATATTTATTATTATGGGTTGCATGCTCCTGAAAAAATATATGTGAAAACTAGTATAGATGGCTGGACAGATGATGAATATATGGATGTGGGAAACTATGGGTTTTGGGATTCTACAGATGGAGACGAAATAAATGTAGAACGAATTTTTCTTAATATAATAGCCCCTTCTTTCCCATCATTTGCTGGATATTCATTGCTTGCAGATTTAGATAAACCAAAATCTATAAAACTAGAAATTAAATGGAAAGAAAGAAATGATACGAAATACACAGTAATAGAGAGGAAATAGAGAAAGTTTTCTTAATTATTTATAGATTATAGAAAGAACTAACGGAATATATGACATCTAAAATTTTTTCACGTTTCTACAACAAGATATTCCCTATTGTTTTGCCAGTACACAGCCGAGAGAGCAAACAGATATCTCCTGCGCAAACGATAGAGAGTGGAGCGATTTTTCGATATACATAGCTTTGCTGCGAAAGTGACTGTCTGAGCGGAGCGAGTTTCACGAAAGCAGCAAAGCTATGTATATCGAAAAATCGCGGGAACGAACGTGTTTGCGCAGGAGATATCTGTTTGCTCTCTCGGCGTCTCTTCTCATTATTTCATAACCTATAATATACTGGAAATTTTCGATTTCGAGAAAATCAAGAAAGGGGAATTTATAGGAAAGGGGAATTTATAGTAAAGCATAGGAAAAATAATTGACATAAAATGATGCGGGATGTTAAAATATTTTCTAATATCTGACAGATGATCGAAAAAATTCTGAGAGGTAAAGAAAATGACAAGCGATGAAAAATATATGAGAGAGGCCATTAAACAGGCAAAAAAGGCGGCAGCGATTGGGGATGTTCCGATTGGCTGTGTTATTGTGTATGAAGATAAAATTATTGCGAGGGCATATAATAAGAGGAATAAAAATAAGACGACGCTGGCACATGCGGAGCTTTTGGCTATCGCAAAGGCGAGTAAGAAGCTTGGAGATTGGCGGCTGGAAGATTGTACGATGTATATTACATTAGAGCCGTGTCAAATGTGTGCTGGAGCGATTGTTCAGGCGAGAATTTTGCGAGTCGTCATCGGAAGTCGAAATCCAAAGGCGGGATGTGCGGGATCTGTCCTGAATCTGCTTCAAGTAAAAGAGTTTAATCATCAGGTAGAATTGACAGAGGGTATTTTGCAGGAGGAATGTTCGGCGATGTTAAGTGAGTTTTTCAAGGAACTCAGAAAAATCCAAAAAGAAAAAAAGAAACAGCTAAAGGAAATAGAAGTCTTAAAGGAAAGTGGAGAAGAAAAAAAAGATTTTTGATAATGGACCGCTGCATACCCATGACTTTAGTCGTGAGTTAGGCGGTTTTTTGTTGGCATAAAAAAATAGAATGGAAACTCCCATTCTAATTTATTGTATATTTTAATCCGTGCGGATTGCTTTGAACGACTATTCACAGACGTAACCTTTACAGTTAACTCGGTTCAGGCACCCTCGCGTCACACGGGATGACTTACTTAGTGCTGCTTCATTCCTGACCTGACACGGTTCATAAGGTCCCGTTGCGCAAGACCCAAACGTCAACGCCACTTATAAAGGGCAGCTCCACAAATAGAAGCCCTAGGCATATCCATCACCCCTGCTGTAGCGGCTTGCAGGCGACAGGGCACCGCTATCTCCCCGGTTGCACGGAAGCTTTAAGACTTGATTATTGAAACATATCTAAATAAAATCACCTAGATACTTCGTCTATTCTATACTAAATTTTTTCTTCTGTCAAGCTATTTTTATAAAATGTAAAAAATTTACAATAAAATCTCTGTCAAGCGATAAGGAAAACTGAGTTTATGTGATTTTGTCTATCAATATTAGTGCTGATGAAAAACGTATTCTGTCTCACTAGATAGCTTTTCTTGAAATACATATCCATCAATATCAAAATCTTTTAGCAATTCTGGTGTATCAATTTTATTTTCCACGATATAATGAACCATTTGTCCGCGTGCCATTTTGGCGGCAGTTGCCAAAACTTTATATTTTCCTTTATTATAAACTTTAAATGTACAGGTAATAAAGCGGTCATGCGGTAATATATATTTTTTGATACATTTGCTGTATTCTGTAGAAGCTAGATTAATAATACAGTTAGTCTGTGCAGCGATATCATCGTATAGAAGACGATTCCAGTACTCATATAGATTTTTAAAATTCCCAATTTTTAATTTTGTCAGCATTTCTAAGCGATATTCGTAAATACTATCATATGGTTTTAAAATACCGTAGGCGCCACTTAAAATTCTTATATGATTTTGGGCAAAGGCTCTCTCTTCTTTGGAAAAGCTTTTTGGATTCATATACTTATATTGAATTCCGTTATAAGTCTCAAGAGCAGGGAATCCATTTGCGTCAAATTTCATAGTCATATTACGGTCGGCACTATCTTCAGCGAGTAATTCATTTATTTTCATCAATTCTTGTAAATCCCACGGAGAATATTTCCGAAGAACAGAAATAATTTCTTTTGTTTCTTCTAAATATACAGGAATGCTTAGAGCGTAATTCACTTTATTTGGTTTCATATTTTTTGCTGGGGAAATAATTGTAATCATAAAAATCTCCTTTTAAATTTTTTTATATTATTTATAAACTGATATGTCTGCTGTCGCAGGCACCACGTACAAAGGAAAATGTGATTGTTCCGTGCTAAGGTGTTCCTGAAATTTCATCTGTATTCGCATTTTAGGCAATCGCTCTAGGTTCATCTATAAAATGCTGAATTAAATATGAGCAAACTTAATTTGCTTGGGGCTTGACAGGAACTTTCACAGTAAATTATATCATGAATTTAGTTTGAGTGGATAGTTAGAAAAATCCTTTAAATTGTATCGGTATAAAGTTGCGAGTATTGCAGAATATGTTATAATAGAGGTGGAAGTTTTATTTTATATAATAAACTTAATGTGAACTGGAAAATACTGTCCTACGTAATAATAATCTATGAACAATATAAACAAAATTCGTAAAAGACCTTGTAATTCAAAGGGGATAGCTGTTATAATCAGAAGGAAACAGGAGATAGTAAAACAGTAGCTATTTAGGATGAAATGACAGAATATATTTTTACAGTATAAATTCTTCCATTATAATAGCTACAATGTATAATGGAGGTAGGGAAATGGTTTACAAGACAAAAGGCGTATGTGCTAGAGAAATACATTTTGACATAGAAAACGATATTATTCAGAAGGTTACATTTATTGGAGGGTGTGCTGGAAATACATCTGGTATCTCATCTTTAGTAAAGGGAATGCATATTGACGATGTAATTGCCAAACTAAAAGGAATTGATTGTAATTTTAAAGGGACATCATGTCCAGATCAGTTAGCAACTGCTTTGATGCTTTACAAAGCAAATAAATAATAAATATAGTTTTGCTCTAGGAGGCGAAGGGACTTTTATGAAGAAAATTATTATGACAGGTGGCGGTACAGCCGGTCACGTAACACCGAATATCGCCTTGATCCCAACTCTTCAAAAAGAGGGATACGAGGTTTCTTATATTGGTTCTATCAATGGAATGGAGAGAAAATTAATCGAAGATGTGGGAATTCCTTATTATGGTATTTCCTCTGGAAAGCTTCGTAGATATTTTGATCCTAAAAACTTTACTGACCCATTTAAGGTGATGAAGGGATATTTTGATGCGTTAAAGGTTATCCGTAAGGTAAAGCCAGATATTATCTTTTCTAAGGGAGGATTTGTCACAGTGCCAGTTGTCTTGGCAGCGAAGACAAAGAAGATTCCAGCTATTTTACATGAGTCTGATATGACACCGGGTTTAGCAAATAAAATTTGTATTAAGTCTGGTGCGGCTACAAAGATTTGCTGTAATTTCCCAGAGACGATGAATCATCTTCCAAAGGAAAAGGCAGTGCTTACAGGCTCTCCGATTCGTGAGGAATTATTTCATGGTTCGAAAGAAAAAGCTTTAGAGATTTGCAATTTTAAAGCGGATAAGCCAATTCTTCTTATTATTGGAGGAAGTTTGGGCTCTGTAGTAATTAATAATGCAGTTAGAGAGAGCATTGATATTTTGCTTAAGCGTTTTCAAGTAATTCATCTTTGCGGAAAAGGTAATCTTGATAAGTCTTTATATGGAAAGCCAGGATATGTACAGTTTGAGTACGTACAGGAAAATTTAACACATTTATTTGCGGCAGCAGATATTATTATTTCCAGAGCTGGAGCTAATGCTATCTGTGAGCTTCTTGCTCTTAAAAAGCCAAATATTTTGATTCCACTCTCTGCAGCGGCAAGTCGTGGAGACCAGATTTTGAATGCGGCATCGTTCGAGAAATCTGGATATAGTTATGTATTGCAGGAGGAAGAACTTACAAGCAAGACTCTTGTAGATGCGCTCTCCTATGTCTATGATGAGAGAGAGACTTATGAGAAGGCTTTGATGGAAAGTAAATTAAATGATGCGGTTTCTACTATTGTGGAGCTTATAAAAGAAAATACAAAACAACCAAAAAAGAAAAAATAAAAGAATAAGGGAGCTATCTATAGAAGGTAGCTCTCTTATTCTTTTATGGAAATCAATTTTTATATTTTTCTTTGGATTGACTTTCTGTTATTGCTATTTTAAAATGAACATATATTATGAGAATGATATTTCTTCCAAGGAAGATGAAAGTAGAATATGAATGTGAGAAGGAGATAGAAAATGAGAAAATACGGCATTATCGGTGCGATGGAAGAAGAAGTAGAAATGTTAAAAAGTGAGATGAAAAATGTCAAAACAACCGTACTTGCAGGTATGGTATTTTGTGAGGGAATATTATGGAAGCATCCTATGGTAGTTGTTCGCAGTGGAATTGGCAAAGTAAATATGGCTATTTGTACGCAGATTTTGGTTGATGTATTTAAGGTGGAAGCGTTAATTAATACGGGAGTTGCAGGGGGATTATACTCTGAGCTATCTATCGGAGATATCGTTCTTTCTAGTGAGGCGATGCAGCATGATATGGATGCGACAGGTTTCGGATATAAAAAAGGTGAGATTCCGCGTATGGACACGTATATTTTTAGGGCAGATGAGGGATTAATCAAGGCTGCAAAGGAAGCTTGTGAGACAGTAAATTCAGATATTCATTGTTTTGTCGGACGTGTTATTAGTGGAGATCAGTTTATTCAAAGTTCTGCGAAGAAAGAGCAGCTTATCCGTGATTTTGGTGGTTATTGTGCAGAGATGGAGGGGGCTGCGATGGCTCAGGTCGCATTTTTAAATCATATTCCTTTCCTTGTAATTCGTGCTATTTCAGACAAAGCAGATGACAGTGCACAGATGAGCTATGAGCAGTTTGAAAAGCAGGCGATTATTCACACAATGAAGCTTCTTGCGGCAATGTTTTTAAAAATGAAATAATACTGTTTTTTATATTACTCTTTAAATAAAAAGGCGAGGAGTGTTTTAGTAGATTTATTAAGGGAGCTACCGACTTATTTTATAGCATTGGATGTAGGATAAGTCGGTTTTTTGTTTTATCATATAATTTGAAGAAATATTAATTGAAATACAAGGCATAAATCTCTAGTCTTTTGGTATATACAGTATCAGAAAGTAATTAGTGAAAAATAAGAAAATATGTGATAAATGCAGAGATTATAAAAGAATTTGACACTCTCTTTTATCTTTTCAAATTTACCATTTCAAGATATAATTATTTTGTTATTAAGTGAAAAGGGGGCTTTTTATGTTACAATTTATTATCTCAAACACGATGTATTGGAAAGGAATGGCGATTTGCTTTGCCATTGGCATCGTAAGCCAAATTATTTTGGGTGCTACATATGCGAATATGCTGACTGTGACACAGGAGATAGGAAGAACCAGGAAACGCTGGCTTTTGACATTAAAGAAAAAATATCAAAATTACGGGAAGCTTGGAGTACAAGTGCAAGATATCGATTCCTTTGTGGGTCGCCAATTAGAAAAACAAAAGATTCTCATTTTTAAACTAAGTACGTGGGAAGTAATTGTTCAACAGATGATGAATCTATGTATGTTGATTGGAGTATATGGAGCATTGTACTCTATTTTTGTGGGAAGAGATATGCAAATTGTATATACGACGTTATTTGCAGGTTTACTCTTTGCAGGCGTGCTCAACATTTTCCGAACGATATTCCAAATTTCGAAAAAGAGGGAAAATATTTCGTATAATATTAAAGATTATCTCGAAAATATTTTGAAAAATCATCTATATGCAGATGAGACGGAAAATATTTATGGAAGAAGAAAGAGGACAAGCTCTGCGGAGGATGACAGAATGTCTGAGGTTGCCACAGCTAGAATGAAAAAGGATGACTCAAGAATGAAGGCTAGAGTGACGAGGGAAGAAGAAAAATTGGTGGAGGAAGTATTAAAAGATTATTTTGATGAATAAGAATATTCCATCAGGACATGATATGCTCGGAGAGTATAGATGAAAATAACAGAAAGAGTATTAAAAGAGCTGGAAAATTCATAGGATGAAGTAAGATAAGAGACCGTGGAGGAATCTGATTGAGGATAGAGAAGTATATTATTGCAATATCAGTAATATGGTTTGTATTTGCTATTGTAGCCTGCGGATGTAAAAATCTGACAGGAGAAAATGGAGTTATTTACAAAATGGCACAGAAAATTGAGGAACAGGAGAAAAGTGAAGCCGTAATTGGAAATATAAATAACTCACAGCAAAGTGCTGTCTCTTCAGGTGATACCAGTACAAATAAGGCAGAGCAAACTACATCAAAAGAGCTTAAGGAGAGTACTGCAGATAATTCGAGTACATCTAATTCCTCGAATAAGGATGCAGGTCAAAATAAAGAAGATATTGCTTCGAGTCGAGATTATAATGGATATCCGAATACGAAATATTCCTGGTGGTTTAAGCGAAACAAGGAGCATAAACAGCCAGAAGCCCAAAAGGAGGTAAATCTTGAGCTTTACGATGCTTTTTATATTGATGAAGCTGTCAAGGATACGGATAAGGAGAAAATAATATATCTTACATTTGACTGTGGGTATGAGAACGGGTATACGCCTAAAATATTAGATATTTTAAAAAAGCATAAGGCGATTGCGACATTTTTTGTCACGAAACCGTTTATTAAAGATGAGCCTGATTTAGTCAAGAGAATGAAAAAAGAGGGGCATATTGTAGGTAATCATACAGTGCATCATCCAAGTATGCCAGAAAAATCTGCCAGAGATAATAAACTTGAATTACTGGAATGTGCAGAGTATATGAAGGAAGCGACAGGCTACGAGATGGATAAGGTAATGCGTCCACCGATGGGAGAGTACAGCGAGAGAACAATGCGAGTTACAAAAGATATGGGATATAAGACGATTTTTTGGAGTATGGCATATTTAGATTATGATGTGAATAATCAGCCAGGGGCGGATTATGTAATAGAATATTATAAAAATAATCATCATAATGGAGCCATTCCTCTTATTCACAATGTATCAAGCTCCAACACTGAAGCTCTAGATCAAGTTCTCACATTTTTAGAGAGTGAGGGATATAAGTTTGGCTCGACTTTAGATTTGGGGGAGAAAAAGAAAAAATAAAAAGGAGAAAGCAGACCATTATATTTATTTTGTGTATAATGGTCTGTTTTTTGCTTTTGATATAATTATTTTAAAGAATTACCTACTATAATTTATAAATATTAGAAAGCTCCCAACTTAAATAGAATCAGAAAAAGAAAAAATAGCAGGTATTTCATAATGATAAACTATTGTTCTTTTCATTTTAGGATCAATAATCCAGTATTCCCTCACAATACCCTCCAAGTAAAGTACATATTTTATACTATAATTCATTTTTCTACTGCTTGGAGGCACAATTTCTATAATAAAAGAAATAACTTTTATACCTTATGAAACAATAAAGTTGTTTTAACTTGTATAGTATAAAATGAGGTATGTTTAGTGAGTATAAGTATACCTATTAATGGATTAGTATTCTTCCTCTATTACCTGAATTTCTAAATAGTCAAAATCAATGCTCTCAATAAAGCTATCTTGATAAAAGCGAGCCTTATCATATAAAATAAAATCTTTTTTTGTGGAATCGAGCCAAATCGGTGATTGAAGGTCAAATTCATAGCAGATTTGGTCAACAGAAGAGAAAACCTTTTTTGTTCGGTTTATAGAGCAATCCGATATTTCAATGACAGTATCTTTTATAAGTCTATTTTTTTTAAATATTTTTCCCCACATACGGAACATAATTCATTCCTCCTAAAATTATTATAGATGTTGATACTTTCTTTAGTTAAAATCAAGATTTTTGTGATCTGAGAGATAAGGAGGTACTTCTCCCTTTTTGAAGAGAGAAACCATCTCAAAGGTTAAGCTAGTTGTCGGATAATCTGGAATCTCATCTCTTGTAACCCATTTTGCATTGGAGAGCTCTGTTGTGTCAAGGGAAAACTGTTCATCCCCGTCTAACTCCGCAAAGAAACCGACCATGGCTGTCTCACTAAATGCCCAAGGCTGACTCTTATAGTAGCGAATATTTTTTATTTTTAGTCCAACTTCTTCCATTACCTCGCGCTTTACTGTGTCCTCAAAGCTCTCACCAATTTCTACGTACCCTGCGATAAGTGCATAGCGTTTCGAGATAATATTTTGTGCCATGAGAAGCTTATTCTCGTTTATAATAGCGACTGTGACAGCGGGACATATTTTGGGGTATTCTATATTTTTGCAATTTGGACAAATCATAGCCCGCTCTGTTTCCCTCTTTTTCATGCGAGTGCCGCAAAATCCACAAAAAGCTCTTGATTTTCGAAAACGATAAATATGATGGGCGGTAATTCCTGCAAATCCATAATAGCCAGGTTGGAAGGTTCGAAAGATAGAGATAGGGTGAACTTGGATGGAAAAATCATGGAGAGAAATGCTATTTTGCATATCCTTTATATAATCTGTCATAAAAAAATTTTTATCATCAATGGAAAATAAAAATTCTGGTTCCTCTATAAAGAAAGAAGAGAATTCTTCTGGAAAATCTTTAAATCTTAAAAAAGAGAGAGTATTTTTTTCCTCCTTTAAGAGAATATGATTTTTTCTGTTAAATAGGAGCAAAAAATCGTCTGGTTGAATTTTTTTGATTTGAAATTCGTTATGTAAAACATGAGGTGAGATATCTTGAATCATAATAGTATCCTTCTTTCTTATAAGTTTTTGGCTAAAAAAACTCCTATGCTTTTAGAAGAGGAGATAAATTAGCCTTGCTCTTAAATATATTTTCTATCCTTTGTTAAAACTTACGCTGATTATAGCGCATTCATTTTTAAAAAACAAGCATATAGATTGACAGGTATATTATAAATTATCAGAAAAGACACGGCTTTTAAACAACCTGCATATATTATCAGAGAACAAAAAAATGGGAGGAGAGCAGATGGAGGGAAATTATATAGGAGTTTTATTGGGAGATAAGAGACAGCAATATATTGGTCAAATTTTTCAAAAATGGGGATATTCTGTATTTTTATGTGATAATCAGAAAAGAAATTCCTTTGAGGAGCTTCTATCAAAATGTCAAATTATTGTCCTTCCTACACCATTTGCTTTATCAGAGGATAGAATACGCAAGCTTATTTGTAAAGGAAAAAGAGGACAGATGATTTTCTCAAGCAAAATTCCAAATTCCGTGAAACAGGAGCTAGAAAGAAAAAAAGTAAGAGTATTTGATTTTTTGCAGGAGGAAAAAATTGCAGTTCAGAATGCACAGATTGCGGCGGAGGGAATTATCGCAGAGGCGATGATGAAATATAAAGGTGCCATTTATGAGAGTAATTGTCTTATAATGGGCTATGGAAAATGTGGAAAAGCGATTGCAAGAAGACTTCAGGCGTTGGATGCGAGAGTAACAATCTGTACGATCAAGGAAGAGGAAATTTGTCAGGCGAGAGAAACAGGATTTTCGGTTATATCTTTTGAGAAGCTTATATTTCATATGAAAGAGCAGCAGCTACTTTTTCACACGATTCCAGTCCCTGTTATTAGAAAGGAATGTTTCTTAGTATGTGATAAAGATATGCTTGTTTTTGATATTGTGTCCACCCGTGTAGAAGAAAAAATATGGGCGGCAGAATGTGGAATAGATTATCAGGTTTATCCAAAAATTCCAGAAAAATATGCGCCAAAGGCAGCAGCGATGATTTTTGCGCAATATATTAGAGAGCAAATAAGATAATTTTTGCTTTGGTATCAGTTAATTAGTAGGCAACTCTGCTGTCAATCTATTGTAGAGAGAAAGGAAAACTTATGTCATAAATTATAGTAAAAAGAGGGAGTATAGCTATGTTAAAGAATATAAAAATTGGTGTTGCCTTTACAGGCTCGTTTTGTACTTATAAAAAAGTATTTGCTCAGTTAGAACGATTAAGAGAAGAGGAAGCAGATTTATATACTATTTTTTCAGTAGCATCTGCTCATACGAAAAACCGTTTTGGAAACTCAGAAGAATTTTTGAAAAAAGCGAAAGAGATAACAGGAAAAGAGCCGATTTTGACAGTCGAGGGAGCAGAGCCAATCGGACCGAAAAGTTTGCTCGATGTGCTAGTTTTGCTTCCATGTACAGGAAATACATTGGCAAAGCTTGCAAACGGAATTACAGATACCCCTGTATTAATGGCGGCAAAGGCGCAGCTTAGAAACGAAAAACCTGTTGTCATCGCCCTCTCGACAAATGATGCACTCGGAATGAATCTAAAAAATATAGGAGCACTTCTTCAGGCAAAGTATGTATATTTCATCCCATTTGGGCAAGATGACCCAGTGAAAAAGCCAAATTCCATGGTAGCTCATATGGAGCTTTTAATTCCGACAATTATGGCAGCGAGAGAAGGCAAACAATATCAGCCTGTTGTGCAGAGTCCATTTTCTATCTCAAACTAATTAATATATATAGATTGATATTTAGGATATTAAGAAGAGGGATTTATGTGATTATCAATAGTATAGTATTTGATAAGAAATATTGATTTAGACATTTCCTTATTTAGATATTTTAAAGTAGATGTATTTTATATGTAATGCATACTGTAGTTTTAAAATGAAAATATTTTATGAATTTTTTTATTTTAAAATAAAAATGTAAATATCAGGAGTGGAAATTGGAAAGAGTTATATTAGAGAATAGAAAATGGAGGGGAAAAAATGTGTGGAATTGCAGGCTTTTTTAATTACAAAAATAATTACGAGGCGGAGAGAGAAAAGTGGAATTGCATTTTAGAAGATATGAATCGAGTACAAAAACATCGAGGACCAGATGGAGAGGGAATTTATATAAAATGTAATTGTGGATTGGCCCATGTTCGTCTATCAATTATTGATTTAATAAGCGGACAACAACCGATGGTGCGAGTGGAAGAGGGAAGAGAATGTGCGATTTCCTATAACGGAGAAATTTATAATATGCATTATTTGAAAAGGAAAATGCAGAGAGAGGGAGTAGAGTTTTACACGACAAGCGATACGGAGGTTATTTTAGCGGGATATATGAAATACGGAATTGATTTTGTAAAAGAGTTAAATGGGATTTTTGCCTTTGCAATATGGGATGAATATAAGAAAACACTTTATTTAGCAAGAGATCATGTTGGAGTGAAACCATTATTTTACACAAAAAAAGGAAGTGAAATTATCTTCTCTTCTGAGATGAAAGGTATTTTTGTGCATCCAAAATGCCATCCTGTTTTAGATGAAGAGGGACTTTGCGAAGTACTCGCACTTGGACCTGCGAAGAGCTATGGAAAGGGAGTATTTCAGGGAATAAATGAGGTACTTCCAGGACATTTTTTAGAAATAAAAGAAGAAAATATGAGAGATATCGCTTACTGGAAGTTGGAGAGTAGGCATCATGAGGATTCCTATGAAGAAACAGTAAAAAAGACGGCGTGGCTTTTAGAAGATTCTGTAAAAGGTCAAATGTTGTCGGATATTCCCATCTCTACATTTTTATCTGGTGGAGTAGATAGTTCTCTTGTCACGGCAATCTGTGCGAAGGAATTACAAAAACAGGGAAAAGAACTTCGCACATTTTCTTTTGATTTTGAGGGTAACGATACCTATTTTAAGGCGAGTCGCTTTCAGCCAACTCAAGATAAGTATTGGGTAGATGAGATGGTGAAGTATTCTAAAACAAATCATGTATATTTGGAATGTGATAATGAAAAGTTAGAACAATTTTTGTATAAAGCGGTAGATGCGAGAGATTTGCCTTGCATGGCAGATGTGGAATCTTCTTTATTATATTTTTGCACAAAAGTAGAGCCATATAATAAAGTGACATTAACAGGAGAATGTGCGGATGAGATATTCGGTGGATATCCTTGGTTCCATAGGAAAGAGGATTTTGAGTGTGATGCTTTTCCGTGGTCGAAGACAATGGAAATGAGAAAAATATTATTGAAGGATGAGTGGATTAAAAAACTGCCATTAGAAGAATATTCACATATGGCATATGAAAAAACAGTAAAGGAGACTCCTACTTTATATGGGGAATCGAGACAAGAAGCGAGGAGAAGAGAAATATCATATTTAAATATAAAATGGTTTATGACAACATTATTAGATCGTATGGATAGAACTAGTATGCATACAGGACTAGAGGCTAGAGTTCCGATTGCAGATTATAGAATATTAGAATATGTATTTAATGTACCTTGGGAGATGAAATGCAAAAATCAAATCGTAAAAGGATTATTAAGAGATGCTGGAAAATCATATTTGCCGATGGAAGTACTTTATCGAAAAAAGAGTCCATATCCAAAAACATATCATCCAGAATATGAAAAAATGCTTGGACAGCGTCTGACAGAAATACTCGAAAATACAGAATCACCAATTCGACAATTTCTCGATGAGAAAAAGGTGAGACAGTTTATAGAAAGTCCATCTGATTATGGAAAACCTTGGTATGGTCAATTAATGGCAGGACCACAGCTATTGGCTTTTATGATTCAAATAAATTATTGGCTTACAGCATATCAAATAAAGATAGAAATATAATTTATTAATATTCCTATTGGGAATTATTGGAATAAGAATCCCTGCGTCAATTTTAGAATGAAAGATGGCGCAGGGATAAATAGAGGATGGATAGAAGGGTAGTTTGACATGATATATAGGATATTTTTAGTTAAAAGTAAAAAAGCTCAAAAGCGAGCTTTTGAGCCAAAGTTTTTGGCTGAACAAAATTATAGAGATTGCTTTTGTTCAGAAAGTCCTAAAATATAATCTGTCGATGTATTATAATATTTGCTGAGTGCGATGAGATGACGAATTGGAAGTTCGTTTGCACCACGTTCATATCTAGCATACATAGTTTGTGAGGTGCCAAGATAAGCAGCAATTTCAGATTGGGTTTTACTTTGTTCTACACGCAGTAATTTAATTCTCTTTTTATAGACATCTAGTTCGTTCATAACAATTCCTCCTTAGATAACGTTATAATACCATAAAATTCGTAAATATGCAAAATAAAAAAATGTATTTTAGCGCATAAACCCACAATATTTTTCTATTTTTAGTAAGAATATAAAGAAAGAAAAATGACATATTAATTTTATATAAATAAGATATTTATCTTGTATATATTTTACGTTATATTTATCTAATATTCAGAAAAATTTGAATATCAGATAATATATGGATTTACGATAAATTTATAAAATCGTCTTATCAATTTATATCAGATTTATGCGATATTGTCAATAGAATAAGGAAAAGGAAAGTAATTTACCGAAAATATGAAATTTCATAATCCATTTAGAAAAAATAATATTTTTGTTGAGAATCGTGGAAAAATAAAGTACAATATAAAAAGTATAATATAACTTAGTAAGAAGTTATGTGGTAGGGTCTCAAGTGTAGAGATAAAATTCAAAGGAAGATAGTATTTAGGAGGGAAGAAGATGAAGGGAAACCCAAAGATAAAAATACTTCTTTTTGTTTTGACACTAGTCGCTTCTTTTGGTGTTATAAAGATGGAAAAATTTTCTTTATTTTATACAGAACAACGAATTACAGCAGTGAAAGCAGTAGAAACAGACGATACGGAATCAGAAACGCCAGAAGAGACATCACTAGAAAATACAGAAGAAGAAAATGGGGAAGATTCAGAAGAGACTATGACAAAATTAGAACAATCGGTGGATGCTGATGATGAAGAGTTACAAGAGGAAACTCAGATAGATTCCGAAGATACGGAGGTAGTATCAGAAGAAACTAGTTTAAATCCAGTTTATGATGAGGATATGAAATCAACAGTATATTCTTGCATTTATTTTGGAAGTTATCCACAGACACAGATTACAGGAGATAGATTGACAAATGATATTATAGATGCGGATTATGATGAAAACGGAGATGCATTCATTGATGGGAATAAATATCATAAAGTAGAAAACATTTATGGTACCTCTTATTTTTTATATGAGCCAATTAAGTGGAAAATTATAGCAAATACGGAGGGATATATTGTAGCTATGGCGGAAAAAGGATTAGACTATTGTTCCTATTATGAAGCAAAGGAAAAATCCGAGGAGAATACAGTAGATGTACAAGATTTAACCGACGAGGAGTTAGAAAACTATACAGATAGACGCGTGGCCTATAATTCAGTAAGCTGGGAAAAATCGACAATTCGCTCTTGGCTAAATTCCTATGGAGAAAAGAAAAATATAGCAGAACAAAGTTATGAGGAAGGCAGAGAAGGTTTCTTTTATACTGCATTTTCTAAAGTTGAACAAAAAGATATGAAAAGTACACAAGAATTTGCAGAAATGAAATTTAGCCAGTATTTATCTGGCGCTAAAGGAGATAAAGTAGTTCTCTTGAATCTTGAAGGAGTATTAAAAAAGAAATATGGATTTACGAGCAAAGAATCTGCTTCTATCGGAAGAATTTTGGAGAGAACAGATTATGCAATGGAGAGAGGAAGAGAACTGAATGATAAGTTTTCCAATGAGGGAGCTTGGTGGATTGCAAATGGTTTAGAAGAAGAATGCACTGTTCAATATGTAACGAAAAAAGGGGCGATAGAGACAGAAGGTATAAGCTCTTATTATTCTCTGCTTGCCAGACCAGTTATTGTAATCGATGAAAATTCGCAAAATATAAAAGATGCTGGAAAGGTTGCGGTATCTAATAAAGATGGAGATTCTATATCTGTTCAGTTAAAAGCAGATACTCACGTATCTCTTAATGATGAAAAGAATGGATATAAAGATGCAACAATAGAAATTTTTGTAAAAAATATTGGTTCTGAACCTGTTGAAATGATTGATGCCATATTGGAATTTGAGGACGGAGGGCAGATTTTAGATGGAGAGAATAGCATTCATTTTGCTAATATAGATTCAGGGGCAGAAAAAAATATTGCATGGAAATTCGCAATAAAACCGCAAAAGGAGGGAGTAACTGCGAAGTATACGATTAAGATTATCGGAGATAATTTGGCAGAGACATATCTTACAAATGAAATTTATATCCCTAAAGTAGAAGACTTAGAAAATAAAATTGATCCAAACATAGAAGAAGTTTCCACAGAACAGGAAAATAAACCCTTTTTAGAGAAGTTAAGAGATTTCTTTAGGGGATTATCATAATAGTGGAGAAGATAATTCATCAATGTATGCTTGAGACTCTAGTCGTATGAGTGTTTAAAGCTCAACTAGATGAGACGTCAATGCAATAGCAGAAAGGAATGGAGATAAAAATGGAAAAAATAGCAAGCTTTACAGTAAATCATGAGGATTTATTGACAGGAATTTATGTTTCGAGAGAAGATAAAGTGAATGGCGAAGTACTTACGACTTTTGACCTTAGAATGACGAGACCTAATGTAGAACCTGTGATGGGAACCGCAGGAATTCATGCAATTGAGCATTTGGGTGCTACATTTTTAAGAAATCATTCAGAGTGGAAAGAAAAAACAATTTATTTTGGACCGATGGGATGTCGAACTGGGTTTTATATGATTTTAGTTGGAAAGCTTTCCTCAAGGGATATATTTGACTTAGTGAAGGAAATGATGGAATTTATTATAGAGTACGAGGGAGAGATTCCAGGAGCTTCTAAGAGAGATTGTGGCAATTATTTGGACTTGAATTTGTCAATGGCGAAGTACTATGCGAAGAAATATTATGCTGAAGTATTGGGGGAAATATGTGAGGAGCGCTTAAATTATCCTGCTTAAGAATAATATTATTGTATACTAAAAAGACGTAATAGGAAAATCCCTGTTACGTCTTTTGTCTTATCATTATTTTCGTGTTGCATTTTATTCCAAAATCTTATAAATTTCTATCATATTTCATAATTATTCTAAATTTTTAAACTCACAAAACCCTTGATATATCAAGCTTTTTCTAAAACCTAGCAAATATCCAGAAAATAAAAAAACTGCGGATAACAAGACTTGAACTTGCACATATCTTATTAAAAACCGCACAAAACAATGATTTGTAATATCATGTGTTGCATCTTGTGTTGCATAGACTAGAAAAGTAATCATTTGTCTTGTGATTCATCTCTATGTCCATCTCTTCCATAGCGTGTCTATAAACATTTTTTAATACATTGTCACTCGCCCATCCGCCACGTTGCATAATATAAACGTCTGGAACTCCAATAGCGTGCTGAATAGAAGCACAATAATGGCGAAGATCATGGAAACGAAAATGATGTATGCCAGCACGCTTTAAAATATCGGAAAATCTGTCTGAAATCTGAGACGGCTTAAGTGGTGTGATTCTGCCATCAATTCCTTTTAGCTTTTCTATCACGAAGTTAGGGAACTCAATGTATCGGTCACCAGCATAAGATTTTGTTCTCTTTTTAATCCATCTTTTGTTAGAATCTAAGACGATAGACCATTCCACATGAATAATATTTCCCTTGATATGATCACTTTCTAACGCTGCAATTTCGCCCCTTCGCATAGGACCAAACGCAGCGAGTAAAATAGGTATCTCCATTACGTCTCCCTCAACGGCTCGCATTAAAGTTTGTACTTCCTCGTTAGATGGCACGTATATTTTTGTTCTAACTTTTTTGGGTAAATCAGTGTGTAGAGCAAAAGAAGGGCGGTATACTTTAAGAACCGCCGATATAATGCCGTGCATATCACGCACTGTTTTAGGTGCATGAGTCTGAGCCTCTTTATTAATTTCAACCTGTATCATTTCCTGCGTGATATTACCTACTTTTTGCTTCATAAGTCCTTGCAAGTGACATCGTCGAATTCGTTTATATTCTCGTATGGTAGCAGGAGACAGAACAGATTCTCTGTTGCTTATGTATTCGTCCAGAGCTTTTCCAAAAGTAATATTTGCGAGATCTTGTTCAGAGTTTTCTTTCTTTTCTAAGTTAAATTTTGCTGCTAAATATTCTGCTTCCTTTTTAGTGGGGGCGGTAAAAGATTTATAATGTCTCTTACCAGAGCCATCTGTATAAGCATAAGTCAAGCAACGATAATTACCAGATTTTAGCTTTTTAGCTTTTGCCATAATATCATCTCATCTCCTTGAATTAAACATATGTTCAGTTGTCAAAACACATAAAAGATGGTATATTGTAAGTGTTCAGAGCAATATCATCTCGTATGTGTTGCATTTAAAACCGTTCCTGCGCCAACAGGGGCGGTTTTTTTATTTTAAATTATTTTAACAATCTGCTACTAGAATCTTGGAACCATCCTTCTTTGGAGCCTTTTCTTATTTTATACCATTGCTTTCCTTTAGCTGGACAATACATTTTCAATAGAGTTACTTTGTCTCCCTTTTTTACAGTGAAAGAATTGTATTTGCTAGTTGGAGCAGTTGTTGAAGTCTTGAAAGTTGTCAATGCTGTAAACTTCTTTTGAGAAGTAAGATATGTTCTTGAAGATAAAGAGAGTTTTTTATTTTTAACATTGTATTTCACATTCCAACTTAATTTTTGATTTGATTTTTTAAATGTCTTTGAATTACTATAATTTGGATAGGTAGAAAAAGACATAGTGATCGAAGAAGAGGTAAGCTTCCCTGGATCTATATATTGCACGTACATGTAAGGGGTAGCCTTTTTAAAGCTTGAACAAGAAAAGCTCTTTTTAAATTTTCCGCTACTATATGTGTAAAGAGATGGTTCACGGGAACTAGTAGTAGCTTCTTGTACTAACAAAAATACGGTGTTTTTGTTAAGGGAACATAGCTCAACAAGTGGAAAATGACCCTCAAATGGAATAGAACTTTTTAATTTTCCATTTATATAGCAGTTTATATGTGTCATTTTTTTATTGTATGCATACTTAAACTTGTCATTTTTCCCATCACCTGTAAAATCATATTTTGTGTATGTTTCATCAGGATATAAATCAATTATTTTTTTAGGATTTGCGGCTCTGGCAGGGATAGGCAATGATAATATACAGACAAGAGTTAATAATATTAATAATCTTTTTTTCATAATAATTTCCTCCTCTAAAAGCAATTTCCACAGGTAGTATAGCCTTGGCTTTCCAGTTCTTCAAGACTTTCACTAGATGTAGCATAATTTTTTGGTGCTATTCGCTTAGCTGAAAAACAGCCTGGATGATGAATTTTCATAGTACTGGTATTTAACACATAGTTGTTTTGAGATTCTGAGTTGTCATATGCGTCAGAATCATAGATATCCTCGGTGGAAGCTTCTGTTGTTTCTTCTGTAGCTTCAGTTTCTTCAACTACGGTAGATTCTTCTGTAGATTCTGTAGTGGTTTCCTCTATAGTACTGGTTGTAATTTCGGTAGTAGCTTCCGTAGTAGCCTCAGTTGTGGTTTCTGTGGTGGTCTTAGTCGTAGCCTTGGTAGTAGCTTCGGTTGTAGTCTCAGTCGTAGATATTGCTGTATCTTCGTCAGACACAGAACCACAACCAAATACATTGAATGACATAATTGCTAATAGAGCTACGGTTAATAGTTTCTTGTGTTTCATACATATTTCCTCCTTGTATAACTATATTGTATATAAAGTATAACAAAGAATATAACGGAAATACAGTAGTTTCGACAAAAATGCTATAATTTTACTATCTTTGTTCCCATACTCCTTTTAATCCTTAACAATAATAATTGATAGTTCCAAAATATCGATACCATGATTCCACAATTTGCACATTTCTAAGTTCAATCATACGCATAATGTTTCTTAGAGTCTTCGCGGGAATTTGGGAATTATTGTTACAAAGAAGGCATTTTCCAGCTTTGGTAATCCAGATTTTAGTAGAGTTAGCACTTGGTTTGCCTAATGATACGTGGACATGAATAGGTTCAAGAGGTTTCCCTTCATTTGTCCAGAAATAAACTCTGTAAGAGCCAATTTTAAAAATTTGAGGCACTGTCGAAGCCTCCTTCCTGAGAAAACTCTATAATTAAATGTGCCGCTGATTCTGTAAATTCTTGCAGGGTTTTCAATTCATCATTGTCAAAACCGTAAATATCTTCCCATCTGTAGCTAGGAAGATAGCATGTGGCGTGATGAAAACCATCTTTTTCGTCTGGTTTCTCAAAATATACCTTAACTTCGCCGTTTGGCAACATTTCAGAATGAACAACTTCTGTTTCGTCTTCTAAAGTCATAAATGGATACATCATTCAAATCACTTCCTTTCCAATACTCCCAAAGTAGGCTCAAAATATTTTAAAATTTTCTCCTCAGTTCAATTACTTTTCCAATAATTCTTACAGGTTTTTCTGAAATTTCTTTGTTACTAAACTCAAACGGAGCATAACTAGGATTATTAGAAATCAGTTCTATGCCATCTTTATATTTGCGGAGTCTTTTACAAGTTGCTTCATCTCCATTGATTGTAGCAATAACAATATCACCTGATTCGGCGTCTTCTTGCTGGCGAACAATAACAATATCTCCATCACAGATATTGGGTGACATAGAATCACCTTTAATTTTAAGACCAAAAAATTTTCCAGTTTTGGCTAACTCCACAGTTATCTCTTCGGTATCAATAATCTCTTCTACAGCTTCGATTGGGATTCCAGCCGCTACACGACCAAGGACATTGATAATAACTCCTTTTTTCTTAAGATTAGATTCATCATTTAAAGATTCATAGCTAGATGATTCCATGCAAACATCATACCCCATAAGCCACGCAACATTGACACTCAAAGCATGAGCTATTTTATACAATGCTTGTTGTTTAGGCTCATATACTCCTTTTACATATTGGTTAATACTGGGCTTAGAAAGTCCTGTGGCTTCAACTAAGTCGACTTGCTTCATTCCTCGGATTTCCATAGCCTGTAAAAGACGTTCCCTAAATTTTGCCATTTTCCTTTCGCCTCCTTTTTTGCTCTATATATTAATTATAAAGCAAAGTTAAGGAAATTTCAATTACTTTTCAAAAAAAGTTAAGAAAATTTAAAAAAAGTATTGACAAGAAGAGTTAAGGATGCTATACTTACGATAAAGTTAAGCGAGCTTAATAAATGCAATACAGTAAGGAGAGTAGAAATGGAGCAATTCGATTATTCTAAATTAAGAGGGAGAATCAAGGAGATTTTCGGAACTCAAGAGAAGTTTGCAAAAGCAGTTGGTCTTTCAGATGTATCAATATCAGCGAAATTGAACAATAAGTCCGAATGGACGCAGAGAGAGATTAATAGGGCAGCTATTGTATTAAAAATAAAAAAAGAAGAAATAAGCAATTATTTTTTTTATCCGAAAGTTAAGGTTAATTAACATAAACCATTATTGATGCTATTATACTAAAAGTAGAAAATAAACTAATAAAGAAGGAGGAAACGAGATGAACAATGAATTGAAAATCTTTGAAAACAAAGAATTCGGGCAAATCCGAACAGTAATTATCAATAACGAGCCTTGGTTTGTAGGCAAGGATGTGGCAGAAGCATTAGGCTATGCCGAACCTAGAAGTGCAGTATCAAAGAAAGTTGATGAGGCGGATAGAGGTGTTGCCGAAATGGAAACACCTTCTGGAAGACAAAATATGACCATCATAAATGAATCTGGTTTATATGCTTTAATTTTTGGAAGCAAATTAGAGTCAGCGAAGAAATTTAAACGTTGGGTAACATCGGAGGTACTTCCAGCCATTAGAAAGCACGGAACTTACATGACTGGCGATACGCTGAAAAAAGTATTGCTCAGCCCAGACTTTTTAATCGAGTTGGCGAAAAAGCTAAAAGAAGAGCAGGAGACAAGAAAGATTCTGGAAGCCAAACTGGAACAGATAAAAACGATAGTAGGAGAAAAGAGTGAGGTAATGGTAGCTGTGCAAAAACAACAGCTGATAGAGAAGACTCCTAAGCCTACTTATGAAGATGTGGTTCTTAGATGTAGAAGACCAGTAACTACGACAACTATGGCGAAAGACTTTGGCATCACCACTAAACAGTTAAATCAAATATTAAGGGAGCGTGGAATCCAATACAGCCATCACGATGTTTGGCTACTTTATCCCGAGTATGCCAAGATGGGGTATACATCTACAAAGGTGATAAATGGAAAAACTCGTACTTATTGGGCACAAAAAGGTAGATTGTTTGTCCGTGAGGTTATGAAAGGTCAAAGAATCTTGCCGATTATTGAAGAGAATAGCTTAAAGGAGGAAAGAAACATGGATGAATTAAAAAAATGTATTAACGAGTTACAAGAAACTCACACGAATTCGGAAATGGGGCAGGCATTGTATGAGTATTCTCAAATAGTGAATAACGTGGCAGAGGATTATAACGATGATACTACAGTGGAAGAACTAAGAAGCGAGCATCCAGAGTTAGATTTTATGGATGACGAAGAGATTGAGGAAATCTTGGAATTAGCAAGAGGAATTAGAGCAGAAGAGAGAATTAGTAAAGAAGAGCCTAATACATTCCGTACTAAGGGAAGCAAGCTTTTTCTTGATGGCGTTGAGTTAAAACATGTATTGGAATATAATTTGAAACACTCTGCTGGAAAAACAGCAGAGCTAACGTTAACACTTGAGGTTAATGTAAATCAAGTTGATTTTGAATCAGTGAAATAATTATCCAGTCTATCTAGGAGGTGGAAAAATGCCAAGAGTAAAATTAGGTCAGAGGCCGACAAGTTTTGGAGAAGTCTTTCGATATTTAATCGCAAAAAATAAATGTAAAGAAAATTGCACGACAACAGAACTTGCAAAAAAAATACATATGCCAGTGCAAACATTATATCACCGTTTACAGCATCCAGGGGATTTTCGTCTGAACGAAGTGAAATTGATCGTAAAGACGTTAAATTTCTCTGAAAACGATGTTGAGGAATTAACAAAGGCAATGTCGAAGTAAATTTGTTTAACGCTTCGGAGCTGGAGGGAGTCCACACACATTTTTAACCTTCTAAAAATTAGAGTTCCTTCTTGTCATAATAAATTTTCCGTGTGGATTCCCTCTAGCTCCGAGGGTAGAGATATTAGAAAGGAGAAAGATATAATGAGAGATATTAAATACTATGAAGGAAGATACTTTGAGGATTTTAAAAGAGACATCAAAGAAACTCAGAAAAACAAGACCTGTATGGAGTTAGAAAAATCTATCAAAACATTTTTGGGAATTTCAAGTTATTTGATAAGAGAAATTGAAGAAGGAGTGTTGAGATTCCGAGATCTTTCAGCGTTCTTTGATGATGTGAGACACATGAATAGTACTATACATGAATTAACATTATTTGCCTTTAATATCGGGCAGATTAGCAGGAGAGAACTAGAGTTTTTTAATGATTATAGAGAATGTGAAGTTAACAAGTTTTATGAAGCAATTGATATGCTCGAGATGGAATACGACAGAAATTAGAAGGAGAAAAAGACAATAGTGTTAATACTAAGAAAAAATATAGATCTCGCATACGAATGGAACAAGATATGTTGCGAGCTTAACCCAAAAAGAAGAGCGGAAATGACAAGCGCATTTTGTCCAAGCTGTCACAAGAAAAAGTTAATTATGATTTGGCAATTATGGAATTTGAAAGAAAAATTGATAAAAAACTAAACAGACAGTTATCTAGAATGTAAAAGGGAAGTTATTATTTTAATGGAGGAATAAGCATGAGAATTATAGCGCAGAAAGGACAGAGTTATTTCGATGTTTCTTATGAGAAATGCATTATTTGGTTAAAGGATAGTATTGTCAGAGTCAGTCCATTAGGAGAGGTGGACAGTAATTATACATTTGCCATATATTCCACAGAAGAAAAAGCATTAAAGGCTATGGAAATGCTGCATAAAGCCTATGTGCAGTCAAAATACAGAGAAGGAATATTTTTGTATAAAAATGTATTTCAATTTCCACAGGAGGATGAATTATAGATTTTACAGAGCAGGGAACATGTAAACTCTGTGCGAAAAGAAAGGGGTAAGAGAACATGCTGAATCTTGAGAGTCGGATTTATCAAGAGCGACAGGAGATAAAAAGAGCGAAAACAATAAATATCGCATATCAGCACGCTTATTATGCTTATGGCTTGCTGGATGCGAAGATGGAAGATGGAAAAATCAGCGAGTCTCACAAAAAAACATTGAGAAAATACATAGAGGATGAACTCACTTGCACAGAAAAGAAAATACAAAGGAAAGGGGTAGATAAAACCCTAGATTTATTTAGAAAAGCGGTATGAAGATGAGAAAGATTACAGAGAGAGTAATAGCTGTATTACAAAATACTAGTAAAGAGATATCTTTTAATAATCAGACAACTATTAAAACTGTAAATGAGCAAGCGCAAGAATTTAAAATGGGAGCGATTACGTCCCTAGCAGAAATTTTAGTAACTATATTATTAAGGCGAAGATAATTTTGAGCAAAAAGTATAAGGCAAAAACAAATATTGAGGAGAAAGAAAGGAGGAATGACATGAGAGTAGTGGGTTATGATTTCGAACAAAAACTAGAAAGTGTAGGAAAAGAAAGAGGGTATTTTATTTACCATGAGGTGCCAGAAAAAAACGCTTGTAGCAACTGGCTTCGCTGGAATATTTATAACATCACCGATAGAACCAGGGATGTATAGTCTTTTTGAGACTCTTAAAGAAGATGGAAACCATAAAAATTTTAAATGGATTAAAGCTAAAAAAAAGAGGAAGATTTAGCCCCCAAACTAAAATCTTCCTCAAAATGCAAAAATTAGTATAGCTAAATTATAGCAGATTGCGAGGTAATAATGCAAGAAGAATATTTAATTAAAATTGAATATGATGTGGGCCTACTCGAAGTTGAGGGGGTTAAACATAAAGTAAATAAGAGACAAGCAATAGTTTTAGAAGAAATAGAAGGAGGATGTGAAGATGAAACTTTATGAGATTGATGCAAAAATACAAGAGTTGTTAGAAAAATGGGAAAGTCGTCTTTTCGATGAAGAGACAGGCGAAATTTTAGACGATGTAGACTTTGATATTGAGGAGGAACTTAATAAGCTTGACATCGAAAAAACTACGAAGCTGGAAAACTACGTTTGTTATTATAAAGGGGAGCTTGCAGAAATAGATGCTTTAAAGGCAGAAGAGCAAAAGTTAGCTAAGAGAAGACGAGCAATGGAAAACAGAGCGCAGCACATGAAAGAGTTTATTACTCGTGTAGCTGATGGAAGAAAATATAAAACGCCTAGAATGGTTCTTTCCTACAGAAGATCTCCAGTTGCGCAGGTGAATGACATGAAAGAGCTAATAAAGTACGATGATAGCTTGGTAAGATACGCTGACCCAGAGCCACGCAAGAATGAGATTAAGAAGCTGCTAAAGGCAGGCAAAAAAGTACCAGGCTGTAAGCTTGTTTATAACACAAGCGTGATTATCGGATAGGAGGGATGTTATGGCAATACCAGTATTAATTATGGGACGCTCTGGAAGCGGGAAGAGTGCTTCCATGCGAAATTGTATTAATAATCCAGAATGGAATCTAGTGAATGTGCTAGGGAAACCTCTTCCTTTCCGTGGGAAAATTCCTAGCATCACTACAGATGATTACGGAAAGGTGATGAAATCTATAGCAAGTAGCAAGGCGAAAAGCATTGTTATTGACGATGCGGGCTACTTGATTACAAATTATTTTATGCGTAATCATTCCACCAAAGGCGTAGGAAATGCAATTTTTTCTATGTACAACAAAATTGCCGATGACTTTTGGGGCTTGATTGAATACGTTAAAAGATTACCAGCGGAAAAAATCGTGTACATAATCATGCATGAGGAACAAAATGAGCTGGGAAATGTGAAGCCTAAGACAATTGGAAAGTGTATTGATGAAAAGATTTGCCTAGAAGGAATGTTTACTA
Organism: uncultured Blautia sp.; assembly: GCA_964439395.1. GTDB lineage: Bacteria > Bacillota > Clostridia > Lachnospirales > Lachnospiraceae > JAUUSJ01. The sequence goes on along the minus strand of CAYTNV010000010.1, from coordinate 69,538 downwards.
TTGTTCTTCGCTGTATACAAGACAACGGAAGTCATGTTTTTGTAACACAGGCAGAGGATGGAGCAGTGAGTAAGTCTCCGATGGGGATGTTTGAAGAATTAGAAATTGATAATGATTTGGCATTAGTTGACAAGACGATTAGGGATTATTACTTCGCATCAGACGAAGAAATAGCATAGAAGGGAGAATAAGGATAATGACAGGATTTAACAAGCCACAGGGATATGATGAGGCACAGGCGATGGGAGAATTTACTCCTCTTAAGCCAGGTGGACATAAGCTCGTGATTTTAGGAGCAAAAAGAGAGTTATTAAAAGACAGATATGAGGTAATTAGAGTCCAGTTTGACACAGCGAAAGATGATGTACAGCCAGATTACTTTGGAAATTCCTTTGCAGCGGATATGAGAGAGAACAAAAAATACAACGGAGAATATAACGTGTTTACAGAGACGAAAGAATATAACGGTGTAAAAAGAAATGCTCTTAAAAACTTCCATACCGCTGTGGAGCATAGTAATAAAGGTTTTAAAGTGCAATGGGGCGAAAACTACTTTAAGCAATTTAAAGGTAAAGTTGTTGGTGGAGTCTTCCGTGAAGAGGAGTATTTAGATGGGCAAGGCAATAAAAAAACATCGGTGAGACTTATGCTTTTTAGGAGTGCCGACAAAATCAATGAAGTGGAAGTGCCTAAGAAGAAAACCCTAGAGCCAGAGCCACCTATAGCCCCTGTAGATGCAGACGGATTCATGCAGATACCAGACAGCTTAGAAGAAGAGCTGCCATTTGCGTAGACATGAATGTATTTGAAGAAGTCAAAGAAAAACTTAGTCTCAGACAGGTTGTAGAATATTACGGATATAAAGTGGATAGAAAAGGGTGGTTTATCTGCCCTTTTCATTCCGATACACATCCGTCTTGTTCTATCAATCCTAACAAGGACTATTTTAATTGCTTTGTCTGTGATGCTGGAGGGGACCTGATTACCTTTACAGCAAAGTTGTTCGAACTGAGAAATTATGATGCTTGTAAGAAGTTAAACGAGGACTTTAGACTAGGGCTTGATATAGAGGGGCAAGAAAACAAAAATCTATTTGAGATAGACAGGCAGAGAAGAAAAAGGTTACAAAAAAAGAAAGATCGAGAAAACTTAGAAAAGTTGATACGACATACAGGGCTTATACTGGCTTCCTATCACGCTTATTTGTGGCAGGGTAAACAATTACACAATGATGACAAAAAAAGGAGAGAGAGGTCATGTATGCACCTCTCGCAAGCGGAATACATGTTGGAAACATATGACAAAGACCCTGAGAAATTTAGCAGGAAAAATATGAGGGAGGTGAGGAGGATTGAGGCAAGATTATCTAGCTGGAATAACGAAAGACAGCGAGCTTGAGGAGGATATGTTTCGTGAAATCTTCGAGACAGAGGACGAGATAGAAAGAACCAGATACATCGAAGATGTAAGAAGAATATGTAAGAAATATAGACGTATAGGAGAGTTTAACACTCTTTTAAAAGCTTATGGAAAGCGTTATGGACAGCTAAAGCAAGGAGAAGTATCCAACGTAACAAACTTCCCAGGTGCCCCCACAGAGCTTAGTTGTGGGAAATATACGGCTACAGACTTTGGAGTCTCTCTTACGGACATTAACAGTGCAGGACAGACAAGCACAAGAACCATTTGCCCTCACCCTATCTTACCAGTAGAACGATTAATTAATATCGATACTGATACAGAGAAGTTAAAGATTGCTTTTTACAGAGATTATAGATGGAGAAGCGTAGTAGCAAGCTGTGGCACAGTCTTTAATAAATCGTACATATCTATGCTTGCTGACCGTGGAGTTATCGTAACTTCCGAGAGTGCAAAAGATCTTGTGAAGTACTTAGCGGACATGGTTAGCTACAACATGAAAGAAATCCCAATTTCTCGCTCTATCTCCCGTTTGGGATGGCTTGATGATGGCAGGTTTGCACCGTATGTAAATGATATTAAATATGATGGTGACATAGATTTCCAAGCTATTTATGAGAGTGTAGGAGAGAGAGGTAGTTTCTCGGATTGGTTGGAACATATCTTAGAAATAAGGGAGAACCTTTATGTCCGATTAATAATAGATGCATCTCTGGGGAGTGTTTTGCTTGATAAGGTAGGTGCTTTATCCTTCATTTTCCATCTTTGGGGTACGACAGGCTTTGGAAAAACCGTTGCAGAAATGGTGGCGGCATCTTGCTGGGGGAATCCTGAAATGGGAAAGCTAACAAGGACAGTAAACATGACTGCTAATGCAATGATGAGAAATGCCGCATTTTTGAAACATCTTCCCCTCATTCTGGATGAGCTACAACAGATAAAAGAAAAATGGGGCGGATATGATGACTGGATTATGAAAATCACTGAGGGTATCGACCGTGGGCGGGCAAAAGCTTATGGCGGTATCGAGGAGATTAAGACGTGGCTAGAGATTATTATAACGACTGGAGAAGACCCACTTACAAAGTCTTTTAGTGGTGGAGGAGCAAGAAACCGTTGTGTGGAAATAGAGGTAGATGGAAAAATTATCGAAGATGGAAATAAGACAGCGAATATTGTAAAGGAAAACTATGGATTCGCGGGTAAACGATTTATTGAATATATCCAGAGCAAAGACATAGAAGAAATTCGAAAAGATTTTCGAGAAATTATGCGAGAAATCTTAAGAGAAGTAGACACAACGGACAAGCAAGCAATGAATTTTTCTATCTTGCTCTTAGCAGATAAATACGCTTGCGAATGTTTGTTTGGCGGTGAACCTCTTACAGTAGAGGATATAAAACCTTTCCTTATAAGTAAAAAAGAAGTGAATGTTAGCGAGAGAGCATATAGTTGGGTACTTGACTGGATTGCTCAGAACAATATCAGATTCACGAATGATACAGATATCAATAAAGGTGAAGTTTGGGGCAAGATTGAAGATGAGTTTGTAATGGTGAATAAGACAGTTCTCGTCTCTGCGATGAGCAGGGAGGGCTTTGAGTTTGATGCTTGTAAAAAAGACTGGGCTGATAAAGGTAAGCTTGAGAAGAACTCCCAGGGGAAATTATTCCATCATACAAAAGTTTATGGTGTTAAGTCCAGTTACATAAAGATAATGCTCCCAGAAGAGGACTTTGTTGAGGTTGAAAATTTGAGTAAAGAGGAGCAAATGAGATTGCCATTTGATTAGGGGCTATCCTTTTTTATTTTAGGATAGACTTAGGATAGACCTTGGAAGTCGCATAAATACTATATTTTTCATTAGGGTCTATCCAGTCTATCTAGTCTATCCAAATTTTAGTATACGTATAGAAGAATTTTAAAATATAAATATTCAGAATTGTTCCTTAATTGTATATTTTATTTTTATGTATATATATTGTGCCAAAATAGGGTAGACAGGGTAGACAGGATAGACCAAACTCGACAGACCGCATAAATACTTAATTTTTAAGACTACCTTATGGGATATCCTAGGGTAGACTAGGGTAGACTAGGGTAGACTTTAGAACCAAAGTAACTGTTTTAGATGAAATGTGAATTAGGAGGGCGAGAGAAGAATGGAAGAATTATTAAAAGAAGCGAAAAAAATAGTTGAAAATGAGGTTGATTGGGAGATAAGCGAATTAGAATATCTAGCTATTGATAATAACATTGAATTTACTTGGATTCTAGAAGAATTTAAAAGACAGTTTATTTCTAAAGCAAATAAAAAATTAAAAGAAAGATAGGCGAAAAAAATTGAGAAGGAGAAAAGAATGAGTTGTAAATGTGCGAGAGCTACAGATGAGTGGCACGGCTGGGAATGTGAGATAACAGAGGGTGCCTGTATGTTTCTTTATCCAGATAGCAAGATGTGTGCAGAATTATATGGAGAAGGACCAGACGTAGAAAACGAAGAGGAGAAAATAAATCTATATCCAACTGAATGTAATCTTTGCAGAGGAAAGGTGATTTTTACATCAAATAGTATTGTCTATGGCAAAGAATATGGCAGTGGAAAGTGTTATTACTGTACAGAGTGCGGTGCATATGTTGGTACACATAAGCCAAGACCGAGTGAGGCTTTTGGCATCTTGGCAAATAAAGAAATGCGAGAGCTTAAGAAAGAGTGTCATGAAAAATTTGATAAGTTTTGGAAAGGAAAGAAAAAAGCAAGAATTAAGAGGGCAAGATTTTATAGGCTGTTAGCGAATGAGTTAGGGATTGCCGTAGATAAATGTCATTTTGGATATTTTGACAAAGATATGTTAATAAAAGCTTTGAATGTTTTAGAAAGATGGGAGAAAAGAAATGAGGTTATCGGTAATGTATTTGATAATCCTTTTGAAATCATGAAATAACAGGAGGGAAAACATGACAATTAGAGAATTTTTAGAATTTATTGATGGGGATAAAAGCATTAGAATTTACGATGGAGAGAACAAAATACTACAAATTGATATTTGTTATATTGGAAATATCAAGGATGAAATATTAGACAGGAAAATAAAAAAGGCGGGGATTCATATTATGAATAATTATGTTATTAACATTACCTTTGAACAGGAAAAGGGGGAAAATTGTGGTAAGTAATAAAAAGTCTGGAAATGACTTTGAGACAGCATTTGCACAAACTCTCGCCAATAATGGATATTGGGTGCACGGTATAGCCAGTAAGTGCAACGGACAGCCAGCGGATGTGGTTGCTGTTAAAGATAGTAGACCATATTTAATAGATTGTAAGGTATGTGTAAATGATGTGTTTGCCCTTAGACGTATTGAGCTAAATCAGCATTTAGCAGCTAAGAAATGGCGAAATTGTGGAAATGGAGAGTATTGGTTTGCTCTGAAGACGAGCGAGGGAGTTTACATAATGTCCTACACTAACCTTGCTAGATATGATAAATCGGGGAGAGCTAGTGTTAATTTAGAGCAGATAAAGACATTTGGCTGTAGACTGGAGGACTGGATGTGAAAAAGGATATAAGAAGAGGAGAAAAAGAATTTAACATGATGGCAGATTTGTGGCGACTTTACAAGAACTTCTATATCCCAGAGGATACAGATGAGTATTGGACAGAGTTGATAAAAGCAGGTGTTAATTTTAGGGAGAAATATGACTCTAAACTTGCTGATGACTTACTCATGGGAATCTATGATGAGCTGGAGAGCAGGTATAAACAGATGTTTAAGGGGGCGATAACGTGACACACGAACAAATGTGGATAAGGTTTAGAAAAATAAGGTGGGGGAAATGGGATGATGTATATATTTGCATTTATTTTTGGATTATTATGTGGAGCGTTTTGCGTGGGTATTGCAAGTGCCAGCAAGGATGAGCCTATCATAACCGATGAAGACGAGAAAAAGATACTGGAGTACATAAATGAAAAAGCTGGAAACGACTTGCAAGACCTGTAAGCATAAGAGGCATTGTATAGAGTTTACACGGTGGTATCCATGTACAAAATATGAGAGGAGAGAGGAAAGTGCATATAAAGATAAGCAACGAGATTACAATCACAAATCCAACTAAAAAAATTTTGGAATATTGTGAAAAAGAACTTGTAGTACCTAACCCAGAATATTTTAAGGAAGAACGTATGGGGCTGTGGAATGGAAATACTCCTATGGAGCTAGTACTCTATGTAAAAGATGGCAAAGACGTTATTGTACCAGTCGGAAGCTTTAGATACATAAAGGCTTTAATAGATAAATATGGATTGCCTTGTTCTTACACCTTGGACTTTAGGGATGTAAAGCCTATAAATTACGGAACGGATATAGAATTATATGACTATCAAAAGCAGGCTGTGGATATTATGTTTAAACATGGCTTTGGCATCCTGCAAGCTCCGACTGGGTCGGGCAAGACTCAGATGGGAATCGCCCTAATTGTAAAACATGGGCTAAAGGCTTTGTGGCTTACGCATACGACAGATTTGCTTAGCCAGTCTTACGAGCGAGCGGCAAGGTATATAGATAAATCTCTGCTGGGAAAGATAACAGGTGGTAAGGTACATATTGGCGAGGGGATAACCTTCGCCACAGTACAAACCTTAGCAAAACAGGATTTAACTAGATATAAGTATACGTGGGATGTAGTTGTCGTGGATGAGTGCCACAGATGTGCGGGGACTCCTACCTCTTACACGAGATTTTCCAAGGTAATTTCCTTTCTAGCCGCAAGGCATAAGTATGGATTATCTGCTACCGTGCACAGGTCAGATGGGTTAATTAAGACAGTGTATACTCTGCTTGGAGATGTAAACTGTGTGGTACCAGCGGAGGCAGTTAAAGATAAAGTTATGCAAGTAAAAATAGAGAGGGTAGATACAGGTTTGAGTGTGATACCAGCGGAGGTTCTTGATACGGATGGTACTCTAAGCTATGCAAAGTTTATCTCTGCTTTATCTAGGGATAGAAAGAGAAATGCATTAATAGAGAGCAATCTAATCAAGAATCATGAGCACTACAATCTTATTCTATCAGATAGATTGGAGCAGTTACATGATTTGTATGAGGGACTTCCTTCTTCTATTCGAGAGCAGGCGGTTGTGATAAGCGGAAAGATGCCGAGTAAAATAGGGAAAGCAGAGAGGGAGCGAGCTATTGAAGATATGCGAAATGGAAAGAAACATTTTCTTTTTGCTACATACAGCTTGGCAAAAGAAGGCTTGGACATTCCGAGGTTGGACAGGTTGCACCTTGTTACTCCGCAAAAGGATTACGCTGTTATTGTGCAGAGTGTTGGGAGGGTAGCGAGAAAATGTAAGGGGAAAGAATCGCCGATTTGCTACGATTATGTAGATGCAGTAGCGGAAAAGGCTTGGAAAGCAAGGTGTAGGCATTATAAAAAGTGTGGATGTCTGTTAAAAGAGGGGTGAGGGAAGATGGGATATAGATATCCGAATTGTAATAGTGTAAGATGCTTTGGCAACAATGGGACGGGGAAATGCAAAATACTTCGAGAAAGTGATTTTGGCAAGAGAAGATGTCCGTTTTTCAAAGATAGAGTACAATGGCAACAAGAAAAGATAAGAAAAAGCGAATTTGTAATAGAAATGCATTAAAACGAAGGTCTGTCTGATTGACAGGCTCTTTCGTGCGTTAGGAGGGATAGAGTGACGGCAAAAGAGTACTTACAGCAAGTGTTTTATTTGAATAAAAAAATTAATCGCATGATTAGGGAAAAAGAAGCTTTGCAAAGTATTTTATATTCCGTTGGAGGTGTATCCAATGAAGAGAGGGTGCAGGGAGGGAGTGTTGGAAATCGTACGGAGAATTTAATTGCAAAGATTGATGAAAAGGAAAGAAAGATTAATAGCGAGATTGATAGGTTGGTTGGGTTAAAAAGTGAAGTCACAGAAAGGATATGTCGAATTGAGAATGAAATCTATTCCGATGTGTTGCTTAAGCGTTATATAAACTTGGAGGATTGGGGGAAAATAGCTGGAGAGATGGAGTATACAACTAGGCATATTTTGAGGTTGCATGGGGAAGCATTACTGGTGTTTGGAAGGATGTCACTAGAATGTCACTAGGATGTCATATAGATGTCACTAAGATGTCACTAGAATGTCACTTTTATCTGTGCTATAGTATAAACTGTGAAAAAGAAAAACAGAAAAGACAATAAAAAGTCTACCTAAAACTATTTGGGTAGACTTTTTTTACAAATATACAAATAATGGCCAGATAGGAAGGTGAGGTGATGGCAAACGATGAAAACTTAAAGGGATATGGATTTCACGAGCGAACAGCGAGGGAACAGCGAGAAATTGCAAAAAAAGGCGGAAAAGCATCTGGCGAAGCCAGAAGGCAAAAGGCGAATTTTCGTAAGACTTTAAATTGGTTACTTACTTCTGAGATAGATAGTGAAGAGTGGAAACCAATTTTAGAGTCTCTTGGGTTACCCTGTACTCTAGAATCGGCTTTAAACATGGCTATGATTAAAGAAGGGTTAGAAGGAAATGTAAAAGCTTATGAGGCGGTTGCTAGGTATGCAGGGCAAAGTTCGCAGACGGATATAGATATAGAGGAACAACTTGCAAAAATTAACCTCATGAACGCACAAAAAGAAAAAGTCCAGAAAAATGAAGAAGAATGTAAAGAAAACGAGATAATAGACCCTCATGATGTTATTATTCCTGAATTTTGGGATATTTTGGATGATATTGAACACGAACATCAAATTATTACCTCTGGTCGTGCAGGAACAAAGTCTAGTTTTTCAGGAATTTTAGGAATTAGTACCATCATTGGAAATGAGCCTGCTGCCGTTGTGGCCTTACGTAAGAGACACAATAAATTACGTAAAACGGTATATAAAGAAATGATAAGAGCTATTGGCAGGATGGGGCTTAGTAGGGACGATTTTGATATTGGTGTTTCTCCGATGGAGATTCGCTACAAAAAGAATGGAAATGTAATATATTTTTCTGGTTCTGATAGTATTGATGATACGAAAGGTATCATTGATGAGGATAAGCCGATTCGCCTCGTCATTTTGGACGAACTTACGGAATTTTTTGACGTAGGAGAGGGAGAAGAAGAATTAACCAACATCGAAGCGACTTTCGTTCGAGGAAATGATGAAAATTTTCGTATGATTTATCTATATAACCCGCCTAAAAATCCAAATGCGGCAATCAATGTTTGGTGTCAAAAAATGGAACTACGTTCAGATGTAATACATAAGCACGTGGATTATAGAGATGTCCCTGTCGCTTGGCTTGGATCTAAATTGCTAGAAGTTGCTGAACGATTACGAGAGATAGATTTTAAGTTGTATCGTTGGGTATGGCTTGGAGAGTGTATTGGCGTTGATGATTTAATTTATTATATGTTTAATGAGAATCATCGTAAGGAAACCGAGGAAAAGCATTTTAAATTGATAGGTATAGGAGTTGACTATGGACAGCAAAACGCAACAACCTATCAAGCAGCAGGGATTAATATTAATAAGCGCAGGCTAGAAGGATTAAATGAATTTTACCACTCTGGCAGAGATACTGGGAAGCAAAAGAGCCCATCGGATTACGCTCGTGAACTGATAAATTTAACAAATGAACTGCATCAAAAATATAGATGCAGTATTTTTTATGTCTTTATAGACCCATCGGCAAAAGGTTTAGCGGAAGAAATTAAAAGACTTGCGATGCAAGATGTTAAATATAATATTATTGTTAAGGATGCGGAAAATGATGTTGCAATTGGAATACAGAGAGTTCAAAAATGTTTTACATATCAAGTGGCAACAGTATCTGAAAATCAGGAAAATTTAATTCGGGAACTTAGAACATATGAATATGATCCAAAATCAATAGAAGCAGGCAAAGAAAAACCGTTAAAAATTGATGACCACTGTGTTGACGCACTTCGTTATTTAGTCATGGGATTGTGGTCTAAGATCAAATACTTTCTTCCTGTATCGGAAAGGGGGACAGATGATTGAATATATTTACATACTTTAAAAATATGGGAATTGATACGGTTGACCCCTCCTTTTATTCTCAGATTAGATTATGGGAATCTTGGTATAGGGGAAATGTATCTAAATTCCATCATTATTATGTTTATAACGGAAAAAATAAAATCCATTGTCGCAGGTTGAGTCTTGGAATGGCTAAAAAATTAAGTGAAGATATTGCGGATTTGCTCTTAAACGAAAGAGTGAAAATTACAATTAGCGGCTCAGACCATACTGCTGCCTTTGTGGAACGGGTGTTAGATAAAAATGACTTTCTGGTGAAAGGAAACGACTATCAGGAGCGTAAGGCATACAGTGGCACGGTGGCTTATGTAGTACAAATAAACAATGCACTTATAGATGAAGAAGGATACATCGTAAATGGAGATGTTGGTATTAATTACGTGCAGGCTAAAAATATTTTTCCTATTTCATGGGAAAATGGCAGAGTGACAGAGGTGGCATTTCTTTTTCCTAAAACAGTAAAGAGAAAAAAATATGCTTTAATCCAGATGCACCGGTTAGAAGAAAATGATGGTATACAACAATATGTAATAGAAAATCATGTGGTAGAATGTACTTCTGGCGCAGGAACAGAAATACCGACAAGCAAGTGGGCAGAACTAAAGCCGTTTGATGATCTTGCAGTAAAGATAAAAACAGGAACAGACAAGCCACAATTTGTAATCGACCGTTTAAATATTGTAAATAATGTAGACGAGGATGACACAAACCCTATGGGAGTTGCAATTTTTGCTAATTCCATTGATGTGCTTGCAAAAATTGATTTGGAGTTTGATTCTTACGCTAACGAATTTAACCTTGGAAGGAAAAGGATATTTGTGGCACCAGAGTTAATAGAATTAGATGGGCAACCAACATTCGATGAGAATGATACTGTATTTTACCAGTTGCCAGAGGACACCTTAAAGGAAAAGCCTATTGTAGAAATTAACATGGAAATACGGGCAGAAGCGCACAGTAAGGCTATCAACGATGATTTGAATTTTCTTTCTTTCAAGTCAGGCTTTGGCACAGAACGATATAAATTTGAAAAAGGGGTTGTTACAACAGCCACGCAAGTAATTAGTGAAAATTCAGACTTATATCGAGGTGTGCAAAAACATGAGATTATACTGGATTCTGTAATTAAAGAACTTGTTATGATTATTGTGCGGCTTGGCATTATGTTAAAGGTTCCTAATTTATCTGAGGATATAGAAATAACAATAGATTTTGATGATTCTATTATAGAGGACAAGCAAGCTGAAAGGCAGCAGGATAGACAGGATGTAAGTATGGGAGTAATGCGACATGATGAGTACAGGGCAAAATGGTATGGAGAGACGGAGGAGGAAGCAAAAAAGAATCTTCCAGAGCAAAATGTAGTGATGGAGTAAAGAAATGAATCAAAAAAATGATGATGCAATTCTTCGCTTGGAAAATCTATGGAAAGGTGCGGAACAGCGTGTTATGGAGGACGTTGTAAGGCGTATAGAGAAGAATGGAAAAATCACATCTACAGCAGATTACCAAATCAATCGTTTTATTGAAATGGGAAAGTCAACAGAGAAAGTTGAGAACATCATAAAAGAATCTCTAAACGCAACGTATCCCGAAATGTTTGAGTTGTACGATAATGTTGCCCAGCAGGAATATGTAAGGAATAAAAATATCTATGAACAAATAAATGGATACGCTCTCTCGGATGAAGAAAACAGATGGAAAAGTCGAGTATCGGAAGCGATAAAAGAGCAGACGAAACAGACACTGGAAAATTTATCACAGTCTCATGGATTTTCTGTGATGATGGGTAATAAGCGTGTGTATATGCCTTTTGCTACTTACTATCAAAATTATGTGGATTCGGCTATTATGGATATTTTGACAGGAGGATTCGATTATAATACTGTTATTCGCCGAACGGTTACGCAGATGGTAAGCAGTGGGCTAAGGACTGTGGAATACTATGACACTGGACATAGTAATCGAGTTGATGTAGCAGTTAGAAGAGCGATTATGACAGGCGTAAATCAGATAACCCAACAAATCAGTAGGCGAAATGCGGCACAACTTGGAACAGCTTATTATGAGGTGAGTTGGCATAATGGTGCAAGACCTTCTCATGCCGTCTGGCAAGGCAGAGTATACAAAGAAGAGGAACTTGAGAGTGTTTGTGGTCTTGGAGATGTGACGGGACTATGCGGAGCTAACTGTCGACATTCCTATTATCCTTTCGTTCCTGGCGTATCTAAAAGAACATACAGTGATGAATGGTTACAAGAGCAGAATGAAAAGGAAGCTCAGACAAAAGAATGGAAAGCAAAACAATTAAATGTATATGACCAGACGCAGCAACAGAGAAAAATGGAGACAGCGATGCGTGCGCAACGTGAGAAAGTGAAGCTTCTGGAAGAGGGAAAAGCGAGTAAAGACGAAATTATGTTAGCTAAGTGCAAATATCAAGCTCAGCTGGATGAATATAAGCAGTTTAGCAAGAAAATGGGACTTCCAGAGCAAAGAGAACGTATCTATTATGATATGAGGGGCAGGGTGGCTCCTGGTAAATCCTCTAAGCAAGCTGTTGAAAAGAAGCTTGAGAGGATGTATAATAAAGGTAATTTTTCAGATAATCTCAAAATATACGAACAAGATATTAGAATTAAAAATAGGATACGAGAAGGAAAAATTCCTACTAATATTGAGATGGGAAAGCAAGGAAAGCATATAAAAGGTCATAACAATTATATTCCAGGCAGAAGTTACTTGTCGATTTCAGAGCTAGAGATAAAGAAAATCATTGAAAAATATGCTGGAAATGGACAGATAAAGAGAGATAGCAAAGGCAGGTGGACGAATAAGGAATTCGTGACAGCAGATAAAAAAATAGGTGTTGTCGTTGATCCTGTGACCAGAAGAGAGAAGGGAACTGCTAGGTTTTCTATACATTATTCTAAGAAAGGTGTTCATATAGTTCCGAGGGAGGAGGAATGAAATGTTGACAGGAAAAGAACTAGAAATGTATAAGGCTCAAAAAAGAAATGTAAGAGTTGTATGTAAAAACGGAGAAACGTTGGAAGGGTATTGTTCGGAGTTCTCGGCAGCGTATGATAATGATGAGCCAGAAATAGCAAGCATAACATTGGAAGAAGGGCGAAGGGTAAAAAATAACGAGCCTCTTTATCCATTTACGGAAATATTTGAAACAGAAATTGAAAAAATAGAATATTTATAAAGATATCATCCGTTTTCAGGATGGTATTTTTTATTTTGTGGAGAAAAAAGAATGATTAAAGTCGATGTTTCTGGTAATAAGATTGAAATACGAGGTCACGCTAAATACGCAAGAACAGGAGCTGACATTGTGTGTGCAGCAGTGTCCACTCTAACTTTTACACTTTTAAATAGTTTAAGTGCGATGTGCGAAGATGAGTTCTTGTGTGAAGAAGATGACGGAGAGATGTGTATTACGTTTCAAGGAGCGTCTCAAAAAGGACAAATATTGATAGATGCTTTTTTAATTGGAATTGCGGGAATAGAAAAAGAATATCCAAATTATGTGAAATTAATGCCGTAAAGAAAGGCGTTTTTATTATGTCCAAAATGTGATGACAAAAAAAGCTCAGGTACCCGTCGGGGTGAAACGGAGGTAAAACAGATATGAGAAAGAAATTTAGATTAAATTTACAGTTTTTTGCTGGCGAGAGCTTAGGAAGTAGCAATCAAGGTGGAAATACTGGGACTGGTGACGGCAACCAGAGTGGAAATGCTGGATATACATATGAACAATTAGAAGAAGTTGCATCTGCAAGAGCGAGTAAGGCGGAACGTGCTGCTATTGCTAATTATCTTAGAGGTAAGGGGATGAGCGAGGAAGATATTACAACTGCAATTAATGATTTTAAAAGGAAACAAAGAGAGAGTCAACCGAATGTGTCGGCAATTTCTAGAGAGCGTGATGAAGCATTAGCAGAGGTAACTAGAATGAAAAACGAAAAATTTCTTGTTTCTAAGGGTGTAAAAGCAGATGATTTAGATTATGTTGCCTTTAAGGTAAATCAATTAGTCACAGATAAAAAAGATTTTAAAATGGCGGCGGGGGAATTTTTAAAGGAAAATCCAAGATTTACAGGTAATATGCAAGTCTATCAGGTTTCCACTGGGGTTTCTACCGGAAGTTCTGGTGGTACAGCAACCAAAAACGAACAAATTAATAATATGATTCGCAACGCTTTTGGGCATTAGAAAGGAGTAGGATAAATGAATAGGAACGGAAAAATTGTAAGAAAAATGAATCTACAAAAGTTCGCAGCGACAGACATGATTGATAGAACTGGAGCAGAAGCTTTAATTTCTGAGCAGGTAGCAAACGAAATCATTCAAGGCGTGACGGAGCAGTCTGCGGTACTCAGAATGGGAAGAAAGCTGCCAAATATGTCTAAGAAAAAATATAGAATGCCTGTACTTGATATGTTGCCAGTCGCATACTGGGTAAATGGCGATAATGGCTTTAAGCAGACTTCTAAAATGATGTGGAAAAATAAATATATTATTGCAGAGGAGTTGGCGGTCATTATCCCTATTCCAGAGGCGGTACTAGATGATGCAGATTATGATATTTGGGGAGAGGTAAAACCGAGAGCAATTGAAGCAATTGGAAAGAAGATTGACTCAGCGATTTTGTTTAATGTTGAAAAACCAGATACGTGGAGAGATGGCTTAGTTCAAGGAGCTGCAGATGCAGGTAATATTGTGACTTTAGCAAGCGGAGATAACTTATATGATAAGATCATGGCTGAGGATGGCGTAATTGCTAAGGTGGAGAAAGCAGGATTTTTTCCTTCTGGACATATGGCAGATGTAACAATGCGTTCTAAATTGAGAGGTTTAAAGGATACTACGGGGCAGCCAATTTTTAAGTCTGATATGCAGGGAGCTACTACCTATAGTTTAGATGGATCTCCGATGGATTTTCCACGTAACGGATCTTTTGATAAAGAACAGGCACTTATGATTACAGGAGATTTTAACCAGCTTGTATATTCTATTCGCCAGGATGTTACATATAAAGTATTGACAGAAGCAACCATTGTGGATCCATCTACAAAAGAAGTTATTTATGCACTTGCACAGCAAGATATGGTAGCACTTCGTATTGTGATGCGCCTTGGTTGGGAGGTGCCAAATCCAATTAATAGCTTAAAAGAAAAAGAAGCGGAAAGATTTCCATTTGCAATTTTAAAAGCAGGAGCGTAAAAGGATGATGTAGATGATATACGCTGATTATGATTATTATAAAAACGAATTTGGTGGCTCTGTTGTACCAGAGCCATCTTTTATTCGAGCGGTAAAAGTAGCGAGCAATTACATTGATATTTTTACCTTTAACCGTATTACTGAATTGGAAATAGTAGATTCAATTAGAGACTGTGCTTGTGACATGGCAGAAACCGTGTATAACCTTACTATGAAAAATGGAGAAAAAAACATGAAATCAGAGAGTAACGATGGGTATAGTGTAACATACATAACAGAGCGAGTGGATGGACAAGATGTAAACTCTTTGTTAAGGAATAAGTTGTATAGTGTTTGTAGAGGTTATTTACTTCGTACTGGTCTTATGTATCGAGGGGTGAAGTGTAGATGCTAACAAACGCAGATATTACTATTTTCAATAAGCGATTATCGGAAGACAGGAGAGAAATATACATTCCGACTCTAATAAGAGATGTTTGCTTTTATGAAAGTAGTACAATGTCGCAAAATGATAGGGATAGAATAGGTGGGAAAAATGTTACAATAAGAATTCCGCTTTATGCAGATACAGGCGGAAGGGAGTATATTAGAGAAGCTTCCTACAAAAGACTATCAAACGAGGAATCATTGAAATATTGGACGATACAGCGTGGAGACTACGTTGCTAGAACTCAGATAAACGGCGAAGATTGGATTTGGGATACTTTTTCTTTTGTTGATGGAATTATTGCAAAAGAGGAGATAAATAATTTGAAAAAGTTAAGAGAAGTAGAGTCTGATTTCATAACAATTACAAATTATGCCGACAATACGAAACGTGGAAGCGATAGGGTAAAGCACTGGAGGATAGGAGGCGTGTAATGCTAAAAGAGATAACAACTCCTAGGGGAAAGATTTTTCAGACAAAGGATGGAAAAGTCCAGCTTGAGTGGAATAACAGCTTTGCAAGTACAAGGAATCAGGACTTTCATAAGGCACAAAAATTTGTTGACAGTGAAGTACTAAGAAGATGTAGTCCTAGAGTACCTTTTCGTACAGGCACTCTAGAGAAGAGCGGCATCCTTGGTACAACGGTAGGAAGCGGAGAGGTGCAGTACATTGTGCCGTATGCCGCTTATCAGTATTACGCTACGCTTGAGACAAGGGCATACAATGCGAACAGAGGGGCGAAATGGTTTGAGAGGATGAAGACAGAGGAAAGAGATGACATACTGAAAGGAGCGAAGCAACTTGTATGATACGATAATAGAGAGCATTGTTGCCTATTTTATGGGGTGTCCGCTATTAAAAGATGGGGTGTTTCGCACAGATGCACTCGGCACGGATGCTATAGAGTACGCAATACAGACAAGCTCCTTTGACCCTATCATAAATAAGTTTGTAGATGGGACATCCTATCGACAATACCAATTTTATTTTAATTCCATGGAACATTATGACATGGATAGATTGCAAGAAATTGAGAACAGCGGATTTTATGAAAAGCTCGCTGAGTGGATAGAGGAGCAAAATAAGGCAGGAAATTTACCAGTTCTGCCAGAAGGAATGGAGGCTGATGAGCTAAGGGTGCAGTCTCCAGGTTATATTTTTGATATTACAATGCAAAATGCTAGGTACCAGATTCCTCTGGTGCTTTTTTATTACAAAGAATAGGAAGTGAGAAAATGGCAAGAAAAGTAATAAAAAGACACGAATATGCAGATTATTTAAACGTTGGAACACAAGGAACGGCAGAATGGGTGCTGATGGGGGTTGGATTTACCACGCTAGACGAAGAACCCAACGCACAGACTGAAACAGTAAAATACATCTGTGACAGGTCTTCTAGTTCTAGCGTTATCGGATACGAAACGAGTTTTCCGTATGAAGCGGAGCAAATCGCAGATGAAAAAGCGATTGATGCGATTTATACGGTTGGACGTAATCATTATGTTGGAGAGGATGCAGAGATGGAATATTGCCGAGTAGAACTTTGGAATAAAGCAAGTGCGGCAAATACATATGAAGCGAGAAAGTTTTTAGTTTCTGTTGAGGTATCTTCTATTTCAGGGGAAAACAAAATGGCTATTTCCGGAAATTTGAATGCAATTGGTGACCCGGTGCTTGGAACGTTTAATACGACAACGAAAACGTTCGAGGAATCCGCTATAGAAGCTGACTAATAATTGATGGAGGAATATTATGGGTGTTATTAATATTAATGGAACAGAGTTAGAAATCGATATGATGGATGCAGATGTTGTGGAAAAATATGAGCAACTTACAGAAAAACTTGTGAAAGAGATAAGCGAGCCAGCACAGTACAAGGGATTGCCTAATTCGGAAGGCATGAAACTTCAATGCTGTCATATTGGCAACTTTTTTGATGCTCTTTTTGGCTCTGGAACTGCAAAGAGAGTTTTTAAAGGCAATAATCTCGGCGTCCATATTGATGCTTTCGCCCAAGTAACGCATCTTGCTACAAATACAAAAAATGAAATCTATTCCATCGCAGATAAATATGGACTTGGAAGATTACAAAATAGGGCGCAGAGAAGAGCCGTAAATAAAAATAAAGGTAAGTATCGTAGGTAATTAGTATGAATCTCTTGATAGATAGACCACCAGAAACGGTATTGATCAAGGGCACGGAATATGAGATAAACTCTGATTTCCGTACCTCTGTTTTATTTGAGTTGTTAATACAAGACGAAGATGTTTCGAATGTAGACAAAGTTGTGAAAGCAATAGAGCTATATTTCCCCATAATTCCGAGCGAGGAAATAAGAGATATTTTTGGCGCAATTATGTGGTTTTATTGTTGCGGCAGGACCGATAAAGAACGAAAGCTTATGCGAGAAGAAGACCAAGAAAATGAAGGAAGCAAAGAAGATGAACAGGAAGAAGCGGAACGTATATATTCATTTGACTATGACGATGAATATATATACTCCGCTTTTTTACAGCAATACGGTATAAATCTCGTGGCAACAAAATATCTGCATTGGTGGGAGTTTCGGGCTATGTTTAAAGGATTAGACAACTGCGAATTTGTAAAAATTATGAACTATAGGGCTACGAAAATTACTAGCGAGATGTCAAAGAAAGAAAAGAGATTTTTGCGTAAAATGAAATCTATACATGCTTTGCCGACATCTGAAAAAGAACAACAAGAAACTAACGCATTGATTGAGGCTTTGATGAATGGAGACAGCGTTGACGGACTTCTCGGACATAGGGAGGTTACACATGGATAAAAAGGCACAAATGCAAGTGAGATGTCCTAAATGTGGCTATAAAATGCCGATATTTTATGATGCAGATGCACAAAGTGTAGGGATTCACACTACCTGCAAAGGAAGGAATTGTAAAAATGTTTTTGAAGTTAGGATAAAAAAAGGAAAACAGATAAAGTAGAGCCATTATGAGCCGATTGTCTTACGAAATGAGGTGAGAAATTGGCGTATGATGGAACTCTAAAATTTGATACCAGCATTGTTACTGATGGCTTCCAGAGCGGTATAAATAAAATTAGCTCTATCGCTGGCGCAGGAATGAAAGCGACTACGGCGGTGTTAGGTACAGCCGCAACGGCGGTTGCTGGTATTGGTACAGCGGCGATTAAAGTTGGTATGGACTTTGATTCTGGTATGTCTAAAGTTAAAGCAATATCTGGCGCCACAAATGAACAGCTACAACAATTGCGAGACAAAGCAATTGAGATGGGAGATAAAACAAAATATTCGGCAACGGAGTCAGCACAAGCTTTTGAGTATATGGCAATGGCTGGATGGAAAACCGAGGATATGATTGCTGGAATTGAAGGTGTTATGAACCTTGCGGCGGCGAGTGGTGAAGACTTAGGAAGAACATCTGATATCGTAACAGATGCTCTTACTGCTTTTGGGTTGAGCGCATCGGACTCTTCTCATTTTGCAGATGTATTAGCTCAAACATCCGCAAGTGCCAACACAAATGTTGGAATGCTTGGAGAGTCCTTTAAATACGTTGCTCCTGTCGCTGGTGCACTTGGAATGAGCGTAGAAGATACTTCCGTAGCTCTCGGATTGATGGCTAACGTGGGAATAAAGGCATCTCAGTCTGGTACAGCACTAAGAACTATACTAACTAACATGGCAAAACCTACAGATACAATGGCCGCTGCTATGGATGCACTTGGAGTCTCTCTAGAAAACGATGACGGGAGCATGAAATCCTTAATGGAGGTTATGCAAGATTTAAGAAAAGGATTTGGCGAAGGTTCCATGTCTTCCGACGAATTCAATGAAAAACTTGAAAAGTTAAATGCGCAGCTTGAAAGTGGAGAGTTGAATGAAGAGGATTACCAAGAAGCACTAGATAATTTAACTGTCGCTATGTATGGCACGGCTGGAGCAGAGCAAGCGAAATATGCGGCTATGCTTGCAGGTAAAGAAGGAATGTCTGGACTTCTCGCCATTGTAAATGCCTCTGAGGAAGATTTTAATAAACTTACAGCAGAAATTGCTGATTGCTCTGGTGCGGCTGAGGAAATGGCGGAAACTATGAATGACAATTTGGCTGGACAACTTACAATCTTGAAAGGACAGTTAGAAACATTTGGTATTGCGCTTTCCGAAGATGTACAAGAACCTTTAAAGGATGTTGTAAAAGAAGTACAAGCAATGGTCTCTGAATTGAAAACGGCTTTTAACGAGGGCGGATTTGAGGGGCTAATTGATGCTACAGGGGATGTACTTGCCCAACTCGTGCAGATGATTATGGATGCGGCACCGCAACTAGTTGATACAGCGAAAGAGTTGTGTGTTCAGTTTATTGATTCTATCATGGAACACTCCTCGGAGTTCGCTTCTTCTGGGGCAGAATTGGTTACAACTTTAGCAAATGCCATTTTGGAGCTAAGTGGAGAAATGTGGAGTGCGGCTGTTACGTTGTTTACACAGTTCTTGGCAGGATTGGCAGAGAATCTTCCTAGCATCTTAGACACTGGAATGGAAGCAGTGACAAAACTTGGACAGGCATTAGTGGATAATGCCCCATCTCTTATAGAGTCAGCTGGAACGATTATTTCTACGCTCTTTGATGCTTTAATGGAGGCATTGCCACAAATTGGAGATGCAGGAGCAGATATACTTACCAAACTCGCAGAAGGTGTAAGAAATAACCTGCCACAATTAATACCGACTGCTATGGAAGCGTTGGTATCCTTTAGTGGTTCACTTAGAGAAAACGTAGGGAAGATTGTAGATGCAGGATTAGAGCTTATTAAGGCTTTAGCGCAAAGTCTTATAGAAAATCTACCTGTGCTGATAGAAACGGTGCCTGAGATTGTAACGAACATTGCAGGTATTATAAATGATAATGCGCCTAAACTTTTAGCAACCGCACTTGAGCTGATTGGACAGCTTGCCCTTGGACTTATACAAGCAATTCCTACTTTAATTGCCAATATCCCTAAGATAATTGAGGCGATTGTATCTGTTTTTACAGCATTTAATTGGTTACAACTTGGAGCTAAAATTATTACACTTATAAAAAATGGAGTACAAAGTTTAGCAAGTGAGTTACCTAAGGCTTTAAAGAGCATCGGACAGACCGCAAAAGAATGGCTCAGTGCGATAGAGTGGAAAACTCTTGGAAAAGATGTCATTGATCTAATAAAAATTGGAATCGAATCTCTAGTTACAGCTATCCCGAAAGCTTTAAAGAATATCGGCACAACAGCCGTAAAATGGTTTAAAGAAATCAATTGGGCGGAAGTCGGAAAAGCGATTATAAACGGTATCATTACTGGTTTAAATAATGCACTATCGGGATTGTATGACGCTATTACAGGAATCGCTAGCAGTGCATTAAATAAAATAAAGGAAGCTCTTGGAATTGCCTCTCCATCCAAGGTATTTAGAGACGAGGTAGGAAAGTGGATACCTCCAGGAATCACAGAGGGTATAAAAGGCAGTATGCCGAAACTCTTAAATACAACAGAACAAGAAATGAAGCAGCTTACTGACAAAATGCAAGCTACCGTAAAGGCAGAAACATCTAAGGTTGTAATTGAAAAAGTTGGAAGGGCGGAATACGAACAGGCTATTGAAGATAGAAGAAGCCAAAGGAAAGTGGATGTAACTGGAAAATTGGAGGGAGACAGACCGATTGAAATACATACAAACCTCTATATTGACAAGAAAAAGTTTGCCAAAGAGGTTACACCAGCGATAAACCACGAGATGTACAAGATTGATGAAACAGATAATAACAGAGGAAGGGGGAATTAATATTGAGTAGATTTTATCTTGCACGAAAAGAAAAAAGGAAAAATAGCCATGCGTATGCAACGATAAATGGCATTAATTTGCTCACGGAGTATAAGATGGAGTTGCTCTCGTATGAAATCGGAAATCCTGTTCCTCTTATTAAGTTGATAGATGTGCCCGGGCGAGCTGGGAAGTTGGATGCCACATTGGCTTTGAATGGAAAAGTAAACTATACCACCCGCTCTGTTAGTGCTACCTTCCATATTCGAAACGTTACGTATGATGATTGGCACGCTCTCTTGTCGAAGTTGTACGAGCTGTTTCAGGGAGCTGAGTCTAAGCTTGTATTTAGTACAGAGTCTAGATGGCATTATAAGGGAAGATTTACGATTGTGTCAGAAAAAACGAATCCAGTCACAGGACAAATAACAATCGAATGCTCCGAAGCCTTTCCCTACAAGCTAGAGGATTATGAGGTACAAGCAACAATTAGCAGCTCTAAATATGTAACGTGTGTTGGAGAGATGTATAATGGCACGGTTACGATTTATGCCAGTACTTCTATGTCGGTTACGTTTGCTGGCACGACATATCAGCTCGTAGCTGGCAATAACATTCTGTGGGATATTCACCTGCAGAAAGGCAACAATAGCCTGCGTTTTGTAGGCACAGGGAATATTAAAATAACTTATGAGAGGGGGATTTTATAATGTATAAAGTCACCTGTCTATATGGTGGTGAAACATACACACTACATGATCCCAACTCGGACGAATTGCGTATATATGATGACGAAGTAGAGACAGAAGATAATGAACCTGGCAGTTTTAAATTTACTGTTTCGCACAGCCATCCGCATCTTGACAAAATCGTTGGATTATCCTCTGATATTCGTGTTTATGATGGTGAGGAGGAGATATTTAGAGGACGACCAATTGACGATGGTGAGGATTTATATAGAGAGCGAGAGTTTAAATGTGAGGGTGAGTTAGCATTTTTATACGATAGTATACAACCACGAAGAGAATTGCATGACATTACACCGTTGCAGTTTTTTACGTTACTAGTAAACGAGCATAATGAGCAAGTAAAAGGGAAAGGTCCAATTGATAAGACTTTTACCGTAGGAGTTGTTACTGTAACGGATAGCAATAACTCGCTTTATCGATACACAAATAGAGAGACAACGCTAGATGATATAAGAGACAAGATAATTGACCGTCTTGGCGGTCATTTGCGTGTTAGAGTATCTAGCGGAAAAAGATACCTTGATTTGATAGAAGACGTTGAAACAGTGTCTGACCAATCAATAGAACTCGGAGAGAATCTTCTTGACTATGCGAAAGATACGGATTACACACAGATAGCAACTGCTTGTATTCCACTCGGAGCAAGGCTAGAAGAAACAGAAATAGCCGCTTTAGATGCATATGTGACAATCGCAGATGCAAATAATGGAAGTGACACGATATACCTTACAGAAGCAGTAAAACGATATGGTTTTATCTGCAAAATACTTCATCTTGAGGATTATACTGTGCCTGCAAATTTAAAGTCCGCTGGTGCGAAATGGCTAGAAGATGGACAGTATGCAAATATGACGCTAGAGCTAACAGCGGTAGACTTACATGGACTTGGATATGATGTACAGCCAATCCGAAAAAATACGCAAATAAGAGTAGTAAGTGAACCACACGGAATGAACCGTTACTTTGAAGTAAGTAAGAGAACATATCATCTCACGGAGCCAGAAGCAGATACGGTTACCTTTGGAACAAGTGAGAAAAAAAGGAGTTATACCTCGTCAAATAAGAACAGCGTTTCGAACTTAAAGAATCAAACGGAGCAAGTTAGCCGAAAGATAGATATAGTTATTGAAAAAGAACGTGCTAATATTTCTAACATTTTAAATCAGGCAACCCATGGTTATGTAGTTCTGGACCCGAATGAAGGTCCAGAGCGTATTTTAATTATGGATACGAATAGTGTAGATACAGCCAAAAAGATTTGGAAATGGGATATGAATGGTCTTGGATACTCCAAGAACGGCATTAATGGTCCGTGGGGTGTCGCAATCACCATGAATGGACAGATATCGGCGGATTATATTTTAACTGGAGAGCTAGATGCGAGCCTCTTAAAAGTTGGAAAAATACAGGGCGTAAATGGGTATAATTGCTGGGATTTAGATGCTGACGAATTAAAAGTAGGCGGATTCAAAATAACTAATACGGGTTTTTGGTACGGTAATCTTACATCCTTTACTAGTAGCAATACTAACGGTGTTAGTATTGCAAAAAACGGGGTTACTGTGGAAGGTTACGGTGCTCAAGTGCAGTTAATGGACGGAGAAGTCTATTTTCGGTCTGTAAATAGTAACTACGAAGCCGGAATTTATTTGGGCGGTCAAAATTCGTTGCACGAAGGCAGTTTGGTTGTATCTGGCATACAGCCATTTGTCGTAATGGCCGACTTTGTTGTAACAGGAACTAAGAGCAGGGAAGTAAAAACTAAAGATTTTGATGACCGTTTGTTGTACTGTGTAGAATCCGCATCTCCTATATTTTCCGATTGTGGAGAAGCTGTTACAGATCATACAGGCGAATGTGTTATTTCACTTGACCCCATTTTTGCTCAAACTATTTCTGATACATGCGAATATCAAGTTTTTTTACAAAAAGAAGGTCAAGGCGATATCTGGGTAGATTTAAAAGAACCTACTTTTTTTATTATCAAAGGAACGGAAAATTTAAAATTTGCGTGGGAAATTAAAGCGAAACAAATAAATTATACTTTAGAAAGACTTGCAACCTGTAATAATGTATCTAAGGAAGTTGCGGACATTATCAGTGAAGAAATATACTGTAAAGATATAGAAGAAGCGATAGAAGAAATTAATAAGCTTAGTAAACAACTTGACAATGATGTGGATGAATTTACAGCATTAGAAGAGTTGTTAATGTAGGTATGATCTAGACATAATCACTAAAAAAGAGAGGATGAGTTTAAATGATTAAGGTAACAGGATACGCAAAGATACCGTCAACGGAAGGAATAAAACTATCATACACATGGTCTGAAATTGACGACAGGACAGGTCAGTTGCTTTCGCAGAATAACAAAGGGAGTTTTATCGTTCTGGATAACGAAAACTTTTCTAGCGTATTAGATGCGATTAACGAAATAGAGGAATATATAAAAAATATTATTACAGGAAAATAAAAAATCTGTTCTTGGAAGGAGGAAGAACGTGATAACTCATGAATTTTATCTGGATATGGTGTCTGGAGAAAGAAAAAGTGAAATCTTCTTGAATCAGTATGATGATGATTTTCAGTTGAAGATTAATCTCATTGCGTGGTGCGGGGAATTTAGTGTGTCATCTGGTACAACTGCCGTACTGAAAGGCACTAAGGTAGATGGAAATGGATTTATCGCTAATTGTACGATTAACGGCACAACCGTCATGGTGGATGGCAACAAACAACTGACGGCGGTGGCTGGAAAATCTACTTTTGAGCTTACTCTTTATAATAATGGCAAAGAGCTGAATTCCTCAACTTTTATTGTAAACGTCAAACGAGCTGCACTAGACCAAAACACATTGATAAATGATTCCGATATAAAGGAGCTTTCTAGAATCCAGGAACTTATAGACGCTACTGAACGTGCAGATGAGCTTATCGATGCGGCTAATAGAGTAGACACCGCTAAACAGGAAGTTGAGAATCTTGCAAAGAGTGTAACAAATGCGTCAGTTAGTGCTTCACAAAGCGCTAACACTGCGACAAGTAAGGCACAAATAGCGACTCAAGCCGCTAACACCGTAACCGAAAAAGCTAACCAGGTAGCTAGTTTAGTAGAGGACATCGGAGATTTGAGCGGAATCGTAAGAGAGTCGCAAATGGGACAACCTAATGGCGTGGCAAGTTTGGATAGCGCAGGTAAAATACCAAAAAACCAAATACCTGAAATAACGAAGGAGAATGTAACGGATGCACTAGGCTACACGCCGATTGAGAAGCAATATACGCATCCAACAGGGGTAGGCTGGGAGCATTTACCAGGTGACGGGAGCAATGGGCAAGTGCTTAAAAGAGATAGCGATGGTAATGCTGTATGGGATAGTATCCCCAAAATAGCAGCTGGCAGAACATCTGTAGAGATAGCAGAGGCTAATAAGCCAAGTTCTGTGCAAGTAACTTTTCCAAGTGGTTTATTCACTACTGCACCTAGGGTTACGGCAACGCCAGTCACAAGCGTACCTGGTACGAGTATATTAGGTGTCGGCGTTAACAATATATCTGAGACAAGTTTTACTTTGCATGTAACACGCACTAATACGACAGCAACAGCCGTGGATTGGATTGCAGTCGAAAGCTAAAAAGACGCAGGAAAGCAGGTGAAAAAAAGCTATGGCAGATATCTCGTATGAGATTACTCAACTTAGAGATGCAATATATGGAAAGGAAGTTAGAGCAGCTTTTATATCTTGCATAGATAAAATAAACGACGATAACGAAGCTTATAAAGATATAAAGCGGGAAATAGATGAAAAAGCTGATTTTGTAAATAATACTACGAGACAAGTGGAAAACCTGGTTAAGGAAGTAAAAGAAGTATCCATGAATCAGCCAGTTATAAAAAATTTAACCTGGTGGATTTGGGATAATGAAAAACATGAGTATGTCGATACCGGTGAGGTGGCAGGGGTTGGATTGCCCAAATGCATCGTAGATGACACAGGTAATCTGTATATTGCTAATTTTTCCGCAACGGAAGTTGATTTTGAGTTAGATAGTGCAGGGTATTTATACTATGGAAAGAAGGTGGCTCAATGACAAACAAAAACAATATGATACTTATAGGTCCAATTTCGGCGTACGCTATCGCTGTGGAAAAATTCGGGTACAAGGGGACAATGGAGGACTGGTACAATGACCATTTTGGGCAAGCGTCCGAGGAAATGCGAACATTAGAGAGAAATGTAAGAGCGTACGCCGAGGCTGGATTAACTTATAAAAATGAAGCTAGAGAGTCCGAAGTGAGTGCAAGACAAAGTGCTGCAAGTGTCATTGCAGCTTCTGATGATGCAATAGAAGCCGCTAACCTCGCACACATATCCGAGCAGAATGTAAGCCAGTCCGAGGCTAATGTAAATACAATGCTTGCCGACACAAGAACTGTGAGAGACGCAGCTATAGAAGCAAAAGAAGGAGCAGAGAACGCAAGAAACGGCATTGAATCTGTACAAGAAACAGTTAATATGAAGGTGGAAGAATACAGAGAAATACAACAGGAATTTGACAAAGAATTACAGGAAGCGAAAATAGTTAGGGAAGACCTAGTACAAAAACTACAGACTGGAAGTGTGCTGTCAGATGCTTTAACAGAAAAAATAAGCTTTGGAGAAACACTAGATGTAAATCTTGAAAAAAAGATTGCGCAAGGAACTAGTTTGCAACAAACACTTGGAGAAAACATAGGAACAGCACAGCAAGTTTCTGAAAATTTAGTTGTCAATACTGTCTCTAGCGTAACAGAAATTCAAGCAACCGGAAAAGCGCAAATTGATGCGATTAAAGAAGCAGGAGGGGGAATAGAAAATGCTCTTTCAAATTATTTTGCTCTAAGACGGAATGGAAAAGTATTTACCACAAAGATATATAAGTGGGAAACTTCATCTAGTTCAGCGGGAATAAAAATGAATGCTAATGAAAATATGATATGTGAACCGTCTGTTGGAAGAGCGGAAGGACGAGATGACTATGCACAGTACGGTCTTTTTCAGCATTTTACTTGTAATTTTTCCGTGGATGAAAATGGATTTAATCATGTTGATACTTTAGAGGGGCAGACAGGATTTTCAAAGTATGGAAAGGTACAAGTAGGAGAAGTCACGATGAGTGCATGGTTTGGGATCGAAGATACAGCAGATGCGGTACTATATCATTACTCTGACAGCCAGACTGAGCTTACACCACATCCCATGAAAGAATCCGTCAATCCGGATGGAACACTTAGCTCATTCATGATTCACGCAAAGTATGCCGCAGGAGAAATTGATGGAGTTTTGTACTCATCCAAAGGGTTGACCCCAGCGAATGGCTGTAGAGCAACACAAGCACGTCAGAAAGTAAGTTATACGGGATTAATTACCTATATGCGTAAATTAGGGAAGCATTACTGTGGAACTACTAGCTGGGATTTATTCTATCGACAATTAATGATGATTATTAAATACGCTACAACACATAGTCAAAGCGTTATGGCTGGCTGCACCTCTTACAACCACCAACTCATGAATCTAATGGAGGAGACTGGTGTATCAAGGGTAGTTCTTACAACGTCTCAAGCTGCAAAATATGTAGTTGGTTCTTATGTGTCTATTGGAGATATGGGGGAAGAAACTAACAAAGACAGATACAATGAATATATGCACAATCTAGCATACAGCGTGAAGATTCTGAGTATTGATCCAGTAGATGACACAAATTCTGCTATTTATGTAGATACTCCAGAGAACTTTAACACAACATTGACTACATGTATTTCTACTATGCCGTGGCATACCGGCTCTACAGATGCGGTGTCTGGCTCTGATGGCTCGCTAAATAGCAATACAAGTGGAAAATGCCCCTACAAGATTCAAGGGATTGAAACTTGTATAGGAGCATATGAAGTGCTAGGAAATGTGGTTACGGATATTGTGATGGGAGAAGATGGAAATCCAGTTAGAGATGTATATGTATGCCAGGATGCCAGCACGCTATCTGATGCTATTGCTACAGTACGTACAAGCTATCAAAAGGCAAAAGCACAGGTACCGCCCACCGCAGAAAGTTGGAGGTATATAACGAAGGAAGTCATAGATACGGACTTAAGTCTGATGATTCCTATTGGTTTAGAAGCCAGTTCTGCTACTGGTTTTGCTGATGCATTATATACAGATGCTGAAAATTCGGGGCAGAGGCAATGGCTTACGCTTGGCTGCACTTCTTCTGGTGACCCTGCTGGTCTTTGGCTTCTCCGTGTGAGCAATAGCTGGTCGTATGCGTACTGGCATATCGTCTCTAGCGTTTCTCCAAATGGCACTAGGGGTGAATGGCAGGCAACAGCCTTATAGAGGGGTTTCCCCTTATAAATAATAAACTGTAAAAATATAAAAAAGGAGGGTGAGCATTGAAAGCAAGGTTCGAAACCAAACAGCCGCCAGTCAACTGGCAGCCTCTTGATAATAATACAATTGATGTAACAATCTGTTTAAATGGTCAGGAAGTTATGGAAGAAAGTGATCAGATGGCGGGGAAAGAACAACTCTACTGGGAATACGATTTTAACCAATTCAGAGAAAAAGTGGAAAATATAAGTCAGGTAGCAATTGAAAAGAATCCTGAGAAATATCTAGATTACAAACCAGCAATGGAGAAGAAATTAGAGCAAAAGGTACAGGAACAAAATGAAACCATCAAAATGCTGATAGAGTGCCTTCTAGAAATGTCGGAGGCAGTTTATGCGTAAGCTACTAATTAATTTGATTTTATTATTAATAAGAAAGGACGGTATTGATATGATGGCAAAATTATGGGTTATTGAAATTATAAATCAGGAAACAGTAGAGGAGGCAAAAATAGTATACAACAAAGTACCACGTCTCCTGAAGGAAAAAGTAAAGGGAATTTTGATTGAATCTGGCATGAAGGAACTGATTGAGGAATAATGACAAAGTTAAGGATTATATCCAGATTGTGGAAGCATATTACAGATTTAAGGATGTATATAAGAGAACAAAGCAGTAAAACACTGGAACAAATCGAAGATGAAATGAATCTAACAGAATATTACTGCCGAACTTACACTGATATGGATGACTTAGAGGTATACGGAGAGGAGGCAAATGATAGATGAACCAAATCTTAATAGATACATATACAATAGTATTACCGATTCTTCTTGGCTACATCGTATGGCTCCTTAAGAAGCAGAAAAGAGAGCGAGATGCTAATTCTAGAGGGACGATGCTCCTGCTTCGTGTTCAGCTGATCGAGTACCACGATAAATACATTGAATTAGAATATATTCCTTCGTATGCGTACGAAAATTTTATGGAAATGTACGAAGCCTATCACTCTCTTGGCGGCAACGGCATGATAACGAAAATGTACGAAGAGATACAAGAATTACATTTGAAAACGAAAAAGAAAGGAGAAAAAGAATGAACAAAAATATAAAAACCTGGGCAAGATGTGCAAGCATAAGAGCAGTAAAAACGGTAGCGCAGACGGCAGTTGCAATGTTACCCGTAGCGACTACTATCGCAGATGTTGACTGGAAATGTGTAATTGGGACAGCGGCTTTAGCAGGTATCGCTTCTATTCTTACATCCGTAGCAGGATTGCCAGAATTGAACATGAAGTGACAAAAAAAGCATATAGTTTGGAAATTATTTATGGAGAGAGCGAATAATCGCTCTCTTTGTCTTTACAGAAAGGAAGGTAAGTATGATTAGTAATAGTGGGCATGACGAGAATGGTAGATATTCTGGAGGTAAAGCTGGAGATCAAGGAGGCGAATGGGTAATCCAGAGCTGGTATAATCGACCTTGGACGTGCGTTTTACGTCACCCAGATTCCAAGGTTAGAGCAGAGATTGCTAAATTAGCAAGAGCAGCCGCTAAGAACGATAAAATTGGTTATGACCAAAGCCAGCGTACAACGTTTTGGAATCAGCTTAAAAAAGTTGGATATGATCCAGCTAAAATTACGGTAGCCTGTGAGGCGGATTGTTCTGCTGGCGTGGTCGCAATTGTAAAGGCAGTAGGATATAGACTTAATATTGATAAACTAAAAAACGTAAGTGAGGATGCCTACACAGGAAATCTTAGAGCAGTATTAAAAAGTGCTGAATTTACTTGTCTAACAGCGAGTAAATATTTAACGAGTGCAGCATATTTATTAGTAGGAGATGTACTTCTATACGATGGTCACCATACATGTATTAATCTTGATGATGGCAGTAAAGCAGGTGGAAGCAGTGCAAGCGATAACATCCTCAGGAAAGGCGATAGTGGCACAGCGGTAAAAACAATGCAGACAATGTTAATCACTTGTGGATATAGCTGTGGCAGTTATGGAGCAGATGGGGACTTTGGTAGCGATACTTTAAAAGCCCTAAAAAAATTCCAGACAACCTATAAATTAGAAGTCGATGGTGAGTATGGTCCAAAAAGCAAAGCGAAGCTGGAAGCGGTATATAAAGAAAAAACTGCATCTAGTAAAAAATCTGTAACAGAGATTGCCAAGGAAGTCCTAGACGGCAAATGGGGAAATGGAGACGACAGAAAAAAGAAATTAAAGGCAGCTGGATATGATTATGCGGCAGTACAGAAAAAAGTGAATG
Organism: uncultured Blautia sp.; assembly: GCA_964439395.1. GTDB lineage: Bacteria > Bacillota > Clostridia > Lachnospirales > Lachnospiraceae > JAUUSJ01. The sequence goes on along the minus strand of CAYTNV010000010.1, from coordinate 39,175 downwards.
AGCTTGCGAAAAGATAGAAAAGAAAAAGAACCATGTTGCTACATTTTGTAGTGGCATGGTTCTTTTTTTATCTACAATATACTATCTTTTCGTGTTGCATTTCGTGTTGCATTTTATTCCAAAATCTTATAAATCTCTATCATATTTCATAATTATTCTAAATTTTTAAACTCACAAAACCCTTGATATAGTAAGCTTTTTCTAAAACCTAGGAAATATCCAGAAAATAAAAAACTGCGGATAACAAGACTTGAACTTGCACGGGTTTGATCCCACTAGAACCTGAATCTAGCGCGTCTGCCTATTCCGCCATATCCGCATAATGATTACATCTTCTTTACTATACTGCATTTTTGAGAAAAAGTCAATTGTTAAATGGAGGTTGTATCGGAGTTTTCAGTTTACACAAATGAGGAAATATATTATAATAGAGAAAAAATTGGAGAGAGGGAGAGCTATGTTATTTGATTTGACATTGGAGAAAAACTTATTTTTTGAGTTAGATCCTAACAGAATAAATCGAGTAGTTGAGAAAAAATTGGGAAAATATAACGATGAGGTTGTTCGAACATTAGAATTTGAATTTAAAAAGCATCCGGAGATTAAGTCTATCTCTTCTGTTAAGAAGCATTATGCCTATTATGATAAATGCTATATTCATTTGGGGGATGATTTAGAAAATCCAGTTTCTCTGAGAGATAAGGTGACGAAGGAATGTATTTTGGAGTTATATTCTGAGATTGCTCCGGATTATTTAAAAAAAGAATTGGATTTTGAGGATGATGAGATTGATTTGAGGGAATATTTTGATGCGGCAAAGGTTCCAGATGGGCGTCCCAAGTATGCATTTCCAGGACTTGTGACTTTTGAAGACATTAAGAATGGAAAAGCAAAGATAAAAGATGGTCCTGCTTTTCCAGGAATTAGAATGTTATCGGAAGAAGAAAAACAAAGCTTTATTTTTCCAGGTATTCGTGTAAATAGGGAGGAGCCAGCCTACTCGACCGTGGAGGGATATACAAAGATAGAGGGTGAATCAGAGGAAGAGAGAAATGAAAACCTTTTTAGTGAACTTGAGGCTCTTAAAAAGAAGTTTAATGTGGATTAAGTAGAGAAACTTGTATAAAATAAAAAAAGTTGTAGATACTTTTAGTGAATATAATAAGTTCATAGCAAAGCTGTCTGTGAACTTATCGGAAGGAGCATCTACAATGAAAAAGAAAAAAGAATTTAGACTAGAAGATAAATTAAAATATGAGATAGCACAGGAGCTTGGTCTTTATGACAAAGTAGTGCGTGAGGGATGGAAATCATTATCGGCCAGAGAAACAGGAAAGATTGGCGGTATGATTACGAAGAAAAAAAGGGAATTAAAAAAGAAAGAAGAGAAGTCATATGAGAGTATTGACGAAGGACAGTCATGATCAGAGTTGGCTAATTATTCAGGCGAGTAATGTGAGATATCACAGAAGCTCGTCTACAATGTTGATCGATGAATTTGGATCTTCCTATTTTTATCGTGTTCCAGGAATGGATGAGGAAGAGTATAATCAACTTTTGCTCACTTTTTTGGAGAAGGAAAGCCTAGACCTTAGAGATAAATCTGTAGTTCGTATGAGAAAGGATACAAGAGGTCCAGTTTAGAGGAAGTTTCTTGACCCCATAGATAGAGAGCAGGATTTTTGTCGTGAGATATTGGAGAAAGTTCTAGTAATGAAGTTTTGCCAATGTTATAAAGAGTGGGAAAGCGAAAGAAAGAGATTTGAAGCCAAAACAGAACAATAAAAAATCGCATAAATTATAAAATATGCGATAATAAAGGAGGAAGCCCAAGTCTTGCTTACTGTGGGCTTCGAAAAATATGAAAAAATCTTTAGCTACAAGAAATAGAGGGATTTCTTGATTGCTATGTTAGTAGTATATAGGACAAATATGTTGGAAATTTGATGGAAATGTGAAAATGTTGTGAAAAAGGAGAGGAGAATATGGCATCATCAGTAATTGGAAATTTGGACTCTCAGGTAGAGGAAATTTTCTTTAAGAAATTTAGAAAAGAAGAAGAGGAAGAACTTACAGAGGAAGAAAAAGAAAAAAGAAAAAGGGAAGAAGAGGAAGTTATATTATTATAAAATTTTTTTATTTTTAAAAAAAATACATAAAAAAGACAAGAAATTATATTAAACTAATAGGAAAAGAATGGCAGGTACGAAGATGAAAATTTCCGTAGTATTACCTTACTATGATGGAGGAAAATACATAAAAGAACAGCTGGATTCAATTTTGAAGCAGCTTGGTGAAAAAGATGAGGTAATTATTTCTATTGACAGAGCGATGGACGGGTCAATGGAGCTATTGGAAGGATATTCCAAAAAAGATAAGAGAATACTTTTAATTGAAGGTCCAGGCAAGGGGGTTATAAAAAACATACAATATGCAGTAAGTAAAGCAAGTGGAGAAATTATTTTTTTGTCAGATCAAGATGATGTATGGTTAGATAAAAAAGTAGAAAAAGTAACGAAAGCTTTTTCAAATCCAAATGTTTCTGCGGTATTACATAATGCAGAGATTGTTGATGAAAATTTAAAAAAAATAGGTCAAACTACTTTTGAGTGGAGAAATAGCAGACCAGGAGCCTGGAAAAATTTCATGAAGAATTCTTATATTGGGGCTTGTATGGCGTTTCGAGCTAATTTAAAAAAATGCTTCTTTCCAATTCCAGATAAGATTTTTATGCATGATTATTGGATTGGAATGAGAGCGGAGGATGCTGGTAAAGTTATATTTTTGAACGAATCATTATTGCTTTATAGGAGACATTCTAATAATGTGACGGGACTTAAGCATGAGAGTATTTGTTTTATGCTTAAAAAGCGTTTTTATATTCTCACAGAGACGGTAAAATGGAAGATAAAAAAACGAAAGCTAAGAAAGAAGAGGTAGGATATGACAAAGAAAGTAGCATATTTTGGAGTTCTCCTCTCACTCTCTCTTATATTAGGCTATGTGGAGAGTCTCTTTCCATTTGGATTTGGGATTCCTGGGGTAAAACTGGGTCTTGCGAACCTTGTAACGATGATAGCATTGTTTTGTTTGGGAGCAAGAAAGGCTATTTTACTTAGTGTATTGAGAGTGATTTTATCGGGAATATTATTTGGAAATATGTTTGCCATTGTATATAGTTTATCAGGAGCAGCATTTAGTCTTATTATTATGATTTTATTGAAAAAGACCAAAAAGTTCAGTGTTTTAGGGGTGAGTATTGCAGGGGGAGTTGCTCATAATATTGGACAGATTATATTGGCGACATTTTTGATGGAGAATAAAGCATTTTTCTATTACATACCTGTATTATTAATTGTAGGAACAGTTACGGGAATGTTGATTGGAATAGGAAGTAATGAAGTCATGAAACGTCTTCCGAAAATTGAGATATAAGGGGAGAAACGATGTTAGAAAATATAAAACAGAAAAAGAAAGAGATAATTCACGATTCAACGAAATCTGAACGTTCAATCATAGGGCATAAAACACGAAATACTTCGATGGGTACAAATAAAAAGCTTGATTATCAAATATATATATTAGGATTTTTTATTCCGTTTTTATTGATGTGTATTGTATGTGTATTATGTGAAGTGGAACCTTTTGGAGATAAATCCCTTGTCATTATAGATGGTTTACATCAATATATGCCGTTTTTTTCTGAATTGTATGAAAAACTGAAAAATGGGGATTCATTGTTTTACTCATGGAATGGAGGATTAGGATATAATTTTATTACTTTATGGGCATATTATTTATCCAGTCCACTAAATTTGTTAATTTTATTTGGAAAAAAAGCTTCCTTGAATATGATTGTGAGTTGGATTATTGTACTAAAAATTTCACTCACAGGACTTGCTGCAACGATTTATTTTGTAAGTCGTTCTCATAAATATGATAAGTCTGTTTTGATTTTTTCCACTGCGTATGCACTTTGTAATTATATGGTTGGATATAGCTGGAACGTTATGTGGTTAGATTCGATTGCTTTGCTTCCAATTATTTTGTTGGGTTTTGATCAGCTTGTAAAGAAGAGAGATTGTAAAGTATATTGTCTTTCTTTAGCTTTGTCTTTATTTTGTAATTTTTATATATCTTTTATGATTTGTCTTTTTTTAGTACTTTGGTTCATTTGTTATGACTTTGAAGATAATAGACAATTTATAAGAAGTGGTCTTAATTTTGCCCTATATTCTATTTTAGCGGCGGGTATAGCGGCCATTATTTTAGTTCCTGCCTATCTTGGAATTTCTAAGACAGCTTCGGCAGAGTTAATAAGTTTACCTTCGCATGAATGGTATACCAATATTGTCGATATTTTATCTACACATTTAGCAGGTGTTGCACCTATTACTAATGATAATTTTAATGGAAATGCGAATCTATATATGGGAATTTTGCCAATTCTTTTGGCAATTTTATATTTTTTTAATACCAAGATAAGTCTTTCTCAAAAATTAAAAAAGATTTGGTTACTTGCTGTTTTTATTATTAGTTTTAATGAACATTGTTTGAATTTTATTTGGCATGGTATGCATGATCAGTACGGAATTCCAAACCGCTTTTCATTTATCTATACATTTTTATTATTGATTATGGCGTTTGAACTATTTAAAAAGATTCGATTCGTAAGGCTATATCAAGTCATGATATCGTATTTATTTTGTTTGGCATTGATTTGTGGAAGTTATATGGTGAGTGAGACACCGAGAGAGGATTATTGCTATTGGCTTACATTGGTATTGCTTACATTATATGTTATTATTCTTTTATTATATACCTTAAATAGAATAAAGAAAAAAATACTCGTTTATATTTTAACTGCTTGTTCTGTATTAGAACTTTGTGTAAGTGCAGTTTATGGGTTTGGTGAAATTGGCCAAATTGATGTTCCTAAATTTTTCAGTAATACAGAGGCAGTCGAACAAATAAAACAATATACAGGAGATGAAAAATTAGAAAGAACAGAGCTTGCATCTTGGAAAATGTTAGACGAGGCTATTTGGTATAATTTAAAATGTGTTACAATGTTTGGCAGTACGGCAGATGGTAATACAGTAGACCAGATGGATCAAATTGGATTTTATACTGGAGCGAACGAATATCTCTATGATGGTGCTACAAAATTTACAAATAATTTACTAAATGTAAAATATAATATTGTGCGTACAGAAGATAGACCGTTAAATGATATGCGAGAGCTAATGTCAGTTGGAGAAAATACACTGTATGAAAATCCATATAATACATCTATAGGATATTTAATGAATAGTGAAGTATTTAATTGGATTGGAGATAATGTATATCCTTTTGATGTGCTGAATGAATTTGTCTATTACGCCTATGAAGAAGAAGATTTGTTTCAATATAAAGAGGTATCAGAGCCTGTTTTACATGATGTAACAGTGGAAAAGACAAATAGTGGAGAGTATTCTTTTGAAAATACAACCGCTCAGGTAGATAATATAGTATTTTATATTAATATTGAGGAAGATACAGAAGAACTATATATTCACTATGATGGCAGTCAGGTGGAAAATACAGTTATTGCAGTCGGAGATAATGAAATTGTGAGTGATAGTCTAAGTTCTAGAATTTATCCGGTTGGAAAGCTTCATAAAGGCGATCAGGTAGAAGTGCGTATGCAGCTAAAGGATGATGGCACGAATAGTGGAGTTGTAAGAATTACGGCTGCTACATTGAATCAAGAGATTTTTGATAATATTACAAAGCAGATGGAAGAAGAACAGTTTAAGACGACATCTTATACAAGTAATTCTATTACAGGAACGGTAGATGCATCGAAGGATTGTATGTTATTTTTCTCTATTCCAAGTGATCCTGGTTGGGAGGTAACGATGGATGGAGAGAAGGTTGAGACGACGACAATCGGTGAAAGTTTCTTGGCAATTGATGTAAGTAAGGGGTATCATGAAATAAAAATGAAATACACTCCTCCAGGATTTATTAATGGATGCATTATCAGTCTGGCAGCAATTATTGTATTTATGATGCTTTGGTTTGTAAATCGAAAAGAGATTGCTTTTTTAAGCGGTAAAAAGAGAAAAAGACGATATCGCAGAAAAAAGATAGGAAAAAGAGGGGGATCTGTAAGGAATCTGTCATAAAAAAGTAAGAACTTTTTGAGAGAAAAGTGATACAATTAGTTTGACGGAATCATTACAGGGGAGTATGATAGTCCAAGATAAGAAACAAGCAATCTCTGTAGTTTACAGGGATTGCTTGTTTCTTTGTCAAAGACAGTGATTTTATGAATGCAACGATAAATGTATTAGATGAGAGGAAACTTTGTTTTAGGTGTAAAGAACGAGAAACGGTAAATCTTGAAACATAAAAAAATTAGTTGTATATTCATATTGGCACGCGTGAAGCAGATATGTATATTTTATTGTATAAGTGATTGTAAGGAAAGGGGATATTTATTATGAGAAAAAAAATATATTCTGTTTTGGCATTGACCTTGGTTGCAGTGATGGGATTTCACACAGTTTCTTTTGCGGATGCTGAGGTAACAAAGCCATATATTTCTTTTGGAGCAGATTTAAGCAAAACTGAGAAGACGAAAGTAATGGAACTTCTCGGTGTAACACAAGAAGAACTTGACGAAGGAAAATATAAAATTGGACAAGTAACAAATGAACAAGAACATGAATATTTAGACGATTATTTAAGCTCAAAAGTAATTGGAACAAGAGCGTTATCCTCTGTGATTGTGGAGAAAGAGGAAGAAGGATATGGTGTTCAAGTTGTGACAAAGAATATCGCTTTTTGTAGTGAAGGAATGTATCGAAACGCCCTGATTACAGCGGGAATTTCAGATGCCAATGTAAAGGTAGCAGGTCCGACAAGTATAACAGGAACAGCAGCCTTAGTCGGAGTAATGCAGGCCTATGAAAATATTACAGGTGAGGAAATTTCTGAGGATAGTAAGGATGCGGCTAATAATGAGCTTATTGTCACTGGAGAGCTTGCAGAAAATATTGGAGAGAAGGGAACGGCAGAGCAGCTTATTGCGTTGATTAAGGAGAAAGTCTTAGCTGGTGATATTAAGACAAGAGATGATATTTTGGATGCTGTAGATGAGGCATCAGGAGAACTAAAGGTAGAGCTTAGCGATGAAGATAGACAAAAAATTGCAGATTTGATGGATAAAATTTCGGATTTAGATTTGAATATTGAAGATTTGAAGCAGCAGGCATCTGATATTTACGAAAAATTGGAAAATCTTGACGTAGATGCAGAAGGATTTATAGGTACAATTAAAGGATGGTTACAGAGAGTTCTTGATGTTCTCACAGGATGGGTGTCAAAATAAAACTCATCAATAAAAATAAATAGACGATTTAGGTGAAATTCTTCCAAGATGGATGATATTAAGATAAAAATTCTATTCATAAATCAAATCCTTTCAGCTATGGTGTGTGGAAACCCACTGCCTTTAGGCAGTGGGAGAATTTCTCTAAATCCATAAGAAAGAAAAAATTATATATTTTACAGTAAAGCAATAGGTTAGGCATCTATCCAAAGAAGGTTACAACTCAATAAAGGATTATCTAATAATAGGTGGAGACTGAAATATCAAACTTCCTCGTAGATTGCAAATACAGGTGGGATTGCGATAGTAGGCATGTGAGTTTAGTAATGATTTTAAATGAAATTAAGTGGAGAAGTATTATGTTTTTTAAGAAGAAAAAAGAGAAGATACAAGTTTTGGAATATGATAAGGAAAAAGAAATTCCAGTGTTAAAATGCAGCATTTGTACTGGGGAGCAAGTGGCGGGATTTAAAGATATCCATACTGGAAAGATACGTGACCTTATGTTAATTAATAGTGAGCAGGATTTAGAGAGATTTAAGATGATGTATGGAGTGGATGAATTAAAGAAGGTGTATTAGTATTAGCAATAATGGAGTATGAGGCAGGATATGACAAAAGGGGGCAGTTATATTGGAAAAATTTTTTGTCATATAATCAATATTTATGAGTAGGTAGCATAGTAGTGTGGAATGCAATTACGGTTGCGAGTGTGGAAGGATAAAGTATGGAGTAATCGGACTTTCGTCTATTATAGTACCTGCGATAGCAGACATGTTGGTTTAGAAAAAATTTACAATTCTTAAAAGTTTATAAAGTACTGGACAAATGAAAAAAGATATATTATAATAAAAATATCCCAATAAAGGAAATAAATGTAAAATTTTCCGAATCTTATATAGCAAAATGATTGCTAGATCTATATTTATTTATTCTAATTATGAAACTCTATTGATATAGAGGATTTCATTCAATTTTCTTTCCAATTTTGTGTAAAAAACAGGATATACAGTGGTATTTGTGAAGTTGGTATATAAATTCACAAGATTTATAGAAAACTTTACAAAAATGATTGTCAGAGAAAGGGTGATGATACGAAGAGTTTAATGCTGTTTATTTATATTAGTGTGGCTGCTTTTTTTGATATGAAAGAGTTTCGAATTCCAAATCAATTATGTATAGTGGGAATACTTAATGGACTTTGCTATCACTTCATTATAGAGGGATTACAGGGGTTTTCAAATTATCTTGGAGGAATGATAATACCGCTTTTTTGCCTTGGAATTTTGTTCTATTTTCGTATGCTTGGAGCGGGTGATATTAAGTTATTTGCGGTAGTGGGGAGTTTCTTAGGAAAAGATGTAATATGGATTATTCTCTATTCAATATTTGTGAATGGAATATTTGCGTTTTTTATATTGTATAAAAAGAAAGCTTTTATTCAAAGGTTTCGATATTTTGGGCAATATATGAAAACTCTTTTTTTGACAGGAGAGAAGAAGCCATACTGTGGAGATGATTGGAGGGAATCTCCGTTTGTAATTCATTTTACATTAGGAATATGGTTTTCCTTTCTTTTGTACTATATTAAGAATATAGTTTTTTCTTATTTTGTAATACACTAAAAATTAGATATTATTTACATATCAAGGTTCCCCAAATATGAAGTATTCCATAAGTATTATGAGATAGTATCTTATGATTTTAATATTATATTTAGAGAGAGGGGATTTTCATTTTAAAAAAATATACGGTTGCAATTTGTGATTTTGAGGAAGAGTATACGATTCGTCTCATGAATTATATAAACGGGCAGAATATATATGGGATTTTGGCATTAGCTTTTACACAGGAGGACAGATTTAGACAATATCTGGAAGGAAATAGTTTGGATTTAGCTTTGGCTGTGGAGGATTTTGACGTGGGACAGCTTGAAGAAAAGGTTATAAGATTATGTAGAGAGGAGGGAAAAGAGGGAATTTATAAATATCAGCCAGCGAGTGAGATTATATTAGAAATTCAAAAAAGTTTAGAGAAAGAGTACTGTATTAGAAAATTTGAGAATTCAAAACAAGATATGGAATGCAGAATGCTAGGTGTCTACTCACCAATTGGACGTTCTGGCAAGACTAATTTAGCTCTTGCCTTGGCAAAAGAAACAGGAAGCCTTTATATTGGTATGGAGGAATACAGTAATTTGATAGAGGGGAGAACAACAATGAGTGATTTTTGTTATTGGATTCGAAAGAAAGATGAGATGATTATTAGGAAAGTAGAAGAGCAGATTATTATAGAAGATGAGGTTGCTAAATTAGTATCACCTCTTACTTATATGGATTTAAAGGAGTTAACAGTGGAAGAATATGCATGGTTTTTTGAAAAAATAAAGCAATATGGCAAGTTCCGTAACATCGTAGTGGATATAGGATCTGGAAGCCTTTGTAGTTATTCTTTTCTGGCGCTATTCCATCAGATTTTTGTTCCAATTCTTCCAGATATATCAAGTGAAAAAGAACGGCATTTCAAAAAAGTGTTACAATTTGTAGGGCTTGAGAAATCTAGCACAAAATTTAAATATATTATAGTACCAAGACAAGACTTTAGACATCCAGACATGACAGAATTTGTAAGAAATCTAGAGAGGAAGATATGATTTGAGAGAGCGGGTGCAAAATAGAGTATTGGAGCTTCTTGATATATCAAAAGAAGTGGAGGATGCTCAAGTTTATGAGGCGATAGACATAGCTATTTTAGATATATCTAAAGAAGAGTATATTTCGGTGAAAGAAAAACATAGGTTAAGAACTTCTATTTTTAATACCTTACGCAGATTAGATGTATTGCAGGAATTATTGGAGGATGACACTGTCACGGAGATTATGGTAAATGGATATAATTGTATTTATGTGGAGAGAAAAGGAAAATTATCTAAATGGAAGAAGGGTTTCTTGAATCAAGAGAGATACTTAGATGTATTGCAACAAATTGTAGCTAGTACAAATCGTATGGTGAATACTTCTTCCCCGATTGTGGATGCTAGATTGGAGGATGGTTCCAGGGTACATATTGTTTTAAATCCCATTTCCATCGATGGAGCGGCTCTCACGATACGAAAGTTTTATCGAGGTGGAATGACAATGGAGACGCTTTTACAAAAAGGCAGCTTAGACGAGGAAATTGCAGTTTTTCTATCTTACCTTGTAAGGGCAAAGTATAATATTTTGATTAGCGGAGGAACTGGCTCTGGAAAGACTACATTTTTGAATGTTTTATCGGGTTTTATTGAAAATCATGAGAGAATTATTACAATTGAGGATTCTGCAGAGCTTCAGATTATGGGAAAAGATAATTTGATAAGATTGGAGACGAGAAATGCGAATGTAGAGGGAGAAAATGAGATTAGTATGCAGGATTTGATAAGAGCTTCCCTTAGAATGAGACCAGATCGAATTTTAGTCGGAGAGGTGAGAGGAAAAGAGGCGATAGAGATGTTGCAAGCGATGAATACGGGGCATGAGGGCTCTATATCCACGTGTCATGCAAACACAGCATATGATGCTATATCGAGAATTGAGACGATGGTTTTGATGGGAATAGATATGCCGCTAGAGGCTATACGAAGACAAATTTACTCGGCAATCGATTTTATTATTCATCTTGGGAGAATGAGAGATGGAACAAGAAAGATATTGGAAATAGCAGAGATTTATAAAAATCCAGAACAGGGGAAAGAATTACATATATTATATCAGTTTGAGGAGTATCAAAAGGGAGAAGGGAAGGTAGATGGAAGATGGATCAAAAAAGGAAATCTTATATTCAAAGAGAAACTAGTAAGGGCAGGACTTATCGAGACATATACGGAATCTATGGAAGAGAGAGAAGAATGCAATGTATAAACAGGGAAAAAAGAATAAAAACGATAAGAAGAGTACTCTGATTGACTATAGAGAATATCATTTTTCGAAGAAAGAATTTGTTATTGAATTAATAAAGGGAGTAGGAATTTTAAGTATTACAAGTTATTTATTTTATGGTTCTCTTTTTATAACAATTTTTCTGTTACCGTATTTATATTTTTATTTGAGAATGCAAAGAGAGATATATAGGGTGAGACGGCAAAAAAAATTGAGAGATGAGTTTAAGGAAGCAATGATATCTATTGTAAATGCATTGTATGCAGGATATTCTCTTGAGAATAGTCTAAAGTATGTGAGAGAGGACCTGGGACGAATCCATCCAGAAGAGGAGGGATTATTCATAGCAGAATTAGATTATATGATAAAAAAGGTTAATATTAAGGTTCCGATAGAACAACTTTTTACAGAGTTGGCATTCCGATCAGGAGTGGAAGAAATAGATTTATTTGCCTCGGTCATAGTTATTACAAAGAGAAATGGAGGAAATCTTATTAAGATTATTCAAAAGACGGTAGAGCATTTATCGAGAAAGTTGCAAGTAGATGGTGAAATTGATGTGTTGATAACGGGAAAAAAATTAGAGAAAAATATTATGTGTATTATGCCTTATTTTGTGATTATATATATGAATTTAACGAATGGTAATTATATGAGTAGTATGTACGGAAATTTAGTTGGTTTTCTTTTAATGAGTATTTGCCTCTTATTAGTATTGATAGCTTATTATTGGGCAGATAGCCTTATAAGGATAGGAGTGTAAACAATATGAGGGAGACAAAGCAATTATGGTTTTTTATTTATTTAAAGTTAAAAAAGTTTGGCATTTTGCGAGATGAAGAGATAGAGAGAAGGATAGGGAAACTAGGTTTTTCTTCTGTGGATAAGGTGAGAGAGCAGCTATTAAATTATCGAAAAAAACAAATTTATATCGTTTTAGCGGGAATTAGTATTTTATTTCTGTTTTTGATCGTTGGCGTTATAAAAGATAGGAAGTCTAGTTCAGATATAATTACTTTTGAGAGAAATCCTTATGGACAAGGAGAGAAGACAGAAAGTATCTATGCAGATGGAGAGAAAATAGAGTTTTCAGTTGGAGAACAAAAGTATAAAGAGACGGAGATAGAACAAAAATTTCAAGAGGCATTTTCTTATGCTGAGAAAAATTTGCTAGGAGAAAATAAGTCCTATGATTATATTACAGAAGATTTGAATTTTTTTGATGAAATACCAGATAGTGGAATAGAGATATCGTGGATACCAGAGGATTATGAATTCATTGATTCCTCAGGAAAAGTACAAAATAAAGAGTTTAATGATGAACAAAAGAGAGGAGTGATAACGAATGTAGTTGGAATATTTTCGTATGGAGATACAGTATATGAGAGAGAATATCCGCTTTGTATTTACGCAAGGAAGGTAACAGAGGAAGAGAGTAAAAAAAAACAATTAATAAAGGTTTTGGAGGATTATGAAAGGAAAGATGATACAAAAGGAAGTTTTCAAATCCCATCTGTATTAAATGGGTTTCGATTAGAGAGAGAAAATAATAAAAATAATCAAATCACGTTGTTTTTGCTAGGAATTATTCTACTTATCTGTCTGATTTGTGTAGAAAATAGTAGAATGAGTGAGCAAATTAAGAAAAGAAATGAAGAGATTTTAAAGGATTATCCGATGATAGTAAATCAGCTTGTATTATATTTAGGGGCAGGGATGACAATCCAGGGAAGTTTTTCTAAAATCAATGAAAGTTATAAGAAAAAGAGGAAAGAAAAGATAATAGATAAAAGATACGTGTATGAAGAATTAAATATTATGATACATCAATTACAAAGTGGTGTTTCTCAGGAAAAAGCATATTATAATTTTGGACAGCGAATAGGACTTTTGCCGTATATGAAAATTATTTCTTTTATTACGCAGAACTTGTATCAGGGTTCGAGGGAGATATTACATTTATTAGAACAGGAAGAACAGCAGGCTTTTGACGAGAGGATAAATCATGTAAGGAAGTTAGGAGAAGAAGCAGGGACAAAGTTACTTTTTCCAATGATTTTATTATTAATAGTTGTGATGCTCATTGTTATGGTACCAGCATTACTCCGTTTTGGAGGCATGTAAAAGAGGAAAAATAGGAGGAGATAATATGATAAGAGAATTTTTACAGGATGAATCAGGGATGGGTGTTGTCGAGATTATATTAATTATCGTTGTACTGATTGGATTAGTTGTTATTTTTCAAACCAATATACAAAAAGTAGTCACGAATATTTTTAAAAAGATTAATACTGGTGTAGATAAAGTGAAGTAAAAACAAAATTAGAGTAAAATTTTAAGAGTTGATCGGAGGGAGAGATGAGAGACAATAGGGGTTCTGTATCATTGTTTGTTACTCTTATATTATTGGTAGTTTTGAGTTCTATATTTCTTTTTATTGACGGTGTGAGAATTGTATATGCAAGCACAAAATTAAAACAGACTGTAGTCGGAGCAAATGAGCATGTTTTGGCAAACTATCATAGAGAACTACAAGAGAGATATCATTTATTTTTATTAGATCCTGCTTTTATTGCAGAGAAAGGAATTTCGGAGGAAATTCAATCTTATTTTGAAAAATCTATTTGCAATTCTAAAGAAAAGAATAGTTTCTATCCATTTCAAATTCAGACAATTTCTATTATAAAAGAAGTGTACCCAGATGAAGAAAATTTAGCATTAATAAAGCATCAAATTAGGGAATATATGAAATATAAACAAACAACAGAGTGGACAAAGGAGTTGCTTGAGAAAATGGCAATCTTAAAGGATAAAGATAGACAGGAAGAAGAGACAAAAAATTTATTAGAGCAGCAGCAAAGGGATATGGAGACTCAGATAGAGGAAAATACGACAGAAAATTTTGATTCAGATGAGATGGGAGAGGAAGAAAATTCCGATGGTTTTATAGAGAAGGTACAAGAAGACCCAAGACAGGTGGTGATGGAAGTAGTGAATGGGGGAATTTTAAGAGCAGTACTTCCAAATGGAAAATCTATCTCTAGTAGAAGTATCACTGCCAATTCTCTCCCTTCTAATGAGTTGAAAAATATGCAAGAGCAAGAAGGAATGACAAAGATAATAGACTTTTCAGGGTTGGATATGATAAAAGATATGTTTTCTGATTCCAACATAATAGAAGCAATGGATAATATGGCTACAGAGGCGATGAGTATCTCATATATTATGGATTCTTTTTCTAATTTTTCGAAGAAATCAGATAAGAATCAGGCAACGAAATTAAATTATGAGATAGAATATATTATTCACGGAGGAAAAACAGATAAAGAAAATTTGGAAAATATAGTAAATAGAATTTTGCTGTTTCGATTTGGGATTAATTTTTCCTATGCTTTAACAGATGCTTCATTAAATGCACAAGCCCTACCTGTTGCTACAGCGATTGCTGGGTTGATGGGTTTGCCAGCAATTATAACTGCATTAAAGACAATGATTTTGGCGGCAGTTAGCTATGGAGAGGCGATACTTGATGTGAGAAGTTTGTTATATGGTAATAAAATTCCAATTTTAAAAAATTCATCCAATTGGACAATTTCCATAGAGAAAATAGGACAAATATTGGATTCAAAAACAATAGCTATTAGTGATAAAAATGGGATGGATTATGAGGACTTTTTGAAAATATTTTTACTTTCGCAATCGAATAAAGAGGCCAAGTATGGAAAGATGTTAGATTTGATGCAAGAAAATATAAAAATAAAAGATAAAAGTTTTTCTATTATGGAATCCATTTTTGGATATGAAGTATATTGTCAGATTAAATTACCAACGTTGTTTGGAAATGGTACGAAGGTGTTTAAAGTGACCCGAAGCTGTAGTTATTAAATATGAAGGAGGAAAATTGCGATGTTCTCTTATAAAAATTTTTTTAGAATAAAGAAAATATATAATTCTCCCAGGAATTGGATAATTCAAAAGAAAAGAAACGATGAGACAGAGCATTACAAAAAAGAAGATAAGAGAACATCGCAATTTTCCTCCAACAATGGTTATATGACGGTAGAGGCGAGTATTGTAGTTCCAATATTTTTCATTATCATGATGGGATTTGCTCTATGGATACAAGTATTTATGGTGGAGGCAGAGGTACAAAAAGGGGTAATTGAGACAGGAAAATATATGGCTAGACAGATTTATAAATATGAAAAATTAGGAGATGAGTCTCAGTTAGTGAGCAAATTTTCTAATATAATGATAAAAAATAAATGGAAGGATTATGTGGATGATAGTTTTTTGGAGAAATCTTGTTTATTAGATGGGATAGATGGAGTTTCGTTTCAAAATTCAAAGTATGATGAGAATTCTGGCAATATAAAAATTAATGCGAAATATAAAATCCAGATTTTACTTCCGTTTGTAGGAATATATCAGTTGTCTATGAATGCGAGAGCAGAACAAAAAGCTTTTACTGGATATAAAAATTCTAATACAGAGTATGTATATGTGGCAGAATCAGGAAAAGTATTTCACACGAACCGAAAATGTACGCATATTGCTTTGTCTATTATAAAAGTATATGATACCGAAAAATATATATCAGGAAAGACGGGATATACAGCCTGTGAGAGATGTACGCAGCGTTATGAGGGGACAAGCCCATATTTTTATATAACAAAATATGGAAAGAAATATCATACGTCTCTTCAATGTAGTAGTTTAAAGAGAACAATTCAAAAAGTAAAATTGGGAGAAGTGAAGGGATTGGGGCAATGTTTAAAATGTCAAGAACAAGCATCCTAAAAGATCAGCGAGGAATGGCGACGATAGAAATGAGTTTTATCATTCCTATTATTTTAATTATAGTATTATCTATTTTTTATAGTATATTTTATCAGTTGGATAGGAGTATAGCAGAGTCAGTACTGAGTGAAGAGATAATTGGAATTTCAGATGTAGTAAAAAATAGTGGAGAGATTGAAAATGGAAGGTATATATTATCGGATTTAAAGAATAGAGAATTATTCTATATGTTAAAGGCAACCTATCCAGAACTGCAAAAAGAGGCAGTGAATCAGATACAAGAAAATCTAAAGGGGCGACTATTATTGTCTAAAGCAGATTTGCCGACTATTCATGTGAAAAATAAAGAGACAGAGGGAGAAATCAGAATACAAATGGATATTCCGATAGTGTTGATTGGTCAAATACTTGGATCAAAGTTAAGCTGGGAATATAAAATAAAAATAAATCATGTGGAGGGAGCGGAAGAGATTAGGAGGTGGGATGTAATTGAACAATTTAAATAGAGAATATAAGAGAGAAGGAATTAATTATTATATTGTAATAGAACAAGAGGTAGAAAAACAATTGGAGTTAAAAATGCTCAGTCGAAATCAACCTAAAACTCTACTGCCTATCGAGCTTAGAAATCAAAATGGAAGTACTTATTTTTATTATAATATAACAAATGAAAAAAACTTAAAAAAATTAACAGAAAAAACAGCTCTATCTTATACAGAAATAAAAACTTTATTTGAGAGTATTTTTGAGACGATAGAGATGACAAAAGAATATTTGCTGGAAGCAGATAGTTTATTATTCGAAGAAGAAACAATCTATAAATCGGATAAGTATCGATTTATTTATATTCCAGGGAGAAAAAGTAATATTGTAAATCAAATTCAAAATCTCGTTTTATATTTGATGGATAAGATCGATCATCAAGATCAAGAGGCAGTTGTATATATTTATGGTTTATATAGAATTATTCGAGAAGGAAATTTCGATATTAAATTGTTGAGAGATTTAGAAGATAAAAAAGAAGAAAATCCATATAACCAGATTATGCAGAAGCATAGACAACAAAAGGATGAATTAGAAACTATATTATGTAAACAAGAAGAAAAGGAACGAGAACAACAAGATTTGATGGAGAAAAGGCAAATAGCACAGCCAAAGACAGCATTAAAAAAAGAGAGAAAGTTTTATGGAACTATTTTATATTGGATTCCATTCGCTTTTTTATGTATGCTTTTAGTATACGAGGGATTTTATATGTATGGTAAGGCAGCATCTATTGAAATTCAAATTTTATGTATTTTTACTTTTTTTGGTTTTGTTGTCTATCTTATCATTTTATTTTGGTGGATAAGGAGAAAAAAAGAGAAGAGAAAAGTTGATAAATTATTTGCTAAATTAGAAAGACAGAATAATGATATATACTCAAATGAGACGACGGTTCTGGATGAAACATATGTCGAGAGAAAATTAGCAAAATTATCTCCGATTTTAGAAAAAGATGGATATCCCATTTTTATGATAAAAGAGAAATTTATAATTGGGAATATGTTGGGAAATGCTGACGGAAAAATAGATAAAAAACAGATTAGTCGTTTACACGCCTTAATTGAGAAAAAGGGGGATAAGTTTTTTGTAAAAGACTTGAAGTCTACAAATGGTACGGCTATAAATGGAATTTTTTTAAAAGAGAAGGAAAGTATTGAGATAAAAGATGGGGATGAGATTGAGTTTGGTGACTGCGCTTATATTTTTAAAATTTAAAGACCAAGAGTACTATCATTAGTGGGTGATGAAAGAATATCCATATTTATATTATGAAAGAGAGGAGGATTTTCTTATTCTCATTTTTTTGTAAATATTACTTTCTTATAATAGTACTTTTGGCCTTTTATACTTTATCGGACAATATAAGTTGGACGTTTATCCATAAGGCATGAAGTGTAGATGTCCGAATAGGTATATACTTTTTATAGAGAAGCTTTTCGGATAATGAGGAAAGTACGAAAAGCTTACTCTTTAAAAAAGTTTGGTTGTGCGCAATCTGTGACGAGCGCACGCATTTTGCTCTAAGTTTTAAAAAAATAATCATTTGACTGAAAAACTTATTATGTTCTCATTCTAATACTCTATAACTATAATTTTAGTAAACGATATCATATTTAGAAGGTGAAATTATAATAGTACAATAAATATATCGTATTAGTGTATTTAATGATTATTAGATTAGTATTATAGGTTTATAATCCAGTAAAGCGATAAAGAGTAAGGGTGGATTAGCGTTTCTATATCTTTATGGATTTAAATTAAAAAATTGGGTTATTAGTTTAAAGTTGATAAAAGTTTTTGTTTAAATAATATAATGATTATATTGCCCTTATAATTCATTGTATTATTTAATAGTTTAGAATGACATAATCTTATCAGATCTTTTAACTGGACCGGTAGGCTCGATTTTTAATGTACCTTCAATATCATCTGCGTTAGATACAAGAACTGCTGTAGTGATAGGATATCCGGCCTTTTTGATTGCCTCAATGTCAAAGTCTACGAGTTTATCGCCAGCTTTTACTTTATCACCAGTTTTAATATATGCTGTAAATGGTTCACCATTTAATTCCACTGTATTGATACCTATATGGATTAACATTTCAATCCCGTCATCACTGGATAATCCAATGGCATGTTTTGTGTCAAATAATGCACTTACTGTTCCATTGAATGGGGCAACTGCACTTCCAACAGTAGGTGTGATACCAACACCTTCTCCAAGAATTCCAGCTGCGAATGTCTCATCAGGAATCTCGCTCATAGGAATCATTTCTCCTTCTAGAGGGGAGTAAATTGTTTTTGCTTCTGTCTTGATAGCAGGTGTGTTATCAGCAGTAGGTTCAGTTACTGTATCTGTTGTTTTAGGTATATCTTCAGAATCTTCTTTCCAAATAATGAAAGTTAAGATGAATGCGATGGCACCTGCAACTAAAAGCATAATTGTATATTGTAAAGTACAGTCTGTAGTAATTAAGAATCCTGGAATACCAGTTACACCATAAGCAGAACCGTATACACCCATAACTGTACCAAGTGCTGCTCCAATTGCTCCACCGACCATACCACAGCCAAGTGGTTTTACATAACGAAGATTAATACCAAAGATAGCAGGTTCTGTGATACCAAGAGAAGCGGAAAGTCCTGCAGGTAATGCTAAGGATTTTGTCTTAACGTTTTTAGCTTTTACGAATACAGCTACGCAGGCTGCACACATAGCAAAGTTAGCGGAACAAGAAACAGGTAACCATAAGTTCATGCCATTTTCTGCAATCATACCAGCTTCTAATACGTTAAACATATGATGGATACCGCATACAACAAAGAGTGGATAAAGAGCACCACATACTAATGAACCGATACCTAATGGCAATGCAAGTAATGCTTTTACAAGAGTTAAAATATTGTTTTCTACTACGATAAAAACAGGTCCGATGATTGTCATTGTTAAAAATGCTGTGACAAAAACAGTAACCAATGGAGTTACGAATAAGTCAATCATCTCAGGCACATGCTTATGTAACCATTTTTCAAGTTGACACATGAACCAGATTGCGATAATGATTGGAATAATATGACCTTGGTAATTAACCTGGCGAATTTTAAAGAAAAGAATATTCCAATATTCAATTTGGCTTGGGTCAGAAGCAGCTGTCCATGCAGAGAGAAGATTCATATGCATAAGTAGCATACCAATTGTACCGCCTAAGAAAATATTTCCTCCAAATACACGGGCTGCACTGATAGCAACGAGTACAGGTAAATATACAATTGCTGTATTAGATACTAAATTCATCCATCCATAAATATCGCTTGATGCAAAAGTTGGAATGAATTTACCGAGAGCCTCGACAAGACCCATCATTAAACCAGCTGCTACGATAGCAGGTAAAATCGGTACAAATACATCACCTAAAGCCTTGACCATCCGCTTAATAAGTGGTTGCTTAGCAGCAGCGGCAGCTTTAACATCTTCCTTTGTTGCAGCAGACATACCGCTGACAGATAAGAATTCATCGTATACTTTGTTAACAGTTCCCGTACCGATAATTAATTGAAGCTGACCATTGCTTTCAAATACACCTTTTACTCCATCGATATTCTCTAGTTTTTTGATATCGACTTTACTATTGTCTACAGTTACTAAACGTAGGCGAGTTGCACAATGTGCTGCGCTTACAAGATTTTCTCTTTTGCCAACGGTTTCATAGATTTCCTTGGCACATTTTCCGTAATCCAATGCCATAATTGTTTCCTCCTAATTAATTGATAGAATTGTTGTAATATGTTTTTGAAATCGATTACATCTTATGATATTATCATATCATATTGAATATATAAAATCTATTCATATTTTCAACAAAAAACAAACTTTAAATTTGTGCATAACATTGAAAACGATTTCAAAAATAATATTATCGTATTTAAAATAGCAAAATCGTATTTTGAAAAGTAGAGTTTATATATTATTGGATGATATGAAGTTTGCCAAATACTGTGAGTTGGTTGTTTTGATATGAGCAAAATATAAAGTTAGGGATACCTAAAAAGAGGAAAGGAAAAAATCCCTATAGCAAGTATCTTGCTATAGGGATAAAAATTCTAATTTAAATTAAATGCAATTGATCAAATACTTTGTATAATCCATCATTTTCCACAGTAGGGGCGATGATATCTGCGATTTCTTTTAGGGGCTCTGCTCCATTTTCCATAACAACGCTGCAGGCTGTTGTTTCAATCATCTCAAGGTCATTCATACTGTCGCCAAAAGAGATACTATCTTCGATAGAGATATTATAATAGTCGCATACCTTTTGCACGGCTAGTCCCTTATTGAACTCTAAGTTAATGATTTCTCCATTGATAATTCCAGAAGTGTTGTCTGGTTGAAGACAAAATTGGAATGCGTCAGATAATATTTTTTTTGGTTCTTCTAAAGAAGCCTCGTTTGTTGCCATAATAATGATTTTATAGATAGGACTGCCATCGTACTCGTCGAGAGAAAGAATATTTAGTTCTTTTTCAATCTGATTTCTCCAGCGAAGGAGCTCTGAATTTGCCTCTCCAGGGGCATTCTTTAGATATTCTTTGAAGCGGGGATCGGTAAAAGAACCGTCTGCTGATTCAATCGTACAAAAAACATTGTTTTTATCAAAAACATCCATAGCAGTCTTAAACTGTTTCTCTGTCATAGGACAGTCATAGATTAGTTGATTATCGCATATAATATAGCCGCCTGCACTAGCGATAACACCGTCAAAATTATATTTTAGGAGTGGACTTAACATCGTATAGTTACGTCCAGAACATAAAAAGACTTTATGTCCATTATTTTGAGCCATTTTGACGGCTTCTATTGCAGAATCAGGCGGGATATTGCTGCCTGGTGGCGTCAATGTTCCATCTATATCTAAAAATATTAATTTTTTATTCATAAATTGTTAGCTCGAACACTCGTGATTTTAATCATGAGAGGAGAGCCGTCCTCCTTTCGATTAACATGCTTTTTCTAAGTTTTATAAATTGTAAATATTTATAATGAATGAAACCATTTTTGAATTTTTCTTCATTTAAATTTGGAATATTAAAATATCCACTAGTAATTATCTATTTGCAGATAATGTAGCGTGTAAAACATTGATTCTAATCAACGATAAGCTTTAAGTCCGTGGCTTTAGCCAGGGGAGCATTGACAATAGTTTATTTTCCAAATTTACGAAATAGATTCTCTTTCTAAAATTTCATAAGAGAGCATAAGTTGTTTAATAGCGCTTTTCTCTTTTGTATCTTTTCGAGATGTCTCAATCATATCAAGAAGTAATTTTGCTGCTTCCATGCCTGCCTGCTTATAGTAAAGCTTTACAGTTGTGAGAGGCGGAGTTAGCATGGCACCAATTTTATTTCCACCAAAACCACAAATACTGATGTTCTCTGGGATAGAGTAACCAGCATCACGAATCGCTTTCATGGCGCCTATGGCAATGGTATCAGTGGCACAAATTACGGAATCAATATTTAAATTTTTATCTAAAATACGCTGCATAGCTTCGTAACCAGAATAAATTGTAAATAAAGAGGATTCAATCGTAACAGGGGATAGATTATGAGAGCTTAGCTCATCAATAATACCTTGTTTACGATTTTTTCCTACTGCGATATCTTCTTCACATACAGAAATATAGGCAATATTTTTTCTGCCTTTTTCTAAAACAAGAGACGTAAGTGCTCTTGCAGCGCGATAATCATCGTGATAAATACAAGGCATGCGGTCTTGCATTTGTCCGACGATAATAATTGGAATTTTACATTCTTGAAATACCTTTAAGTGAGAAGGTGTGATGATTGTACCCATCAGAATAATACCTGCCAGATGGTTTTTTTGCATAATGCGAAAGAAATCTAATTCTCTCATCTCGTTATTATCTGTATTTCCAAGAAATAACATATAGTTATGTTTAGAAAGTACAGTAGATATACCAGCAGTCACTTCACTTACAGACTCAGAATTAATTTTAGGCACAATAACCCCTATATTATTCATATATCCTGTGCGCAAAGTTCTTGCGTAGGCATTTGGTTCATAACCAGTTTGTTTGATTACTTTTTGGATTTGTTCTTTTTTTGTTTGGCTAAGACTGCCGCCGTTTAAATATCTGCTTACGGCGGCATTTGAAACGCCAGCCAGTTTTGCTATTTCGCTAATATTCATATATTAGATACCTGCCCTTTTATTTAATTAATTGAAATATAAAATGAAGAAAAGGTAAATATCCATGGTTAAAAAGAAAATTTAGTTTTTCTTATCTGCGAGGAATAAGCGATATCCAAATGGTTTTAATTCTACAGTATTGCCATCAAAAATTTCTCCAGTTTCTATATCGCGCATAGATTCAATGCCTGTAAAGTCACAGCTTGTTTCATAATCACCGAAATTGAAGTAGCTAACATAGCATTGATTTTCATCTTCACGGCGGATACCAAGAATCTGATCTTGCCAAAGCGGAAGAAGACTAACATTTGCTTTTCCAGAGAATACAGAGTTTTCTGCTCTGAGTTTTTCAAGCCTTCTAAGTCCATTGAAAATTTGATATTGACTTGTACCTTCCACAGATTTTAAGGATTCTAAATCCCAGAGGAAGTTGCCTCTGTGAATATAGCGGCTATCATCCCATTTTTCAGGGTCGTTATGATAGTTGTAGTCATTTAATTGGCCAATTTCATCACCACTATAGATAACAGGAATACCACTTTGAGATAACATATATGCGTGAAGCATAAGAACCTTTCTGCAAGCAATATTGATTTTTTCTTCATCTTTCTCGAAAAGTGCTGCTTCTAGACCACATAAGCTTGCAGTTGTACCGCAAAGTCTTGCATCACCAAGACGTGGGTCATCATTATAAAGTTCACCTCTAGACTGACTGCCCTCGAAATTGCCAGTAAAATAAGCATTCAAGTAAGCTTTATGAGGTACTTCTTTTATACCAAAATTTTCTAACCAAGGATAATCAAGTCCCCAACCGATGTCATCGTGACAACGGAGATAGTTTAAAAATACATATTCTTTAGGAAGATTATTTACCTGATCTAATTGTCTTTTTAATAATCTAGTGTCTTGTGTGGCAACTGTATGCCATGTAGTTGCCATAGTTGTTACGTTATAAAGCATATGGCATTCTGGTTTTTCGACCGTACCAAAATAAGGAACAACCTTAACTGGCTCCATAACAACCTCACCTAAGAGTAAAACGCTTGGGCATACAATCTCAGAAATCATACGCATCATACGCACGATTGTGTGAACCTTAGGCAGATTTCTACAGTCAGTTCCAAGCTCTTTCCAGATATAAGGAACGGCGTCTAATCTTAAAATATCAATTCCTTGATTAGCAAGGAAGAGCATATTTCCAACCATATCATTAAATACCATAGGATTTGCGTAATTTAAATCCCATTGATAAGGGTAAAATGTAGTCATGACAACTTGTTTGCAGTCGTCGAACCAAGTAAAGTTACCAGGAGCTGTCGTAGGAAATACTTGAGGAACAGTTTGTTCAAATTGGTTTGGAATGTCCCAATTATCATAGAAGAAGTAACGAGCTCTATCTACAGGGTTTCCCTCTCTAGCAGAGCGAGCCCATTCATGGTCTTCACTTGTATGGTTCATAACAAAGTCGAGACAGCAGCTCATACCACGTTTATGACATTCATCTGTCACTTCACTTAGATCCTCCATAGTTCCGAGGGAAGGCTGTACCTTTCTAAAGTCAGCAACTGCGTATCCACCATCACTTCTGCCAGCTGGGCTTTCCAAAAGTGGCATAAAATGAACATAATTTACGCCAGCCTCCTCTAAATAGTTTAACTTATTTTTCACTCCTTGTAAATCACCAGCGAATGCTTGAGTGTAGAGCATCATTCCAAGCAAATCGTTTCCTTTATACCAATCAGGATTTTTTTCTCTTTGACGATCTAATTCTTTTAATGATTTTTTTCGATCTTTATAGTAATCATATAGCGAATTACATAAATAATCAAAGGCCTGCATATCATTATTATATAATTCACAATAGAGCCATTTTAATTCATCATAATGTCTTTCGTATCTACGGGTATACTCTTTTGTCCAATTTTTCTGATTTACCATTTTTTCTCTCCTATTTTTACATCCTAATCATTTTAAAAGTTTGAAGTGGGAATATAGTTTTAATTGTAGGAATTCTAGATTAGTAGACTTTTATTATCCGTCATCCCTATGAATGTACTAGTATTGGCATTTCCCATACTTAAAGTTAGGGGATTCTTGCATTTCTCTCCACTGCATCTTTTTTAGAAGATACTATGTCTTATATGAAGTCCACAAGCTAGATTAGAGAGTTCCCGTGTGCCTCACGGTGCTCTATTTACACTTATATCCCTATAATTAAAACTAGGGTCTTATATTCGTTACGATAATATTAGGTTCATATCTAAAACTATCAATGATTGTGCTGACCATCTTGTGCGAAAAAGAGTGGTTTTTGCACTATATTTGTAAGAATTTCCGATAGGCTATCGTGAAAAAACATTGTAATCGATTTCAAAAAGTATTTTATCATGTTTAAATTATAGATTCAATAGAAAATATAACAGAAAAATTAGAAATATTCTTGGCACAATGAACAAAGAAAAAGAAATTTGACTATATTATAGTTATCATCTAAAATATAGATTATTAATAATGAGACGGAAGGAATAGGTGAAAGTATTTGGAAGAAGCAATTTTGGAATTATTAAGAAAACAAAAATATAGGCAAATTGAAAATACAAAAGAGATGCCATTTACGATTTTATATAAGGAAAATGGGGATTCTATTTTAATGATTGCTGTTATTGATAAGAAGAGAGAGCAAGGAATATTAAAATTAGAAAAAGCATTTTTTGAGAAATTAAAAGAAATGATGCAAAGTCAAACAAATCAGACAATTATATTTTCTTATTGGGTCATATTGCCAGGAGAACCAGAAGAGGAAGATAGAAAGCTTGCTCTAGAAATAGATAATATCTGGTTTATCGACGAAGAAAAAAAGAAGGAGTATATATTTGATGAGGTAAATCCTAATTTCTTAGTTTTATATAAACAATTAGATGCATTGTTAACAGGAAATTTTAAGACTTTAAAAAGAATGCAAAGAGAAGAGCAAAAAAAGGAATATGAAAAGGAATGGAAAATCTTTTATAAGAGAATAACACCTGCAAATACAGTGTTAGTTTTTATTAATATTTTGATTTTTGCTCTTGTACAATTATCTGGACAAATAGGAGAACTGCTTTTTATGAACGGAGTGATGGAGTGGAAAAGTATTTGTTTAGATGGGGAATATTATAGAATTGTCACCTGTATGTTTTTACATTTTGGAATTTCGCATCTCTTTGGAAATATGGTTTTTTTGTTTTTGATAGGCTCCTATCTTGAGAGAGTTGTCGGGACAATGAAATATTTAATTTTATATTTTGGATCAGGAATTGGATCAAGCCTTATTTCTTTGTATTATTATCAATATCAAGATGCAAATGTTATATCGGCAGGAGCATCGGGAGCACTTTTTGGTATAGTTGGAGCCCTACTCTATATTATTATATGTAATAAGGGCAGATTAGAAGAAATTAGCTGGAGAAGTTTTCTTCTCATGGTGATCGGTACAATTTCTGTTGGATTTTTTGCAGATGGTGTGGACAATGCAGCTCATGTGGGAGGACTAGTGGCGGGGTTTTTAATAGCCGTTTTATGCTATATACCCCGCAAGAAAACTTAAATTCGAGGAAATGCAAGACAAAATGTAGTTCCTCGATTAGGCGTGGAATTGACTGAAATATACCCAGAATTTTTTTGAACTAAATCTTTCACAATAGAAAGACCTATTCCATGACCAGATTGCTTCTTAGATATTCCGTAATCAAAAATATGTTCTAAATCTTGAAAAGGAATTCCGCATCCATTATCTTCAATCTTTAAAATAACCTGATTTTTATAATACTTTAGTATAATAATAGTTTCTCCATTTCTTGAAATATGATTGAGGGCGTCATAGCTATTTGATAAAAGATTATTCATAATTTGTACAAAATCAGAGGGATATCCAAAAAACTGAATTGGTAGAGATTGTTCATAAATATAATAGAGAGCATAGCCCTTTTTTTGAAATCTTTTTCTCCATGCATTATAAATTTCTTCCATTAATCGGTTTAGCATAAAATATTCTTTTGGAAGTTCTTTTGTAGGATATGTAAGTTTATATAGAGTGGATGATAGACTTTTTGCTTCATGCTTTAGCGTGATCCAATCTTCATCTTCTTTTAAAGGATGATATTTTTTCTCCATATATTGCATCTGACTGTATAGGACAGATAAATAATTATTTACTTCATGAGAGAGCTTAGCGGCAGATATATTAACCGCTTGAATATCTTTATTAGAATAAGGTTTTTCTATAATTGCATTAGACATAGTTAGTTTCCCCTTTCTTTGTCTAAATATAATCTCAGAATTTTTTACATCTAAAGAGATATAGGAAAGATTCCAAGAGTGTACGTCTATAATAAGAGTAGCAAAGAAAAAAAAGAGAGGCAAATCTTTTCGTCACAAAAATAGATACATTTTTTTAGGAGAAGAAAGAAAAAAAAACAAAAAGCGTCGTTCTTCTTTCTGAATTTAGGTGAAAAAGAGTGAAATATAGCTAAGAAAATACTATGAAAATCTTATTTTATGATTTTCATTTTTAGATGATTTGTTTTCGTTTTTCCAAGGGTAAAACATGAGAATATATAAGAAAAAACGTGAAGTATCAACCGATAGTAAAAATGACTGTATAGCCGATAAAATAAGGCTATACAGTCATTTAAAAAGATTTAAAAAGATAATTAGAAATTTATTTTAAGTTTATAGTAAAATAAAAAAATATATTCATATTGTTTTTAACTTATTCTACTAGGCAGGATTATGAGCTTAAGCCTAAATTTATAACAAAAACAAAGAAAATTGACTTTTCCCCTTTTCCAAATTTTAAAGTTGTGGTACTATAATATGGTGTAGAGAAAATCTGATGTTTTGTATTATTTACTAAGAGTGAATGATATAGAACGTGAATAGAAGAGGTGAGCTTATGGCT
Source organism: uncultured Blautia sp. (assembly GCA_964439395.1). Lineage (GTDB taxonomy): Bacteria > Bacillota > Clostridia > Lachnospirales > Lachnospiraceae > JAUUSJ01. The sequence goes on along the minus strand of CAYTNV010000010.1, from coordinate 11,387 downwards.
TATATGGCACTTTATAGAAAATGGAGACCGTCAGTATTCGAGGATGTAAAAGGACAAGAACATATTGTCACAACATTAAAAAATCAATTGATGGCACAGCGTATAGGACACGCTTATCTTTTTTGTGGAACGAGAGGAACAGGAAAGACAACTATTGCCAAATTATTTGCCAAAGCAGTAAATTGTGAGCATCCTATTGAGGGAAGTCCTTGCAATGAATGTTCCATCTGTCAGGCGATTAACCGCCAAAATTCCATGAATGTAATAGAAATTGACGCAGCTTCTAATAATGGTGTAGATAATATCCGTGAAATCAAAGAACAGGTTCAGTATTCTCCGACGGAGGGAAAATATAAGGTTTATATCATCGATGAAGTTCATATGTTATCTATGGGTGCTTTTAATGCCTTACTTAAGACGTTGGAGGAGCCACCAAGCTATGTTATTTTTATTTTAGCGACTACAGAAGTTCATAAGATACCAGTGACAATTTTATCGAGATGTCAACGATATGACTTTAAGAGAATTACTGTAGATACAATCTCAGGTAGATTACTGGATTTGATGAAAAGGGAGAATATTGAGGTTGAAGAAAAAGCAATTCGCTATATTGCCAAGGCGGCGGACGGTTCTATGCGTGATGCACTAAGTCTTCTAGATCAATGCATAGCTTTTTATCTTGGGAAAAAATTGACTTATGACAATGTATTAGAGGTTTTGGGGGCGACAGATTCTACAGTATTTGCAAAATTATTTTTGGCGGTGCAGGAGAAAAATGTAGAACATGTATTAAGTATCATTGAAGATACAATTATGTCAGGGCGAGAACTTACTCAGTTTGTAACAGATTTTTTATGGTATCTTCGTAATCTTTTACTCATAAAGATAAAAGCAGAGGCAGAAGATATATTGGATATGTCCACAGATACAATAGAGGTATTAAAGCAACAAGCTAATATGGTGGAAGTAGAAGAACTAATGCGTTATATAAGAATTGTATCGGAGCTTTCTAATGATGTAAAATATGCTGTTCAAAAGAGAGTTGTGGTAGAAGTAGGATTTATTAAATTATGTACGCCACAGATGGAACAAGATACGTTAAGTTTACTTGAGCGAATTAGACGCCTAGAAAAGATAATAGAAGAGGGCGCTATCACAATGAAAGCTCCACAGGAGCAAGTTTTGCAAAGACAGGAGCCAGAACAAGTTGAAGAAAAAATTTCGATAGAGGAAGCGAAGAAGGAATTTCCAGAGGCAAACTGGGAGGATATTCAGCAAATTATTGCAAACTGGAATAATATAAAGAAAAAATTAACATTTCTGATGAGGAGGAATTTGGAAAAGGCAAGACCTGTTATTGGGCAAGAAGGAAATTATCTTATGTTAGTTTTTCAAGCTGATGGAGATAGTTCTATGGGAAAAATGTATTTTGACAGAGAACACCATAGACAGGAATTAGCAGATAATATTGCCAAAATGACAGGGCGAATTGTTCAGATAGAAACATTGATGGAACAGGAAACCTCTGCTATGAGAAATACAGATGCAATTGATTTTAGCAGAATTAAAATGCCAGTAGAGTTTATTGAAGAATAGAAGATAGAATTAGGAGGAGATATATTATGGCAAGAAGAGGTGGATTTCAAGGCGGTATGCCAGGAAATATGAATAATTTGATGAAGCAGGCTCAGAAAATGCAAAAGCAGATGGAAGAAAAAACAAAAGAGCTTGAGGCGAAGGAATACGAAGCTACAGCTGGTGGCGGAGTTGTGAAAGTTACTATTTCAGGTAAAAAAGAGATTACTTCTGTAAAATTAGCAGAAGAAGTTGTAGATCCAGATGATATCGAGATGTTGGAGGATTTAATTGTAGCTGCCACAAATGAGGCAATCCGTAAAATGGAGGCAGATACACAGAGTCAGATGTCTAAAATCACAGGCTTGGGAGGTCTTCCTTTTTAATGGATTATTATAGTGCTCAGATTATAAAATTGATTGATCAATTAAGTAAATTGCCTGGTATTGGGGCAAAGTCAGCGCAAAGACTTGCCTTTCATATCGTCAATATGCCAAAAGATCAGGTGGATGCGCTTTCAGATGCCATTGTTGAGGCGAAGGAAAAAATTAAGTACTGTGATGTATGTTGTACTTTAACAGATACAGAAATTTGTCCAATTTGTGCAAGTAGAGAGCGAGACCATACTGTAATTATGGTAGTGGAAAATACAAGAGATTTAGCTGCCTATGAGAAAACAGGAAAATATAATGGTGTGTATCATGTTTTACACGGGGCTATTTCTCCGATGTTAGGAATCGGTCCAGCAGATATTCGGTTAAAGGAATTAATGACGAGGCTGCAAAAAGAAGAGGTAAAAGAGCTTATTTTAGCAACGAATTCTAGCTTAGAGGGTGAGACGACAGCGATGTATATTACTAAGCTCGTCAAGCCGACAGGGATTAAGATTACAAAGATTGCCAGTGGAGTTCCAGTTGGCGGTGATTTAGAATATATAGATGAGGTAACACTTCTTCGCGCCCTAGACGGGAGAGTGGAACTATAAAAAACTAACTATTTAACTTATTACGAAAGCATAGATGAAAAATTGCTTTCGTACCTACAAGAGGAAAGGAAGGGTGAGACTATTGATAAGAGTCGGAATGTTAACAAGCGGTGGAGATTGCCAAGCATTGAATGCTACAATGAGAGGTGTTGTAAAAGCATTAAATAATTTAGCTGGTAATGTAGAGATTTATGGTTTTGAAAATGGATATAAGGGCTTAATTCAGGGAAACTATAGACGCTTAAATTACAAAGATTTTACAGGAATTTTAACGACAGGCGGAACGATTCTTGGAACATCTAGAACTCCATTTAAGTTAATGAGAACAATTGAGGAGACAGGAATTTATGCAGGAATTGATAAAGTAGAAGCTATGAAAGCTACATACCAATATTTGAAATTAGATTGCCTTGTAGTACTTGGCGGAAATGGAAGTCAAAAGACTGCAAACCTTCTTAGCGAAGAGGGATTAAATGTAGTATCTTGTCCTAAGACAATTGATAACGATTTATGGGGAACAGATATGACATTTGGTTTCCAGAGTGCTGTCGATTTAGCGACAGAAGCAGTCGACTGCATCCATACAACAGCTGCTTCTCATAACCGTGTATTTATCGTAGAGTTAATGGGACATAAAGTAGGTTGGGTAACACTTCACGCTGGTATCGCAGGTGGAGCTGATATCATCTTACTTCCAGAGATTCCATATGACCTTAACCATATTGTAGAGGCATTAAAGAGAAGAGAAGAAAGAGGAAGTGGATTCTCTATCTTAGCTGTAGCAGAGGGAGCTATCTCCAAAGAAGATGCTCAGCTTAGCAAAAAACAGTATAAGGCAAAGGTAAAAGAGAGAGCATACCCAACTGTTTCTTATGAATTAGCAAAACAGATTGAGGAGGCAACAGGACATGAAGTTCGTGTAACAATTCCTGGTCATACACAAAGAGGTGGAGATCCTTGCCCATTCGACCGTGTTATTTCAAGCCGTTTAGGTGCAAGAGCTGCTGAGCTTATTGTTAATAAAGAGTACGGATATATGGTATGCATGAAGGGATACGAAGTAGATAAAGTTCCATTAAAAGATATTGCTGGAAAATTAAAATATGTTTCTCCAGATGATGATATTATTAGAGAGGCTAGAAATCTTGGTATTTCTTTTGGCGACTAATTTAGCTTATAATAAAATAAAAATAGTCATATGAAACGATTTAGAAAAAGGAGAGTGTTTCTTAAATGAGACATCTCTTTTTTTTATCATAGTATTTGGAAGTTGTTTTAGTAAGAAATTGATAATATTTTATCTGGAAGTTTTGTAGTAAGATAAGAATCAAGGAAAAAAGAAGTACCAAAGGACAGAAAAGGAAATAATTTATATCGAGGGGTAAATTACTTCTTTTATGCAATCTGCCTTTGGCACTTCAGTTATGAGGGGGAGAGGATTCAAATATATGAAAAGCTCTTACAATAATTATTATACAAATAATTTGTGTCTAAAATGTGTTCAAAAAATAAAATATTTCTAAAAAAAGTAGAAAATTATAAGAAAAAAAAGTAATCTATTTTATAAAATAAGTTAACAAAAAAAATAAGGATAGAAAAATACCATATTTACTAAAATGAAATTTTTATATTAAAAAAATTGAGAATCTCTATAATTAAGATTAAGATATAAAATATTGTCAGTTTGCTTTACTTGTGTTAAAATAATAACTATGGACAAGGATGTAAAGTAATATTCTTTGCCATAAGCTGTAATAAATTGACATGTCCGTATAATGGACGAGCAAATATCTTTATGAGAGATTCTGTTAGGAGAATGGGAGATGCAGACAGATGCGTAGAGAAATAGCACAAGTATTAAAGAAAGATATCGTGGACTTAATACGATACGGAGATTACGATAATCCACATGGCACATTAGGCCGGCATATTGTTTCCAATGGCCAAGTAATTAGTAGCTATCATCCTTATGCTCAGCAAATGAGGGTAATTTTAAAGAATGGGCTTGTTTATCCAATGGAGACAGTTGAGAGAACGAATATGTTCTCAGTTTTTTTGCCAATCACAGATGAAATTCCGTATGAAATTGAGATGATATATGAGGATGGAAAGACTTGGAGAGGGAGAGATCCCTATAGTTTTAAGCCGCAATTATCCGATTTGGATATATATTTATTTAATGAGGGAACCCACTATGAAATTTATCGAAAGCTAGGAGCACATCCAATGACAGTCGATGGAGTAGAGGGAGTCTATTTTGCCGTCTGGGCTCCAAATGCAAAGAGAGTCAGTGTCGTAGGTGATTTTAATATATGGGATGGGCGAGTATGCCAAATGAGAAGATTAAATCAGAGTGGAATTTTTGAACTTTTCATACCTGGAATTCGAAGTGGACAACTATATAAATATGAGATAAAGACAAGATTAGGAGAGATTTTTTTAAAGGCAGATCCATATGCCAATATGGCAGAAATACGCCCTTGTACTGCCTCGATTGTTACAGATATTGAGACATACGAGTGGACAGATAAAGCATGGATGGAAAATAGAAAAAAAGATAGAGGATTTGAAAAACCAATGTCAATTTATGAGGTTCATCTAGGTTCCTGGAAAAGAAAAGAGAATGGACAAAAAATGTTAACCTATAGAGAGATGGCGACGGAGCTTGTATCTTATGTTGTTGAGATGGGATATACTCACGTAGAGTTTATGGGTATCATGGAGCATCCATCAGACGATTCTTGGGGATATCAAGTTACAGGATATTATGCTCCAACTTCTCGTTACGGTTCTCTAGAGGACTTTATGTATTTAGTTGATTGCTTTCATAAAAAGGAAATCGGAGTTATTTTAGATTGGATACCAGGACATTTTGCCAAGGATGAATATGGACTTGTTAAATTTGATGGAACTTGTCTATATGAGCATCAAAACCCAAATAGAGGACAACAACCATTATGGGGAACTTTAGTATTTAACTATAGTTGCAATGAAGTAAAAAATTTTTTAATCGGAAGTGCTTTGTTTTGGGTTAGACAATGTCATGTTGATGGTTTACGTATAGATGCCGTATCTTCTATGATATATCTTAATTTTGGGAAAAAAGATGGCAATTTGGATATGCATGGATATGGAGAGAGCAATTCGGCGATAGAATTTTTAAAGCATTTAAATTCTATTATAGGAAAATACGGCGAGGGAGGATACACGATTGCTGAGGAGTCAACTGCCTGGAATGGAGTGAGTAGACCAACTTGTGATGGAGGGTTAGGATTTGACTATAAATGGAATATAGGATGGATTTGTGATTTCTTACAATATATGGAAACAGAGTTTTATCGTCGAAGAGAACAACAAAATAAATTAACATTTGGAATGATATATGCTTATACAGAAAAGTTTATTTTATCTTTATCACATGATGAAGTTGCATCGGATAAGGGTTCGCTCTTAGAGAGAATGCCAGGAGGATATTTTGATCGATTTGCTAATATGAGGGTTGCATATGGATTTATGTTTGGACATCCAGGAAAGAAGTTGCTTTTTATGGGACAAGATTTTATGCAATGGTCTAAGTGGCAATTTGATAAGAGCCTTGATTGGCATTTGTTAAAAAATGATATTCATCAAAAATCACAGCAGTATGTAAAAGATTTGCTCCATTTATATAAAAACCATCCAGCTTTTTATGAGCAAGACTATGAGCCTATAGGTTTTGAATGGATGAATTGTACAGATGCTGAAAAAAATATAGTTAGTTTTGTGAGAAGGTCGAAGGATGAAAAAGAATATTTACTTTTTATCTGTAATTTTGCTTCGAGCGACAAGGTTAGCTTTCGAGTTGGGGTGCCACGAGAGGGCATTTATGATGTAATCTTTAGTAGTGACGAGGAAAAATATGGTGGAGAGGAATGCTATACACATGGAAGTATTTTTTCTGAGAAGATTTATTGGGATGGAAGAAAAAACTCTATTAAAGTAAATATTGCTGCATTTTCTATTCTTATTTTAGAATATAAGACAAAGCTTATTTTAGAAGATGTTTTACAGGAGATAGAAGATGACAAAGATATGGAGCAAGACAGCTTATAGTAAGGAAAAACTTAATAAAATATAGTAGATTTATAAATGGTTGAGTAAAGAAAAAGAAAAAAGGAGACAATAAAATGAGTGATTGTATTTTTTGCAAAATTTCAAAGGGAGAAATCCCATCTACAACTTTATATGAGGATAATGATTTTAGAGTGATTTTCGATTTGGGACCTGCATCAAAAGGGCATGCACTTATTTTGCCAAAGAGACATTTTAATGATGTATTTTCTATGGATGAAGAGACAGCATCAAAAGTTTTTGTAGTGGCTGTAAAAGTGGCGAAAGCTATGAAGGAAGTATTAAATTTTGATGGTATGAATATTGTACAAAATAATGGAACAATTGCTGGGCAAACTGTATTTCATTTTCATATGCATTTAATTCCAAGATACGAAGGAGATACGGTTAATATTGGATGGGTTCCGGGAAAAGCGGATGCGGAAGTATTAGCCGAGCTATCAGAAGCAATTTCTAAAGCATTAGAATAAGGTCTAAAAAAATGAAGAAGAAAGAGAGCTTTAAACCAGGAAATATGCTCTATCCGCTTCCGGCAGTGATGGTAAGTTGTCAAAGAGAAAAAGAAAAACCAAATATTATTACAATTGCATGGGCAGGAACAGTCTGTACGAATCCACCGATGCTTTCAATTTCAGTTAGACCAGAGAGATATTCTTATAATATTATAAAAGAGACAGGAGAATTTGTTGTCAATCTTACTACGAAAAAGCTTGTAAAAGCGACGGATTACTGTGGAGTTAAATCTGGTAAGGATGTAGATAAATTTAAAGAGATGCATCTGACTGTGATGGAAAGCGAGCATATTAAGGCTCCTGGAATTTTAGAATGTCCAGTTAATATTGAATGTAAGGTAAGGCAAATTCTGGAGTTAGGTTCTCATCATATGTTTCTCGCCGATGTGGTGGGTGTCCAAGTGGATGCGGATTTATTGGATCAAAATGGAAAGTTTTGGTTAAATAAAGGCGAACTCTTAAGTTACTCGCATGGTAGTTATTTTGGATTAGGAGAACAGCTGGGAACCTTCGGATATTCTGTGAAAAGGAAGAAAAACGGAAAGGGAAAAAGAAAGAAAAGTTAGTGATGTAATATTTTTTTAACAATTATAATAAAACTATTGACAAATATTAAAAATATGTTACAATATAAATAGTTCTTAAATAGTTATGAGATATTTGAGAATAGATGAATAGCCCTTTCATATTATTTTTAATAATATTTCCCATATCAACTATTATTGTTGAGAAAAACAGATGTATTTATAATACATCTGTTTTTTTTTTGCGTTTATAAAAGAAAATTTCAGATTTTTAAATAATATGGGATAGATAATATCTTTTAGAGGAAAACTAAGAGAAGTTTATATTTTTGTTGCAAAGTTTAAAATTTTGAGGTAAAATAGGACGGAAATTTGCAGAAATTTATAATTTACAAATGGAAGATATATGATATAATAAAATATAAGTCTGCGTAAAAGTGGCAGATTATGTAAAAAAAAGGTCGGTACTTTTGGATGTCATATATTTATTCAAAATAGATATCGATACGAAATATATTTTCGATGAGTAGAATTGGAAGTAATGGTGTTAATAAGGGGATGGAGTAATCCTCTCTAATAAGGTTATGAAAAAACAATAGTTATAGAGGTGTAAGATGGATCAATATATAATAAAAGGTGGTAATCCATTGGTTGGAGAAGTAGTGATTGGTGGTGCGAAAAATGCAGCATTAGGTATTTTGGCAGCGGCGGTTATGACCGATGGAGAATGTCATATTGATAATGTACCAGATGTAAATGACACAAATATTTTATTGAAGGCAATGGAGGGAATTGGGGCTAAAGTTAATAGAAAGAGCCCAAATGAAGTTGTTATCAGTGGAAAGAATATTGATGGCAATGGAGATTTAACTGTAGACAACAAATATATTCGAAGAATGAGAGCATCTTATTATTTAGTTGGAGCTTTACTTGGTAAGTATAAGAAAGCAAAGGTTGCTCTTCCAGGCGGATGTAATATTGGTACTCGTCCAATTGACCAGCATATTAAGGGCTTCGAGGAGCTTGGAGCAAAGGTTGATATTGAGGGTGGCATGATTATTGCAGAGGCTAAACATTTAAGAGGAGCAAAGATTACATTTGATGTAGTAAGTGTGGGAGCAACGATTAATGTTATGATGGCAGCCGCATTAGCTGAGGGAGAAACGATTCTTGAGAATGCTGCGAGAGAGCCGCATGTTGTAGATGTTGCCAATTTCTTGAATCGAATGGGTGCTGATATTCGTAACGCTGGTACTGAGACAATTCGTATTAGAGGTGTAAAGAGATTTTCAAAGGATATTGATTACTCGATTATTCCAGACCAGATTGAGGCAGGAACTTTTATGGTGGCAGCAGCTGCTACAAAGGGAGACGTTATAGTAAAAAATGTTATTCCAGCACATTTACATGTTATTTCTTCCAAATTGAGTGACATGGGTGTAGAGATTATAGAGTCCGATGACGAGGTTCGTGTTATTGCAAAAAAACGCTTAAAGGCAGTAAATATTAAGACACAGCCTTATCCTGGTTTTCCTACAGATATGCAGCCACAGTTAGCAGTTGCTATGGCTTTGTCAGAGGGGACAAGTAGAATTACAGAGGATATTTTTGAGAATCGTTTTGTTTATGCAGATGAGCTTAATAAAATGGGCGCTAAGATTCGTGTAGAACGAAGTGTCGCTTTAATTAATGGAGTAGAGAGATTCTCAGGAGCTATTGTTACGACTCCAGATTTAAGGGCAGGCGCAGCACTTGTTATTGCAGGTCTTGCAGCTGAGGGAAATACTACAGTAGAAGATATTATCTATATCCAGAGAGGATATGAGCGTTTTGATGAGAAAATTAGAGGTCTTGGCGGTATGATTGAGTTAGTAGACAGCGAGGATCCTAATAAAGTATATCGCGTATCTTAAAAGCGATAAAAGATTTTTAATATATTGTGCTAATAGATCTCACATTTTTATAAGTGGTGAGATGAAGCTCCCATTTCTAGGTAAAATATAAGGAGTGGGAGTAGTTCACATTACTCTTATTCAGAGCAGTGGAGGGGAAAGGCCCTGTGAAGCTGCGGCAACCCCGTGTATGCGGAAGGTGCCAACCTGAGCGATAGTAATATCGAGCAATAAGAGGATTTGAAAAAGATTTCAAGTCCGAGCAATCGGGCTTTTCTTTATGTATGAGGAAATGACATTAGAAAAGCTCAAAATAGGTAAATCAAGGGAAAGAAAGGAAAATGATTATGGAAAAATTATTATTTACATCTGAGTCTGTTACAGAGGGACATCCAGATAAAATGTGTGACCAAATTTCTGATGCAATTTTGGATGCATTATTAAAAGAAGATCCAATGAGCCGTGTGGCTTGTGAGACAGCTGTGACAACAGGACTTGTCATGGTTATGGGAGAAATTACAACAAATGCTTATGTAGATATTCAAAAAATTGTCCGAGATACAGTGAGTGAGATAGGATATACAAGAGCAAAATATGGTTTTGATGCTACAACTTGTGGAGTTATGGTATCTTTAGATGAGCAGTCACAAGATATCGCTCTTGGAGTTAATAAGGCACTTGAGGCAAAAGAAAATAAGATGACTGATGAGGAGCTTGAGGCAATTGGAGCTGGCGATCAGGGTATGATGTTTGGTTTTGCTACAAATGAGACGCCAGAGTATATGCCATATCCAATTGCATTAGCCCATAAATTAGCTTTACAGCTTACAAAGGTTAGAAAAGATGGTATTTTATCTTATTTAAGACCGGACGGAAAGACACAAGTTTCTGTAGAGTATGATGAGAATGGTAAGCCATTTCGCCTTGAGGCAGTGGTGCTCTCTACACAACATGATCCAGAGGTTTCTCAGGAGCAGATTCATAAAGATATCAAAAAATATGTATTTGATGAGATTTTGCCAGTAGAGATGGTAGACGAACACACAAAATTTTTCATTAATCCAACAGGAAGATTTGTAATCGGTGGGCCACATGGAGATAGCGGACTTACAGGAAGAAAGATTATTGTAGATACTTACGGTGGATATGCACGTCACGGCGGTGGTGCGTTCTCTGGAAAAGATGCTACAAAGGTGGATCGTTCTGCAGCTTACGCAGCACGCTATGCGGCAAAAAATCTTGTGGCGGCAGGATTGGCAGATAAATGTGAGATTCAGTTATCTTATGCAATCGGTGTTGCACAGCCTACGTCTATTATGGTAGATACTTTTGGAACAGGAAAAAAATCTGAGCAAGAATTAGTTGAAATTGTGAGAAAGCATTTTGACCTTCGTCCAGCTGGAATTATTAAAATGCTCGATCTTAGAAGACCGATTTATAAGCAGACAGCGGCGTATGGACATTTTGGAAGAACGGATGTAGAGCTTCCATGGGAGCAGCTTGATAAGGTTGAGGAGTTGAAGGCTTATTTATAGAATCATTTAGCTGGGATGTTGTATTAAGTATAGTTTGTGAAACAGATAAAGTGGAATGTTTTTTGAAGGGAGTATTTGGAAGGAGACGCCATCCGTCAGAAGACCGTTCTTTCCCTTTCCAACACGTTGCGTTCCCGCCACTTTTCGCTACTCCGCCTATTTATGAGGTTCATCGCAAACTCGCGGATAAACCGCTCAAACACGCTCAGAACCCCAAAGCTTCCGTAGCGAAAAATGTCTCCACTCCACTATCG
>CAYTNV010000009.1:19973-100901 GCA_964439395.1 uncultured Blautia sp. | reverse complement strand
CTAGCTAAATCAAGTCTAGTGCGAACTTGGTTCGAAGAACTTAGAGAGGTAGTTTCGAACTTAGTGAATCGAACATCTTTGATAGTTGAAAGAATTATTCTATGTGCAATTTTGAAGATATATAAATAATCCTCGATAGCTCAGTCGGTAGAGCACGCGGCTGTTAACCGCGCTGTCGTAGGTTCAAGTCCTACTCGGGGAGCTCAATCTTAACTAAGTGGAGTTAAGAGAACAATATTTTGGCTCCATGGTCAAGTGGTTAAGACACCGCCCTTTCACGGCGGTAACAGGGGTTCAAATCCCCTTGGAGTCATCTGGCGCCATAGCCAAGTGGTAAGGCAGAGGTCTGCAACACCTTTATCACCAGTTCAAATCTGGTTGGCGCCTTAAGATACATTTTTAATGTATCTTTTTTCTTTTATGAATATATCGCGGGGTGGAGCAGTCTGGTAGCTCGTCGGGCTCATAACCCGAAGGTCGTTGGTTCAAATCCTTCCCCCGCAACTAAGGCAAGATATCGGTGAAAGTCGATATCTTTTTCTTTTTGTATGATTAGAAATTTTTTAGTATAGGAAAAATAGAGGGATAATTATGGAGAAAAACAAATATAAAGGAATATTATTTATTTTAATGGCAGCATTTTTCTTTGCATTAATGAATTTATTTGTGCGCTTATCAGGAGATATTCCTTCAATTCAAAAAAGTTTTTTTAGAAATTTAGTAGCATTAATTTTTGCTTATATTATTTTAAAAAAGAATAAAATAGGATTTTCAGGGAAAAAAGAAAATTTCATACATTTAATATGGAGATCAACATTTGGAACACTTGGAATTTTATGTAATTTTTATGCTGTAGATCATCTTGTATTGGCAGACGCATCTATGTTAAATAAATTATCGCCATTTTTTGCAATTTTATTTAGTTTCTTTTTATTAAAAGAAAAAATTAGTCCAATCCAGCTTATTTGTGTTGTTGTGGCATTTATTGGAGCAGTTTTTATTATTAAGCCTACTGTAGTGGGAATGGATATGATTTCTTCTCTTATTGGATTATTAGGCGGTTTATCAGCGGGACTTGCTTACACGATTGTGAGAATTTTAGGTCAAAAAGGAGAGAAAGGACCATTTATTGTATTTTTCTTTTCTACATTTTCTTGTGTTGTGACATTGCCATATTTGATTTTTAATTATCATCCAATGTCATTAAGGCAATTATTTATATTATTATTAGCTGGTTTAGCTGCGGCAGGGGGACAATTTTCTATTACATCCGCTTACTGTTATGCACCAGCAAAGGAATTATCAGTATATGATTATTCGCAGGTTGTTTTTTCAGCATTTTTAGGTTGGATTGTATTTGGACAAATTCCAGATAGATATAGTTGGATGGGGTATGTGATTATATGTGGAACAGCAATTTTTATGTATTTATATTTAAGAAGAAAAGATGAAGAAAAATAAAATAAATAGGCTCATCAAATTAAGAGAATTATTATATGCCATGTAAGATATAGAGTTTTAAGTTAATGGATGGGAATTTTCGGTTGCTTGTATTCAGGGGGAAAGCACAGTTTTTGTGAATTTGTGATACTATATATAGTAAAATACCTAAGGGGAATTAGTGGAAATAGATTGCTAAGAAAATCCCATGAAATTCGAGAACAATTATGGAAAGGATTAGCCAAGTGACGGTGATTGAAATAGGAAGTTCGCCGACTTGTTGCCGAGTAGTTCACGTAGATTTATAGGTTTTACGCTAAATTTATAACAAAAAATTTTATAATAAAAGAATCAATAAAGAAAAATTTCTGATAGAATATATATTCATTTACTAAGAAAAACTATGATTTCAAAGAGATTCAGCGCAAAAAACTTTATTTTTCTATAGAAAATTAAAAATTGTGCAGTTTGAAAGACATAGTTTTTTGTATATAAATGAGGAAAAAAGTTATCAAATTAGTTATTTTTTTAACAAAGTCGTGCAAGTTTGATATATTTATGCATTAATTTGAATAATTTAAAATATGAATAAGGCCTTATAATATTCCATTTCTTTAGAAAAAATGTAGAGCAAAAAAATTATGAATTGGAAAAAATGTGAAAATTTGATGAAAAAATTTTTTAAATAAAAATTAACTTATGAGGTATTGCAAAATCAAAAACATTGTGATATTATTAACATATCTTATACAAATAGTCATAAGAATTAATAAGGGATTCTTATGGTCTTTTCACATTTATAAAAAATGGAGGATTTTTATTATGGCGAAAAAAGTAGTTTTAGCAGGCGCATGCCGTACAGCTATTGGTAAAATGGGCGGAGCTTTAGGAACAACTCCAGCTGCAAAATTAGGTGCTATCGTTATTGAAGAGGCTCTTAAAAGAGCAGGTGTAGCTAAAGATCAGGTTGATCATGTATATATGGGATGTGTTATCCAGGCTGGCTTAGGACAGAACGTAGCTCGTCAGGCTTCTCTTAATGCTGGTTTACCTATTACAACACCAGCTGTTACTGTAAACGTTGTTTGTGGTTCTGGTCTTAACTGTGTAAATATGGCAGCTCAGATGATTCAGGCAGGAGATGCTGATATTGTTGTTGCTGGTGGTATGGAAAACATGTCTTTAGCTCCTTACGCATTACCACAGGCTCGTTTCGGATATCGTATGAATAATGGAAAGATCATTGACACAATGGTTAATGATGCTTTAACAGATGCATTCAATCAGTATCACATGATGATTACTGCTGAGAACGTAGCAGAGCAGTGGGGAATCACACGTGAAGAATTAGATGAATTCTCAGCAAATAGCCAGCAGAAATGCGAGAAGGCTATCGCTGAAGGAAAATTCAAAGATGAGATCGTTCCTGTAGAGATTAAGACAAGAAAAGGAACAATCGTTGTAGATACAGACGAAGGACCTCGTGCTGGAACAACAGCTGAGAGCCTTGGAAAATTAAAATGCTGTTCAGGAAAAGGACCAGACGGACTTATCACAGCTGGTAACGCTTCTGGTATTAATGATGGTGCAGCAGCAATCGTTGTTATGAGCGAAGAGAAAGCAAAAGAATTAGGTGTTACACCTATGGCAACATTCGTAGGCGGAGCTCTTGGTGGAGTTGCTCCAGAGATTATGGGTGTTGGACCTGTTGCTTCTACAAAAAAAGTATTTGAGAAAACTGGCTTAACAATTGAAGATATGGATTTAGTTGAAGCTAACGAAGCATTCGCAGCTCAGTCTATCGCAGTAGCTCGTGACCTTAACTTTGATATGAGCAAAGTTAACGTTAACGGTGGAGCTATCGCTCTTGGACATCCTGTAGGAGCTTCTGGATGCCGTATTTTAGTTACACTTCTTCATGAGATGCAGAAGAGAGACGCTAAGAAGGGTCTTGCTACACTTTGCATCGGCGGTGGTATGGGATGCAGTACTATCGTTGAGAGAGACTAATTTCTAGCGATTGATTAAGTAAATAATATTACCGACTGTGCTTTTGTGCAGTCGGTATACTACATAAATTAAAGGAGTAATTTATTATGGATTACATTTTATATGAAGTAGAAGGCGCTGTTGGTACAATTACAATCAACCGTCCAAAGGCTTTAAATGCATTAAATAGCCAGGTTCTTGACGAATTAAATGCTACACTTGATGCTGTAGATTTAGATACTGTAAGATGTTTAATTCTTACAGGCGCTGGAGATAAATCCTTCGTAGCTGGTGCTGATATCGGAGAGATGAGCACATTAACAAAAGCTGAGGGTGAAGCTTTCGGTAAAAAAGGAAATGACGTATTTCGTAAATTAGAAGTATTCCCTATTCCAGTTATCGCTGCAATCAATGGATTTGCATTAGGCGGTGGATGTGAGATTTCTATGAGCTGTGATATTCGTATCTGCTCTGAGAATGCTGTATTTGGTCAGCCTGAGGTTGGTCTTGGAATTACACCTGGATTTGGTGGAACACAGAGACTTGCAAGAACAGTTGGTGTTGGAATTGCAAAACAGATGATCTATTCTGCAAGAAACATTAAATCTGCTGAAGCTTACCGTATTGGTCTTGTAAATGCCGTATACGCTCCGGAAGAGTTAATGCCAGCAGCTAAGAAGCTTGCTGCAACAATCGCTGCAAATGCTCCTATCGCTGTTCGTAATTGTAAGAAAGCTATCAACGATGGTCTTCAAGTAGATATGGACCAGGCAATCGTTATCGAAGAGAAACTTTTCGGTGACTGCTTTGAGACAGAAGATCAGAAAGCTGGTATGGGTAATTTCTTAGAGAAAGACAAATCTAAAAAATTAAAAGTTGTTCCATTTAAGAATTGCTAAGATACGATGAAAGTCTCATCAAGCGGACAGGTAACGGAACATGCTTGCATGTGTAGGTACATGGACATTTGATGGGCTAACCCGTACGAGCACGTAGAACACTTGAAGTGGGAATGCGGGTGGCGATTGTGGGAACACCGAAGGTGTGGAACAATCGAACTTTCATAATTTGAATATATAATAAATAATAAATTTTTGGAGGTAACATCATGAAAGTTGGAGTTATTGGTGCAGGTACTATGGGATCTGGCATTGCTCAGGCATTTGCTCAGACAGAAGGATATGAAGTTTGCTTATGTGATATCAACGACGAGTTCGCTGCAAACGGTAAAAAGAAAATTGCTAAAGGATTTGAGAAGAGAGTAGCTAGAGGAAAAATGGATCAGGCAAAAGCTGATGCAATCCTTGCTAAGATCACAACAGGAACAAAAGATATCTGTGGTGACTGCGATTTAATCGTAGAGGCTGCTTTAGAGGTTCTTGAAGTAAAACAGCAGACATTCAAAGAGTTACAGGATATCTGTAAACCAGAAGCTATTTTCGCTACAAATACATCCTCCTTATCTATCACAGCAATTGGAGCAGGACTTGACAGACCAGTTATCGGTATGCATTTCTTCAATCCAGCAGCTGTTATGAAATTAGTTGAGGTTATCGCTGGATTAAATACACCAGCTGAGACAGTTGAGACAATTAAGAAAATTTCTGAGGATATCGGAAAAACTCCTGTACAGGTTGAGGAAACTGCAGGTTTCGTAGTAAACAGAATCTTAATCCCTATGATTAACGAGGCAATCGGAATCTACGCTGATGGCGTTGCATCTGTAGAAGGAATTGATACAGCTATGAAATTAGGCGCTAATCACCCAATGGGACCTTTAGCTTTAGGTGACTTAGTAGGTCTTGATATCGTACTTGCTATCATGGAAGTACTTTATAACGAGTTTGGTGATCCTAAATACCGTCCACATCCATTATTAAGAAAAATGGTTCGCGGTGGCAAATTAGGAATGAAGACTGGAATCGGATTCTACGACTACAGCAAATAAATTTTAATAAAGTTTTCGCAAATATAATGCACAATGTTGAAAGTGGTATTTGCTGCTTTCAACATTGCGTGTAAAGAGAGATAAGGATAGAAGCATTTTTCGTAATTTTGCAATGATAGATGCTTAAAAATTATCCCATAATACTTTAGTGAGTTAATGGGGAAAGCTTTAGTGGATGGCTTTTAGTCTATCAAATTAGTGAAAATAGAATCACTAGCTGAAGTAAGATGAAATTCACTTTGGAGCATGAAATAGAATTTCATGCTTGATATTAGAATTGTATTATATAGTAAATCAAATGGAGGAATAATTATGGATTTCGCATTAAGCAAAGAGCATGAGATGGCGAGAACTCTCTTTAGAGATTTCGCAGAAAATGAAGTAAAACCTCTTGCACAGGAAACAGACGAAACAGAAAAGTTTCCAGCTAAGACAGTGGAAAAAATGGCTAAATATGGATTCTTAGGAATTCCAGTACCAAAGCAGTATGGTGGACAGGGATGCGATCCTTTAACATATGTTATGTGTGTTGAAGAGTTATCAAAAGTTTGTGCTACAACAGGTGTTGTTGTTTCTGCACATACATCTCTTTGCATCGACCCTATTTTGACATATGGTACAGAAGCTCAGAAACAAAAATATGTTTCAAAACTTGCTACAGGTGAGTATCTTGGAGCTTTCGCTTTGACAGAGCCAGGTGCTGGTACTGACGCTCAGGGCGCTCAGACAAAAGCTGTTTTAGATGGTGACGAGTGGGTATTAAATGGCTCTAAATGCTTTATCACAAACGGTGAAGTTGCAGACGTTTATATCGTAATCGCTATTACAAGCGTAACAGAAGACAGAAGAGGTAGAAAGAAAAAGAATTTCTCCGCATTTATCGTAGAAAAAGGAGCTCCTGGATTCTCCTTCGGAACAAAAGAGAAGAAGATGGGTATCCGTGGATCCTCTACATATGAGTTAATTTTCGAAGATTGCAGAATTCCTAAAGATGCATTACTTGGAAAAGAAGGAAAAGGTTTCCCAATTGCTATGCATACACTTGATGGTGGACGTATTGGTATTGCTGCTCAGGCACTCGGTATTGCAGAAGGTGCTTTAGAGAGAACTATTGCTTATACAAAGGAAAGAAAACAGTTTGGTAGAACAATCGCACAGCAACAGAATACACAGTTCAAGCTAGCTGATATGGCTGCTAGAATTGAAGCTGCACAGTTATTAGTTTATAAAGCCGCTATGGCTAAAGCTACACAGAAGGTTTATTCTGTAGAGGCTGCTAAGGCTAAATTATTTGCTGCTGAGACAGCTATGGCTGTTACAACAGAGTGTGTACAGTTATTCGGTGGATACGGATATATCAGAGAATATGATGTAGAACGTATGATGCGTGATGCTAAGATTACTGAGATCTATGAAGGAACTTCCGAAGTTCAAAGAATGGTTATCTCTGGTGCTTTACTTAAATAATTGAGAATTTATATAAGGAGTGAAAATACATGAAAATCGTAGTATGTATTAAACAGGTTCCTGATACAAAGGGTGGCGTTAAATTTAACCCAGACGGAACACTTGATAGAGCAGCTATGCTTGCTATCATGAATCCAGATGACAAAGCTGGTCTTGAAGCAGCATTAAGAATTAAAGAAGAGACAGGCGCAGAAGTTACAGTACTTACAATGGGTCTTCCAAAGGCTGATGATGTACTTCGTGAAGCTATGGCTATGGGTGCTGACAATGCAATCCTCGTTACAGATCGTGTTTTAGGTGGAGCTGATACATGGGCTACATCTACAACAATTGCTGGTGCATTAAGAAATATTGATTATGATTTAATTATTACAGGTCGTCAGGCTATCGATGGTGATACAGCTCAGGTTGGACCACAGATCGCAGAGCATCTTGGACTTCCAGTTATTTCTTATGCAGAGGATATCAAAGTTGATGGAGATTCTGTTATCGTTAAACGTCAGTACGAAGACAGATATCATATGTTAAAAGCAAAAATGCCTTGTTTAATCACAGCACTTTCTGAGTTAAACGAGCCTAGATACATGACACCAGGCGGAATTTTTGATGCTTATGCAAAAGAAGTTACAGTTTGGGGTAGAAAAGACTTAAAAGATGTTGATGATTCCAACCTTGGTTTAAAGGGATCACCTACAAAGATCGCAAAAGCTTCTGATAAAGTACGTAAGGGAGCTGGAGAAAAGGTTAACCTTGATCCAACAGAATCCGTTGCTTATATCATGGGCAAATTAAAAGAGAAACATGTAATCTAATAATTCAGAAAGAAAAGTGGTGAATAGAATGGGTTTAGAAGCATATAAGGGCGTATATATTTACGCACAGCAGGTAGACAATGAAATTAGTCCAATCGCTTTTGAATTAATTGGAAAAGCAAAAGAATTGGCAAAAGATTTAGATACAGATGTAACAGCAGTTATTCTTGGATCAAACATAAAAGACTTAGTAGATCCATTAGCAGAGTACGGTGCAGATAAGGTTATCGTAGTAGATGATCCTGCATTAGAGACATATAGAACAGAGCCATATGCACAGGCTTTAGCTGCTGTTATCAATGAGTTCAAACCAGATATTATGTTAGTTGGTGCTACAGCAATCGGTAGAGATTTAGGTCCTACAGTATCCGCTAGAGTAGCAACAGGTCTTACAGCTGACTGTACAGTACTCGAGATTGGTGATTTCCCTCTTAGAGCTTTACCAGGACAGGAAGACAAGCAAAAACATAATCAGTTACTTATGACTCGTCCAGCTTTCGGTGGAAACACAATCGCTACAATCGCTTGCCCAGACAACCGTCCTCAGATGGCAACCGTTCGTCCTGGTGTTATGCAGAAGATTGATCCTATCCCTGGAGCAAAAGCTGAAGTTATCGAGTTTAATGCTAAGTTAGAAACAAACGATAGATATGTAGAGATCATGGAAGTTGTTAAGGCAGTTGGAAAAGTAGAAAACATCATGGATGCTAAGATTCTTGTATCTGGCGGACGTGGAGTTGGAAGCAAAGAAAACTTTGCTATGCTTGAAGATCTTGCGGAAGTTTTAGGCGGAATGGTAAGCTGCTCTCGTGCTGTTGTAGAGAACGGATGGAAAGCACAGGATTACCAGGTAGGTCAGACAGGTAAAACTGTTCGTCCTAACGTATACTTCGCAATCGGTATCTCCGGAGCTATCCAGCACGTAGCTGGTATGGAAGAGTCCGACATCGTTGTTGCTATCAACAAAGATGAGGATGCTCCTATCTTCGATGTAGCTGATTATGGTATCGTTGGTGATTTGAATAAGATCGTTCCAGCTTTAACAGCTCAGTTAAAAGCAGAATTAGGCAAATAAGATATTAAAAATTATATAGATTTTTGATTTGAGTTTAAACGAGAAAAAGAACCCATATACTACTTGGGAGAGTGGTGTATGGGTTTTTTATTATTTACTAAAAAATATTTTAATCTTACATTTAATGGGGAAACTATTATAGTATCACGCAAAAAAATAAAAATGTAGTAGTAATATCCGAAGAAGAATATAATAATTTGCAGAAAGCGAAAAGAAATGTGGAATATCTGGTACATTGTAAGATAAGAAAATATTAAAATAATTTCCTGTAGAGGGCATTATGAAGATTAGCATCTAGTGAGAGTGCTTTATGTTTGCATTGACATCCAAAAAACTTTTCGATAAGATAATTTATGAGAATTGGAGAAAATGATTTTCAAGGAAAAAAGAAGGATGGTGGCATATTTGCAAAAAGACGATATTATCATTAGAAAAGGGATTGTACATATATTAGATACAAATAGAGGAGAGATGGCATTATCCGAGCAGATGCTTGACTTAAAGCCAGATTTAAACGATTTTATCCGAGGGCATATTTATAAGATTCTCTCTTCTGACGATGCAAAAAAATGTAGATTTGAGGAGGATGCTTCTCCTGTTTTTAGTATGCTTGAGGAGCTAGAGGAGAGCGAAGATATATCCTTTATTGATGTGAGTAAGAAACTTGCGGAACATTTATTTGATATTATGACGCAGGAAATGGATATTCCAGCTGCAGATTTGGTTATAGCGAGCTTTCAGGTTGAGAGTACGGTGCATTTGGCATTGCTTAAGATGAATTATAAGGAGAGCTATATTCATAATCAGTCTGAGGATAGCGATAATCAGATTGTAAAACAGAGAATTATTTTGCCGTCTGGCGGTTCTAGATTATCGGAGGCGGCTGTTATTAGCCTAGATAATTATGAGATTTGGCTGTTTGAGAAAAAGTATGAGATAAACGGAGAGAAGGTAAATTATTTATCGGAAAATTTCTTAGTTTGCCATACCCAGCTTCCAGTCAAGAAAAAGTTAAATATTTTGACGAAGGTGATTAACGATGTAAATAATAAATTCAATCATGTAGATGTGGATACAAAGTTAAAATCCAAGAGCATTTTGCAGGATGAATTTGTGGAAAATAATGCATTTGACGTGCATGATATTGGAGAGAAGGTATTTGAGGGACATCATGAAATGCAGCAGGAATTTGAGGAGAAGATGGAAAAATACGATATGCAGTATGATAATTTTACTGTTGTAAATGACAGCACAGTGAAGAAGCTCGAAAAGCAGGTTATGGTGACGGATACTGGTATCGAGATTACGATTCCGATGGAGGAGTATAAAACAAAGAGTAATATTGAGGTTGTGACGGATATCGACGGAACGACGACAATCACGATTAAGAATATTGATAATCTTGTTTTGAAATAAAGTAAAAATATAGATAGACAGGTATGAAAGTAACCGAGACTATTATTTTAAAAAACAAAACTTTTAAAATAATAGTCTTGTTTTTGGTAAAAAATATTATATTGATTCAAAGTTAGCAATTGCAGGACAATTATATATTCATGCTTTGATTTCAACATAGGAAGGGGGCTATACTTATTAGTATAACCCTCTTTTCATTTGAATAATATTGAAATAATAACTTAGTTTTTTTAGTTAGAGATTGAATTTAATTTATTATTTATTGCTTCTTCTCCAAATCTTCATAGCGTCAGCGTCTTTGATGAGCTGATCTCTAAAGTCAGGATGAGCAACAGATATAATTTTCTCTGCTTTTTGCCATGTAGAACATCCCTTTAAGTCTACAATACCGTACTCTGTTACAAGATAGTGAATATTTGCACGTGTATCTGTAACGATAGATCCGTTTGCTAAAGTAGGAACGAGACGAGATTTTACTTCTCCAGATTTTGTTTTAAATGTGGAAGAACAACAGATAAAGCTCTTTCCGCCCTTAGATGCGTATGCACCCATAACGAAGTCAAGCTGTCCGCCTGCACCACTGATATGTTTTGTACCGCTGCTCTCTGCGCTTACCTGTCCAAATAAGTCAACCTCGATAGCATTATTGATGGACATAAAATTATCAAGAGCAGAGATAGAAGGGACACTATTCGTATATTCTACAGGGGCTGCCATACATTCTGGGTTATCATCTAAGAAATCATATAATTTCTGAGTTCCAGCTGCAAATGCGTATGTCTGACGATAAGGATCAATACTTTTGCGAGCACCTGTAATCTTACCTGCTTTTGTAATATCAACAAAAGCATCAACGTACATTTCTGTATGTACACCGAGATCCTTTAAGTCAGATTTTGCAATCAAAGATCCAACTGCATTAGGCATACCACCGATACCGAGCTGGAGACATGCACCGTCAGGAATCTCATTTACGATTAATTTGGCAACTGCTTCATCAATTTCGCTAGTGGCGCCAGATGGAAGCTCTCCGATATTAGGATTATCGCCCTCTACAATATAAGTAACATCTGAGATGTGAATGCCTTCGTGGAATCCACCGAGACAGCGTGGCATTTTTTCATTAACCTCAACGATGATAACTTCTGCTTTGTCACACATTGCCTTCATGTGGGAAGCATTTGGTCCGAAATTGAAATATCCGTGTTTATCCATAGGTGCAACCTGGAACATAGCAACATCAATATGATCGATGTTTTCACGGTAATATCTTGGAAGTTCAGAATAACGAATTGGAGAATAGAAAGCGAATCCTTGCTGTGCCCATTTTCTCTCGATTCCTGATGAATGCCAGGAATTCCATGTGAAGTGATCGCCAGGGTTTTCAATTTTTCCAATCTCTGGTACCCAAAGAGCAATACCACCACGAATATTAATGTCTTCAAGTTCTGGCATACGTTTTGCTAAAGCTGCGTCGAGTGATACTGGATGTCCTGTACACCAGCCGTAGTCAAGCCAGTCACCAGATTTTACGACTTTGACAGCCTCGTCTGCTGTCACGAGCTTTGTAGCATAGTCTTTAATGTAACTCATTAAAAAATCCCTCCTTAAGTTAATAGTAATAAGAACTATGTTAGAAATTTAACTATCTATATCATAGCATTTTTGGGGGGCATGGTCAAGGAAAATACATTGCAGAAATGGCGTAAACTTGGGCGACAAAAAAGGGAGAGTGGATTTTATGGATTATTATTTAGGGATATGTTAGAATAGAGATGTGAAAAGAATAAATTTTTAAAATGTATAGGTTTTGAAACGATGGGGACAGACGCCAAGAGAGCAAGTAGGTATCTTCTGTGCAAACACGTTCGTTCCCACGATTTTTCGACATACGCTGATTTATGCTGCTCCCGTGAAACTCGCTACGCTCAGACAGTCACTCCCGCAGCGAAGCTAAGTATATCGAAAAATCGCTCCACTCGCTACCGTTTGCATAGAAGATACCTACTTGCTCTCTCGGATGGCGTCTCCTTTCAATCTCCCCTTAATCTTCTATCTTAATTTCGCTCTTTATCTATATAATATTTGCTATTTTATCTGTTTTATAACCGATACTCACAGAGCATACTGTATTCTATGCCCTATCGGCGAAACAGCGTACGCTGTTTTATAAGGTATAAATTATTATTATTAAGTCTGAGCGCTAGATTGCGTCTGATCAGCAGGAATCAGGGAACTGCGATATTGAATTTTTTGCATAATTCGGTCGTATTCTGTACCTTGAGCAGGTGTAGGTTTATAATTATTGTAGTTAGATGTTGAGGAAATAGAACAAGGGATAATATTCGTTATATTATCGGCTGCTACGCCCTCAGAGCTAACGGTGAAAGTTTGCTGAAAAATCATAGTATCTTTATCTCTTGGATTTGAGTTTCCTCCAAAACAGAAGTTTCCAAGACTATAGACAATATTTTTACCGTTATATTGTTCAATGCCCTGAACAACATGCGGATGATGTCCACAGACAAGATCAGCACCTTCATCAATGGCGAGACGTCCAAGTGTTCTTTGAATCTCGGTTGGGGCTGCGTCAAGCTCATTGCCCCAGTGGAAGATAACAATAATTAAATCGGCACCTTCGGATTTAACTTTTGCGATATTTGTTTTTAGTTGTTCCGAGCATCCAAGATGATCTCGCAGTTCATAAATACCTACCAATCCAACGTTAACGCCTTTTACATCCATAACTGCAGTTTTCTCATATCCAAAGTTGATGATATTTTGTGCATCTAGAGCAGTGATTGTGTCAGTATAGCTATTGTCTCCATAATCATGGCTGTGATTGTTTGCGGTGTTTACAGCCTCCACAGAACCTGCTGTCAAAATTTGAGCAAATTCAGGAGGTGCCTTAAATGCAAATTGTTTGGCGGCACGGGTTTCAGCTGTAGTTAAGGTGCCCTCGAAGTTGGCGATAGTCAGATCGTCAGCGGAAAAAATATCTTTTACATTTGCTAAGAAATAATCTTTTCCGTATTGATAGTAAAAGGCATTTAAACTGGTGTTATAGTTGAAATTTTGATCGGTGCCAAGAGTGCAGTCTCCAACTACACTGACAGTTAGAGTGACTGGTGTCATAGGCGCTTCTGTAGTTGCCTCGGCAGTTGCTTCTGCAGTTGTTTTAGGAGTGGCAGAAGCGGTCTGAAAATGTTGAACTAATTTATGTATACCAAAACCAGCGATGAAAATAGGAAAAAGAAGAACAAAACCTCTAGTAATATAAAAGATAATGACTCTTTTTAGGCGTCGTCGTTTTCTCTGTTTTATTTGCTCTTTGGTCAGTCGTTTTTTAGAAGAAGTTTTCCTCCGTGTGGTAGTCTGATTGCTAGAAGTACGATTGGTTGATGATGGTGTTTTTTTGGATGAAGAATCTGGCATAATTTTATCCCCCTTATTATCACTGATTATAGAAAAAATGTTTGTATGTCGTAATTTGTAATTAAAAGTATAGAATCATTTTGGGGGAATGTCAATTGATTTTAGTTGTATAAATAGTGAGAAAAGTTAGGAAAAAATGAGTACAATAATAATGATATTTTCGTTTATTGTACAATCAAAATATGGAAGAAAATAGTAGCTTAGTTTCAGTAGATGAGTTAATATTTTTGATATAAGAGTTTTAAAATAAATATGCGAAAAGCCCGCTCCTTTAGGTATGGGATGGGTAGTACTTATATTCCATAGTTTTTATGTATGTTATTATTGTATATGTACACATATTATAATTGGTATATGAAAAATAATGAAAGTCTATGTTTCGTATAATTTTTGTCAGGAAAGGAGGAGGACACGTATTTTATTATCTAAAAATAGTGAATTTTCGTGTCAAACAAATTTTTATGAAATTTTCAATAGGTGATGTAATTAAATTAAAAAAACAACATCCTTGTGGAGCAAATCAATGGGAGATTTTAAGAGTCGGTATGGATTTCCGATTAAAATGTCAAGGATGTGATAGACAAGTTATGTTAGAGAGAAAGATTGTGGAAAAAAATTTTAAGGGATTTATTGAAAAAGTTGAGGAAAACGCTTGATTTTATGGGAAAATTATGCTAACATATCTAATTGTGATGTATAAAAACAAGAATAAATCCTTGCTCTCTTATTAGAGATGAGAGGGCCAAAGAGACCAGAAGGAGGTGCAGGCAACAATGAATAAGTATGAATTAGCATTGGTTGTTAATGCAAAAATCGAAGAAGACGATAGAGTGGCAACCGTAGAAAAAGTAAAAGCTTTAATCGAGAGATTCGGTGGCACAATTACTAACATTGATGAGTGGGGTAAGAAGAGATTAGCTTACGAGATTCAGAAGATGAAAGAAGGATATTACTATTTCATCCAATTCGATGCATCAAGCGACTGTCCAGCTGAAATCGAGCAGAGAGTTCGTATTATTGAGACAGTTCTTAGATATTTATGCGTTAGAGTCGATGCATAGCGAATAGGAGGAATTCCGTATGAATAAAGTAGTTTTGATGGGTCGTCTGACTAGAAATCCAGAAGTTCGTTACTCTCAGGGAGAGCGTGCGATGGCAGTTGCTAGATATACATTGGCAGTGAATCGTCGTTTTAAGAGAGAGGGAGACCAGGATGCAGATTTTATTAGCTGTGTTGCTTTTGGCAGACAGGGAGAATTTGCAGAGAAGTATTTAAAGCAGGGAATGAGAATTGTCATTTCTGGCAGAATCCAGACAGGAAGTTATACAAATAGAGACGGCGTGAAGGTTTATACAACAGATGTTGTTGTGGAAGAGCAAGATTTTTGTGAGAGCAAAAATGCGAACCAGGGCGGCGGTTATATGGATAACGGCTATCAGGGTGGTTATCAGAGACAGGAAGAGCAAAGACCATCTCCAAGTATGGCAGCTGGCGATGGATTTATGACTATACCAGATGGACTAGATGAAGAACTACCATTTAATTAGAAATATAGAGAGCAGGCGCTTTCGATAAATCATAATAGGAGGTAATATCATGGCTTACAATAAAGGCGATCGTGCTGATTCTCCAATGAGAAGAAGAACAACACGCAGAAGAAAAAAAGTATGTGTATTCTGTACAGATAAGAATGCAACAATGGATTATAAAGATGTAAATAAGTTAAAGAGATATGTATCTGAGAGAGGTAAAATTTTACCTAGAAGAATCACAGGAAACTGTGCAAAACATCAGAGAGCTTTAACAGTGGCAATTAAGAGAGCAAGACATGTTGCTTTAATGCCTTACGTACAGGACTAATCTGAGTAAAAAGATAATTAGGAGATTACTTAAAGCAATTTTTTTGAGTAATCTCTTTTTTTGTTTTAGGCAGAAAAATTGCCTACTAACTTAAAGAATAAAATACATGTATTTGAGTATACTGTAATTCATTGTTTTATGAGCAAAAAAGCTAATGTACAGTTTGTTTAAATAGTAGTTAGATAAATGAATGATATAATGAAATTTATAGCGCAGACTTGCTTTTAATTAAGAAAGATAGGAGGAGCAAAGTTAAAGTGAAAAAATTATTGATTTACTTAAGGGACTATAAGAAACAATGCGTTTTAGCACCGCTTTTTAAAATGCTGGAAGCCACATTTGAGTTATTTGTACCACTTGTAGTGGCGGCAATTATTGATAAGGGTATCGCAAATGGTGATAAGAGATTTATTATCAGTATGGCAGGTGTATTAGTAGTGCTTGCGATGATTGGGCTTATCTGGGCAATTACGGCGCAGTATTTTGCGGCAAAGGCGGCAGTTGGATTTGCAACGAAGATAAAGCATGCCTTGTTTGATAAGATTCAAAATTTATCGTTTTCAGAAATTGACCAGCTTGGAACTTCTTCTATGATTACGAGAATGACGAGTGATATCAATCAAGTACAGTCGGGAGTAAATCTTGTTTTAAGGCTATTTTTGAGATCTCCGTTTATTGTATTTGGCGCGATGATAATGGCATTTACGATTGATGTGAAAGAGGCATTTATATTCGTAGTTACAATTCCGCTTTTGGCGATTGTAGTATTTGGTGTTATGTTTGCCAGTATTCCCCTTTATAAGAAAGTGCAGCAATGTTTAGACCGTGTGCTTGGCAGTACAAGGGAGAATTTAACTGGTATCCGTGTAATCCGTGCATTTTGTAGGGAAGAGGCGGAGATAGAGGCATTTGACGAGAAGGCGAAAGATTTAAATACAATGCAAAAATATGTTGGAAAAATTTCAGCACTTATGAATCCGATTACTTATATCATTATTAATGGGGCGGTTATTGTGCTTATCTGGAATGGTGCTCTTCGTGTAAATGCGGGAATTTTGACGCAAGGACAGGTTGTCGCACTTTATAATTATATGTCTCAGATTTTAGTTGAGTTAATTAAATTAGCAAATTTGATTATAAATGTGACAAAGGCGGTTTCTTGTGGAAATCGTATTCAAGCTATTTTTGAGATAGAGAGTGAACAAAGGACAGAAGAAAAATCTATCTCTGAGAATAATATAGAAAAAAATGCATTATACCAAGACGTCTGTGTCGCATTTGATCATGTTGGGCTCACTTATAAGGATGCTGGAGATGAGACGTTAAGTGATATTACATTTACAGCGAAATATGGTGAGACAATCGGTGTCATTGGCGGTACCGGTTCTGGAAAGACATCTTTAGTGCATATGATTCCAAGATTTTACGATAGAACTGCAGGGGAGATTTATATTGACGGACAAAATATCGATGCATGGTCTGATGAGCAGCTTCGTGAGAAGATTGGTATTGTTATGCAAAAAGCTGTTTTGTTTCAAGGAACGATACGAGATAATCTTTTATGGGGGAATGAAAATGCAACTGATGAGCAATTATATAAGGCTTTAGAAATTGCTCAGGCAAGAGAGATTGTGGATAAGAAAGAAGGAAATTTAGATGCCGAGGTAACGCAGGCAGGAAAAAATTTCTCTGGCGGTCAAAAGCAGCGTCTGACGATTGCGAGAGCTCTAATAAAGAAACCAGAAATATTGATTTTAGATGATAGTGCGTCGGCTCTTGACTATGCGACGGATGCTAATTTAAGGCGTGCTCTTAAAAATAGAGAGGAAAAATGTTGTGTATTTATTGTGTCGCAGCGTACTGCTTCCATTCAGCAGGCAGATAAAATTATTGTTTTAGATGATGGTAAGGCAGTTGGAATTGGAACTCACGAGCAACTTTTAGAGAGTTGTGAGGTTTATCGAGAAATTTATGAATCTCAGTATTCTAAGGAGGTACAAGAATGAATAAAAAAGAACAAAATAAAAAGACATTTCTTAGAGTGCTAGATTATATGGGGAAATATAAAATTTTCTTTGTATTATCTATTATTTTTGCGATGATTACGGTTGCCTTGACACTTTATGTGCCAGTTTTGGTAGGACAGGCAGTGGATCATATTGTAGCAAGAGGAGAAGTGGAGTTTGATATAGTAAAAATAATTTTGTTTCGGATTGCGATTGTAGTTCTTTTTACAGCCTTGGCACAGTGGCTGATGAATATTTGTAATAATAAGATTACTTATCATATTGTACAAGATATCCGTAAGGAGGCATTTCGAAAGATTCAAGTGCTTCCACTTGGCTATATTGATGCACATTCCTATGGAGAGACAGTGAGTCGAATTATTACAGATGTAGATCAATTTTCGGATGGTTTGCTTTTAGGATTTGCACAGCTTTTTACTGGTGTAATTACAATTTTAGGAACTCTAATTTTCATGGTGAGCATTCATCCGCTTATTG
The DNA here is from genome assembly GCA_964439395.1 of uncultured Blautia sp. Taxonomy (GTDB): domain Bacteria; phylum Bacillota; class Clostridia; order Lachnospirales; family Lachnospiraceae; genus JAUUSJ01. The sequence goes on along the minus strand of CAYTNV010000009.1, from coordinate 82,954 downwards.
CAGTTGTCGTTGTTATTATTACACCGTTATCATTATTTGTAGCGAAATTTATTGCAGAGAGAACTTCTTCGATGTTTCGCCTTCAGTCTGAGACAAGAGCGGAACAGACTGCTTTTATCGATGAAATGATTGGAAATTTAAAGGTTGTAAAGGCATTTGCACATGAAGATGAAAATATGGAAAAATTTGACGAGATTAATGAGAAATTACAAAAATATTCTCTTCGTGCAATTTTCTTTTCTTCTATGACAAATCCAGCTACACGTTTTGTAAATAGTATTGTCTATGCGGGTGTAGGATTTACTGGAGCACTTATTACTGTTGCAGGCGGAATGACAGTTGGTGGATTAATTAGTTTTCTTAGCTATGCGAATCAGTACACAAAGCCGTTTAATGAAATATCTGGTGTTATGACGGAACTGCAAAATGCGTTAGTCTGTGCGGGACGTGTATTTGAGTTAATGGATGAGAAGATAGAAATTCCAGATTCAGACAATGCGAAAACAATGGGACATGTGGATGGAAAGGTCGATTTGGAGCATGTATATTTTTCGTATACTGCAGATAAGGAGCTTATTAAGGATTTTAATTTATCTGTAAAACCAGGCAGCAGAATTGCGATTGTTGGACCAACAGGATGTGGAAAAACGACGCTAATTAATTTGTTAATGCGTTTTTATGATGTGGATAAAGGTGAGATTTCAGTCGATGGAAATGCGATTAAAAATGTGACAAGAAAAAGTCTCAGAAAAAATTATGGTATGGTATTGCAAGAAACTTGGCTGAAGACAGGAACGATTCGAGAAAACTTAAAAATGGCTAAACCTGATGCCACGGATGAGGAAATGATAGAGGCAGCAAAATTAGCGCATTCTCATAGCTTCATTAAGAGATTGCCACAGGGATATGATACAGTAATTGGGGAAGATGGAGGAAGCATTTCTCAGGGGCAAAAGCAGCTTCTATGTATTACAAGAATTATGCTTTGTCTGCCGCCGATGCTTATATTAGATGAGGCAACTTCTTCTATAGATACAAGAACGGAGCTTCGAATCCAGAATGCTTTTGCGAAAATGATGAAGGGAAGAACGAGTTTTATTGTAGCGCATCGTCTTTCGACAATTCAGAGTGCTGATGTTATTCTTGTCATGAAAGATGGAAATATTATCGAGCAGGGAAATCATGATACATTGCTTAAGCAGGGTGGTTTCTATGCAAATTTATATAATAGTCAGTTTGCGAAAGCTTAAGCAATGTGAGAGCATAGCAACATAGAATTGAGGTATTACGGAAAAAGGCTTATATCTGCGATTTTGGGGCAGATATAAACCTTTTTCGTCCAGTATATTGAAAAAAGAAATATTCCCTAGTAGAATGATAGTGAAATCTTACAATAATATAAAATTTGAGAATTCCCTCTTCCACTTTGAGAAAATTTATGTTAAAGTATACATTAGTACGGTAAAAACCTATTTGGAAGTAGAAAAAAGGAGAATATTAGAATGTACGGAAAAATATGGAATGACTTAAGGGGAGCTGGACAAAAGCTAATATTTTTATTATAATCTACAAAGTACGGAAAGGGGCTATGATAATTAATAATTAAGAAAAGAATAGCTATTTTAACATAAGTTAATATGAGAGGGAAAATTTAAAGAAAGGAAAAAAATATGGCAAGGGATAAAGTAAAAAACAGTGCAAAAGAGCCAATGCCTAAATGGAAGAAAGTATTAATTGGTATTGGAATATTTTTATTAGTTGTATATGCAGCTGGTGTGGCATTTTTCCACTGGCATTTTCAATACCAGACAACATTAAATGGTCATAAGGTAGATTTTAAAAATGCAAATGATGTGAAGAAAGAGTTAACAGCATCTATCAGCGATTTTGACTTAGAGTTAAAGGAACGAGAAAATAAGACAGAGCAGATTAAAGCGCAAGATATCGGCGTAAAACTAGAGTATAATTATGAAGTTTATTATGCGTTAAGAGCGCAAAATGAATTCTTATGGTTTATTAATTGTTTCAAGCAAAAAGACGTGAAGTTAGAAGCTGATATTTCATATGATTCCGAAAAATTAGACGAAATAATTGATAATTTGGAGTGCATGGATACGAAGAATGATAAAGACTTAGCCAATGCGAAGGTCGAATATAAAGATGGAAAGTATCAGATTACACCAGAGGTAGAAGGTACAGAAGTTGATAAAGATAGCTTAAAAGAAAATATCTTAAAAGCGTTCAAGAGAAATGAGACAGTCGTTGATATGGATACTGATGGTTCCTATAAAGCCCCAACAATTCGTGCCACTGATCAAGTGACAACCGATGCATTAAGAACAGCACAAAAGTATGTAGGTACAAAGATTACATACAAATTTGCAGATGAAAAGGAAGTTTGTGATAAAAAGTTAATTCATAAATGGATTACTATTGATAAGAAAATGAATGTAAGCTTAGATTATGAAAAAGTATTAGATTATATTGAGGAATTAGCGTCTAAGTATGATACTTATCAAAGAAGTGTGAAATTAAAAACTCACAGTGGAAGCACAGTTACGGTTCCATCAGGCGGTTCTTATGGTTGGAAGATTAGTGAGACAAAAGAAGCTAAGAGACTTATGCAGTTAATTGAGCAAGGAAGAAGTCTCACAAAAGAGCCTAAATACTTATTGAGAGCAGAAAAAGGCGAGAGAACATCTGTGGATGCAAACTGTGATACTTATATTGAGATAAGCGTTAGTGCACAGCATATGTGGGCTTATAAGAATGGAAAATGTATTGTATCTACTTCTGTTGTAACAGGAGATGTTACAAAAGGTAGAGGAACTCATAAGGGCGCTTATTATATTATCTATAAACAGAGTCCTGCTACATTGAGAGGACAAGGATATGCTTCGCCAGTTACATTCTGGATGCCATTTAACGGCGAGCAGGGCGAAGGTATTCATGATGCATCATGGAGAAGTAGTTATGGTGGTTCCATTTATCAAGGAAGTGGTTCGCACGGCTGTGTAAATACACCTTATTCTAATGCGAAAAAGATTTATCAGAATTTTGAATCTGGAACACCAGTATTTGTTTATTAAGGAAAATGGAGAGACACCATACAGAATGGTGTCTCTTTTTTTATGAAAAATGACGGAAATTAAAAATTATTCGTATTTACACTTGTATTTTTTGCTAAATTGAAGTATTATTATAACAAGCAAAATTAAATAATAAAATGAACAAAGCAATATAAATAAAAACTATTTTGGAGATTATTGTATATGATAAAATTGGTATATAAGAGAATAAAATTATGGAATAAAAAAAGATAATAGAAAGGCAGATAACTCTGTCTTTTTTTATATATGCTGATATTTATGGAGAGGGTATACAGGATTTCGATTTTTAAAGAAGAGTATACTTCGTTGCTTATAAGAAAGGAGGGAGAACTAGTCGATTATTTTAATTCATTTAGAAGAAAGGAGAGGATAAGATGAAACGAAAACAATTAAAAGGAATGATTGCAACTGCGCTTAGCATTCTGATGATAAGTGCAAGCATGCCAACAAATGTGAAGGCAGTGGAGGTTAATGCGAGTGATCCATCGATTACTACAGAAGAATTAACTGAGAAAAAGAACGAAATTCTCACGGACAATCTTGATTTAGAGCAAGAAGATATGGAGGAGATAGAGTCATTCGGGGCTGCTGTACAGAGTGCAGAAGGATAAGACAGTATTGCGGAAGAACAATCAGAAGTGCTTACTGTAAATGGAGTGAATGCATTTGAAACATCATCAGGAGAGGGTTGGACTTATGATGCTGATACGAAGACATTAACTTTGGATGGCTATAATGGTGGAGCGATTGTAGCACAATGTAATTTGACGATTGTATTGGCAGAAGGAAGCGAGAATACAATTACTGCCGATAGTAAATATGGAGTAGCATTAGGAGATACAGTTCACTTTAGAGGAAAATACTATACATTGGATATCAAAGGAATGGGTTCTTATGATGGTGAAAACGATTCGAGACCAAAACTTACAGTAACAGGTGGAGAACATGCGATTCACGTAGAGGGAAGCATTTCTATTGATAATTGTATTTTGAAGGCAAAGAATGAGGCAACGCAGATAGCTTCTAATACAATGGAGTGTATTTTTTCAGAATATAATTTGACAATTAGCAATTCTGATGTGAATGTCAACAGTAATGGTGTAGGACTTACCTGCTTTGACAAGCAAGTTATTACAAATAGTAATGTTACTGTATTTGCAAATATAATTGCAATTCACGCCAATAATAAGAGTTTGGAGATTAGTGATTCTACATTAGATGTAACAGGAGGCTCTGCGGCACTTTATAGCTATTTTGGATCTGTATGTTTAAATAACTGCGAGGGTAGATTAAAAGCAGCAACTGCGGGGATTTACGCAAGGAATATAGATGCTAAATATACTACCAATATAAGTAAGAGTAATTTGACAATAGATGCGAGTAATGGTGTACTGTCATATTCAGATGTTATTGTTGAAGATTCAGAAGTGAATTTTAAAGATGCTTCAATCGGAATACTTGCCAGTACAGAAAATGAGACAAAGTATACGGCCAATACTCTTATAAAGGGCAATTCCGTATTGAATGGTATGGACAATAGTACAGCAGTAATCAGAACAATTGGAACATATTCATGTGAACCTGATGCGGTAGTAAATGGCCGTATTTTGGAAAACAAAGATACGAAGCTATTATTTAGTGGAACCAATCTTATTTCAACGGATGTAACTTTAGGAGATAGCCGTCCAGTAGAAATTTTACAAGGAGGAGAAGTTTTAGTCCAAGAGGAAGCTAGTCTTGATTTAACAGCAGTGCCTAGTTTAGTCATAAATGGAAAATTAGAGAATAATGGAAGTGTCTTGATAAATGGAAACGTGACAACAAATAATGGAACAATTCAAAATAATGCTATATTTACACAACAACAGGGAGCATTGACGAATAATGGAACAATATATAGCAATTGTCAGTCGACATTTACAGGAGAGGTAGAAGGCACTCCGATTGTTCTTGTACATAGTAGTTTACAATTTATAGAAGCTGTAGAGGCCACTTGTGCAGAGGCTGGTAATAAAGCTTATTATATTTGTGATAATTGTGGAAGATATTTTGAAGATGCGGATGCGTTGAAGGAGATTACAGATAAAGATTCGGTTATTATTTCTGAATTAGGTCATGATTGGGGAGAAAACTGGCAAGTAGATGCGGATAATCACTGGATAGAGTGTAATCGCTGTTCAGAAAAGAAGGATTTAGCGAAACATAGTTTTGAGTGGATTATTGATAAGCATCCTGAAGGAACACAAAAGGGATCGAAACATGAGGAATGTGAAATCTGTGGATATAGAGGCAAAGAAGAAGAGATTCCAGCAGAATTAACCGATATAAATGATCTTACAATAGAAATGTCTACTGCAAAATATACTTATTCAGGAGTGGAGAAAAAGCCATCTGTAAAAATAAAAAATGGGGATACTACTCTAAAGAAGAATGTAGATTATACAGTAACATATGTCAATAACGTCAATGCTGGTATGGCGACAGTAATTATTCAAGGTATTGGTAAATATACAGGTAATAAGACGGAAGAGTTTTTAATAAGAAAATTAAGTATTGAGAAGTTTACATTACAATTATCTCGAAATGATTATAATTATACTGGAGATCCAAAAAAACCAGCGGCAACTGTATTGAATGGAGAAAAGGCGTTAGAAAAATTTGTAGATTATAAAGTTATTTATAAGGACAATGTACAGCCTGGTATTGGAACTGTAACAGTGAAGGGTGCTGAAAATTATAAGGGAACAATTACAGCAGAAATTTATATTGCGCCATCGAGACCATCAGTATTCAAATTTGGTAAGGTAGACGAGGGACTTGTAGTTAACTGGTCTAAAGTAGTTGGTGCAACCGGATATGAAATCTATCGCAGTGAAAATGGAAGAGTCTATAATAAAGTAATGACGATTACTTCTGGTAAGACAGAAAGTTGGACTGATCAAACTGCGACGACAAACGGAGCAAGATATAGTTACAAGATTATAGCTTATATAAAAGTAGGAGATACTATAATAAGGTCAAAGGAATCTGCAGTAAAGACGACATATCGATTGGATACACCAAAGATTACTAGCCTAGAGAGTAAGACAGCAAAACAGATGACTGTAAATTGGAATAAAAATGAAAAGGCTACAAGCTATCATATAGAGTATAGCACAAATAGCAGTTTTGGTTATTCCCAAATATTAAGAGTAAACGGTGCTGCTAATGTATCTAAGATAGTATATAAGCTTACAGCACAGAAAAAATATTATGTGCGTGTCAGAAGTTATATCAATATAAACGGAACAGATTATAGCTCGACATGGAGTGATGCAAAATCAGTGACAGTGAAGAAATAATACTAAATTATACATTCCTTAAAAGCCGATAAAAAATCCAGATAAGATGCTAGAAATAGTTTCTTATCTGGATTTTTTTATATACAATAACGTCTATTTTATCTCATCGAATAGCATTTTTCATGGAAGCTATATAATCATAAACATATGGTGCGGCATTATCTGCGTGTTCCGCAATAATTTTTACAATCGCACTTCCGACGATAACGCCATCTGCATATTGTGAGATGGTCTTAGCCTGTTCAGGTGTGTTAATACCAAAGCCTACAGCAGCTGGAGTGTCACTTGCTGCCTTGACAGCTTTTAAGATAGATGGAAGATCTGTCTTAATTTCTGTTCTGACTCCCGTTACGCCCATAGAGGCGACGATATACAGAAATCCAGAGGAATCTTCAGCGATAGTCTTAATTCTCTGCTCAGATGTTGGAGCAATCAGAGAGATGATATCGACATCATACTGCTTAGCAAGAGGAGCGAGCTCAGCTTTTTCCTCAAAGGGAAGGTCCGGAATAATAAGTCCGTCCAATCCTAATTCCTGGCAGCGAGCGAGGAATTTCTCATATCCGTATTTGTATACAGGATTTAAATAAGTTAAGAAGACAAGAGGTATATTTGTCTTTTTACGAATAGAAGCAACTAAGTTAAAAATATCATCTGTTGTTATATTATTTTTCAAAGCTCGAACATTGGCTTCCTGGATAACAGGACCATCTGCGATAGGATCGGAAAAAGGAATTCCGATTTCTACTAGGTCAGCACCTGCTTTTTCAGCAGTTAAAACAAATTCTTCTGTTTTTTCTAAGCTAGGATCACCAGCGGTAATAAAGGCGATGAAAGCTTTTTTATTTTCAAATGCATTTTTAATTTTACTCATGAATATCAACTCCTCTATATCTAGCGATAGCAGCTACATCTTTATCTCCACGTCCAGATAGACAGATAATAACGCTCTCGTCTTTGCTCATTGTTGGAATAATCTTTAGTGCGTGAGCAACTGCATGGGCACTTTCGATGGCACAGATAATACCTTCCGTTCTTGCTAAATACTCGAATGCGGCTACAGCCTCATCGTCTGTGACAGGGACATACTGTGCTCGCCCTGTGTCGTGAAGATTTGCATGTTCTGGGCCAATACCTGGATAGTCAAGTCCGGCAGAAATGGAATAAACAGGGGCAATCTGTCCGTACTCATTTTGGCAGAAATAAGACTTCATACCGTGAAAGATTCCTAAACTTCCCTTTGCGATAGTCGCAGCATGTAATTTTGTCTCAATACCTTTTCCAGCTGCCTCACAGCCAATTAATTTTACATTTTCATCTGAGATAAAATTATAGAACATTCCTATAGCGTTACTTCCACCGCCTACGCAGGCCATAACAGCAGCAGGAAGTTTGCCTTCATACTCTAAAATCTGTTCTCTGGCTTCTTTGCTAATAACACTTTGGAAATCTCTTACAATCATAGGAAATGGATGAGGTCCCATAACAGAGCCAAGAACATACATTGTATCGTGAACTCTGGCGGTCCATTCTCTCATTGTTTCAGAAACAGCATCTTTTAACGTCATAGTACCAGTTGTGACAGCATGTACCTTGGCTCCTAAAAGCTCCATACGATATACGTTAAGTGCTTGGCGCTCTGTATCTTCCTTTCCCATGAAGATTTCACATTCCATATCAAGAAGTGCAGCGGCAGTTGCCGTAGCCACGCCATGTTGTCCAGCACCAGTCTCAGCAATAACACGAGTTTTTCCCATTTTTTTTGCGAGTAATACTTGACCAAGTACATTATTGATTTTATGAGACCCTGTATGATTTAAGTCCTCTCTCTTTAAATATACTTTTGCTCCGCCTAAATCTTTTGTCATCTTCTCAGCATAGTAGAGAAGCGATGGACGACCAGCGTAATTATTTAGTAAATCTTGTAATTCTTTATTAAACTCAGGGTCATTTTTATAATATTCATAGCATTTTTCAATGTGGATTACTTCATTCATTAATGTTTCAGGAATGTATTGTCCACCGTGAATACCATATCTACCGTTTGACATTTTTTATTCTCCTATCTGTTTATTTATTCGTAGGCAGCAATCCATGTGGATATTTTTATCTATCTATTTGGAGACTGCCTACGGGAATTTTATTTTCTTATTTTTGATATAATTTCTAATATTTTTTTTCTGTCTTTAAAACCATCTAATTCCACGCCACTGCTCAAATCAACGGCAAATGGATGATAGGCAATAGCTGCCTCTATATTTTGGGCGTTTAGACCTCCAGCGAGAAAAAATGGTTTCTCAGTCTGAGGCATTAAACTCCAATCAAATGTTTTACCTGTTCCACCTGCACCATTGTCAAATAAGAAATAATCGACATCAAGTGTGGGAAGAATAGAGCTATCAAAATCTTTGTCAATTTTTAGAGCTTTGATAAGAGGGCAGTCTGTTTGGCTGCGTAATTTGTTAATATATGTGGAATTCTCTTGCCCGTGAAGCTGTGCCATTTGGATAATTCCCTCGTTGTAGAGAGAGAGAATTTCTTCTATCGGTGCATTTACAAAAACGCCAATGGGAGTAATAGATTTATCTAATTTAGCGCAAAGCATAGCGGCAGTCTCATGAGAAATCTGCCTTTTGCTTTTGGCAAAGATAAAACCAATATAATCTGGCATCGCCTCATTAATATAATGGATATCACATTCTCTTCTTATTCCACAAATTTTTATTTTACTCATGAATCTCACCTTTTAAAATAGCAAGCTGTTTTTTCTTATCCGGACTTCTCATAAAAGTTTCTCCGATTAATACAGCGTTTGTTTTATTTTTATAGAGAGCTTTGATATCATCAGCTGTCTTAATTCCACTCTCAGATACAAATAAAATGGAATCTGGGACGAGAGAGCGAAGACGAATACTATTTTTAATATCTACTGTAAATGTTTTTAAATCTCTATTATTTACCCCGATAATTCTAGCGCCGGCTTTTAATGCAGAAGCAACTTCTTCTTCAGAATGCGCCTCTACAAGTGCAGATAATCCAAGAGAATCTGCAATCTGAATATATTTTTTTAAAGTTTTAGTATCCAGAAGAGCACAGATGAAAAGAACCGCGGAGGCATTTAATGTTTTTGCTTCATAAATCTGATACTCATCTACTGTAAAGTCTTTTCGTAAAATCGGAATATTTACTATATCAGCTACCTCTTTTAAGTAGTTATTGGAACCTTGGAAAAAATATGGTTCTGTGAGGATGGAGATGGCGGAGGCACCAGCCTCTTCATATTCCTTGGCTATTTTTAAATATGGAAAATGCTCTGCGATTAATCCCTTAGAAGGAGAAGCTTTTTTTATTTCACAAATAAAGGATAAATCCTTTGTCGCTAAAGCTTTTTCAAAAGGAAAATCGTTTGTATTTGGGAGAGAGAGAGCAGCTTTTTTCATTTCTTCTAGGGAAATTTCTTGTTTTTGTGCAGTGACGCGCTCTCTCGTCTTATTAGCAATTTTATCTAAAATCATATTCTTACCTCTTTTATTCGTTAGAAAGTGCGATAAATTTCTCAAGCTGTTCAGTTGCCTTTCCGCTATCAATGATATCTTCTGCAATCTTAATTGACTCCTCAATAGAGTACTCTGGTTTTGCAATATGGATAGCAGCTGCGGAATTTAATACAACGGCATTTCTCTTTGGTCCTTTTTGACCAGATAAGATAGCCTTTGTTATATCTGCATTTTCCTCTTTTGTTCCGCCAACTAAATCTTCCTTTGTACAGCGTTCAAATCCAAACTGCTCCGGAGTAATCTCATAGAAGGAGTATTCTCCGTTGGCAAACTCGCATACAGAAGTTGGTGCGCTCATAGAAATTTCATCTAAGCAATCTTGGCCGTATACGACCATACCTCGTTTTACACCTAGACTATATAAAACTTTTGCCATTGGCTCGATTAAATCTTCGGAATAAACACCGAGAAGCTGCATATTTGCACTTGCTGGGTTTGTGAGAGGCCCTAAAATATTAAATACGGTTTTAATTCCGAGTTCTTTTCTTACTGGACCGACATATTTCATTGCGCTGTGGTAAACTTGGGCGAATAAAAAGCAAATGTTAATTTTTTCTAAAAGTTCTTGGCTCTTTTTTGGATCAATCGTAATATTTACACCGAGTGCCTCTAAAACATCGGCAGCCCCGCATTTACTTGAGGCAGCGCGGTTACCATGTTTTGCCACTGGGATACCAGCGGCAGAGATAACGAGAGAGGAGGTAGTAGAAATATTGAAGGAGTTCGACTTATCTCCCCCTGTTCCCACAATCTCTAATACATCCATATCATGCTCAAGATGAGTTGCATGCTTTCTCATACCAGCCGCAGCGGCAGAGATTTCTTCGATTGTCTCACCTTTTATGGAAAGTGCTGTTAAAAATGCGGCTGTGAGAACCTGACTTGTCTTACCAGACATAATTTCATCCATAACAGCTAAAACTGTCTCATGAGATAAATTTTTGTTGTTTACTAATTGAGCTAATGCTTCTTTAATCATGATTATATCCTCCTACTGTTCTAAAAAGTTTTTAAGTATTATATTTCCGTCTGGAGTCAAAATAGATTCTGGATGGAATTGTAGTCCGTAAATTTTATAATCTCTATGTTTTACTGCCATAATTTCACCGTCATCGGTTTTGGCAATAACCTGAAGAGTTTCTGGAATAGTTTCTGGATCGGCAGCTAGAGAATGATATCTTGCAGCCGAAATTTTATTTGGAAGATTGGCAAAGATAGGACAAGTGATATCTATCTCGACCTCAGATTGTTTGCCATGCATAAGTTTTTTGGCGTAAGTAATCGTTGCTCCAAATGCTTGGCAGATGGATTGATGTCCAAGGCAAATGCCGAGAATTGGAATTTTTCCCTTAAAATAATTGACAACCTCAAGACAAATACCCGCTTGATCTGGGCGTCCAGGTCCAGGAGAGAGAATAATCTTCTCTGGATTCATTGCTTCAATCTCAGCAATTGTTTTTTCATCATTGCGAATAACTGCGATATCATTATTTAATGCGCCGATTAATTGATATAAGTTATAAGAAAAGCTATCATAATTATCGATAAGCAAATTCATTATTCTAATCCTCCTTCCGATAATTCTAGGGCACGGATAACTGCCCTTGCTTTATTTAAACATTCGTGAAATTCATTTTCTGGTACGCTATCTGCAACGATACCAGCGCCAGAACGAATAAATACTTTATTATTTTTCTTAAATGCGATTCGGATTGCGATACAAGTATCAAGATTTCCAGTGAAATCGAGGTAACCAATTGCACCGCCGTAAATACCGCGTTTATTATTTTCAAGTTCATTGATAATTTCACAGGCCCTAATTTTGGGGGCACCAGAGAGTGTTCCTGCTGGAAGTACGGCTCCAACTGCATCGAGAGCTGTCTTATCGTCACGAATGATACCCTGCACTGTGGATCCGATATGCATAACATGGGAAAAACGCTCGATTGACATATATTTTTCTACATTTACGCTACCAAATTTGCTTATTTTTCCGATATCATTTCGGCCGAGGTCTACAAGCATATTATGCTCTGCGAGCTCTTTGGGATCGGAGAGTAAATCTTTTTCGAGAGCAATATCTTCTGCTGTTGTCTTTCCCCTTGGTCTTGTTCCAGCAAGTGGGAAAGTGTGCAACGTATTATCTTTTAATTTTACTAATGTCTCAGGTGAAGCACCTGCAATTTCGATATCATCACTGCTAAAGTAAAACATATATGGAGATGGGTTTGTTGTTCGAAGTACACGGTAAGTATCCAATAAACTTCCACTTACTTTAGCTTCCAATCGATTAGATAAAACTACTTGAAAAATATCCCCTTCATAAATATAATTTTTTGCCTTTTCCACCATTTCACAGTATTCTTCTTTATTGAAGAGTGGTTTGAATTCAGATTCTAATTTGAGAGGTGGAATTTTGGCCTGTTGTCCTTCTTTTATGAGAGTTACCATTGCCTCTAACTCTAATTTCGCCTTTTCATAATTTTCTTTAAATGCATCTGTTTTTACATTGACAATTAAAATAATCTGCTGTTTAAAGTTATCAAAAGCGATTACTTTGTCAAAAAGCATGAGGTCAATATCGTTGAAGTTCTCTTCATCGTTGGCATCTAAATTCAAAGTTGATTCACTATATTTAATAAAGTCGTAAGAAAAATATCCAACTAAACCGCCAGTAAATGGTGGTAGAGATTCAATCTTTGGACTTTTATTTTCATCGATAATTTGTTTGATATATTGTCCAGGGTTATCTGTTTTAATTGTGATGTCTGTTCCGCTCTTAATATGAAGTGTTCCGTTTATGCAGCTGAGCTCGAGCTTTGGATCATATCCAAGGAAGGTATATCGACCCCAGTTTGTGGAATCCTCTAAGCTCTCTAACATATAACAGTGACGACTCACATTTTTTAAAATGCGAAGTAATGCGATTGGTGTGCAGATGTCAGAATAAAGAGTTGTGCTAATCGGAATGGAGCGATAACTCTTCGCATACTGACTTGCCTCTTCAAAACTTGGTTGATAGTTCATATAAACTCCTCCTTTGATAAATTGCATAAAAAAACCGTCCATGACAAAATAAGTCAAGGACGGATACAAATCAAAATCCGCGGTGCCACCTTAATTTGAGAATTTCTCTCACACTCATTAGAATACTAGCATATTCCTGACAACTAACGTATGCCTTACGTCGCAGAATACTCAGCTAACGAAGCCTTTGACTGCGCCCTCCGTGGTCCATTTGATAAACTGCGTTCTATCGGGCTTCCACCTACCCCGACTCTCTGCGAGTGCACGATTACCTTTATCTCCACTTCAACGGTTTCATGGACGATATCAAATTTTTTTAAAATTATAATCCTAAATAATAAGATTGTCAAGATAAAAAGTAAAATTTATGATAGAGCGCAATTTTTATTGGAAAGTATTTCTTTTTCTGCCTTTTGGTATGTCTTCTGACTGCTTGCTCTCTCGGCGTCTGCTTTCACTGTTTCAAAACCTATAGAAATTGACTCCTTCGTAAATTTTATTTAAACCTGATGTCATAAATACTTAAAAATATCTTAAAAATAAAATAATATTTATAGTTTAAAAATAGAGGGAAAGGTGATATACTAATAGACAAATCTGTGATTTTATATTACAGTCCGCTATTATAGAGAAAAACAAAAGTCACGAAAATGTGAGAAGTACAGTTTTTATAGGAGGATAAAAATGGACAGAAATTTAAGAGATATAGTAAATAAATATTTAAAAATTCCAATTCTGTTTACTATATTTTTTGCAATTGTGGCGGTTGCTATGTTTTTTATTTCTATTCAAGCAGGCGTGCTTATGACGATAAGTACAGTTATTTATTTTTGGGTTATATTTAGTTTATCATCTAAGTGGTCATCCAAAATTTATAATCAGGTAATTGATTTTGCCTTTGAACAGGGACAAATTCAAAAAAAGTTATTAAAGGAGCTTTCTATACCGTATACTTTAGTCGATAAAGAGGGAAGAATTCTTTGGTATAACGGAGAGTTCAAGGATATGGTAGGAAGAGATTTTAGTAATCGAAAGTTCATCTATAATATTTTTTCTGAATTATCAAAAAGTACATTAAGAAAAACACAAAATAAAGCAAAGCAGTATATTGATTTTGATGGACATAATTATAGAATTGAGTTAAAAAGAGTTCGAGTAGAGGAACTTGAAATTCGAAAGAAGGAAGGAACTAGTTCGGATATTATCTTAGAAGGGGATCAAATGCTGTTTGCACTCTATTTTTATGATGAGACAGAAATGATTACTTATAAGGAGGCCTGTGAAAATCAAAAAGTAGTTGTTGGGCTTATTTATATTGACAACTATGAAGAAGCGATGGAGAGTACAGATGAGGTAAGGCAATCTCTTCTTATGTCCTTGGTAGAAAGAAAAATTAATAAATATATGCAAAATGTAGATGGTATTGTGAAGAAGTTAGAGAAAGATAAATTTATTGCAATCTTTCCTCAGAAGCATTTGACTAAACTGCAGGAAAATAAATTTTCAGTTTTAGATGAAGTAAGAGCGATTAATATAGGAAATGAGATTTCTGTGACACTTAGTATTGGACTTGGAGTAGAGGCTCCAAATTATATTAAGACAAATGAATATGCACAGATGGCAATGGATTTGGCACTTGGGCGCGGCGGAGATCAGGCTGTTGTCAAGAGAGGACCAGAGTCTATTTTATACTATGGCGGCAAGTCAAAAGGTGTTGAGAAAAATACGCGAGTTAAGGCGAGAGTTAAGGCACATGCTCTTCGTGAAATGATGTTGACAAAAGATAAAGTGCTGATTATGGGACATAAAATTCCAGATATCGATTGTCTGGGAGCAGCGATTGGAATTTATCGTTTATCTAAAATGCTAGACAAAAAAACATATATCGTGATGAATGAGCCAACAAGCTCTATTAAGCCTGTAATGCATGAGATGATGAACAATCATTCTATTTATGGGGATGATTTGTTTGTAACAAATGAGCAGGCAATGCATTTGATTGATGATAGTACTATGTTAGTTGTCGTGGACGTGAATCGACCATGTCTCACGGAATGTGAAGATTTATTAAAATATGTAAAGACTATTGTAGTTTTAGATCATCATAGACAGACAAAAGATAGTATTCAAAATGCAGTGCTATCTTATGTAGAGCCGTATGCCTCCTCCGCTTGTGAAATGGTAACAGAGATTTTACAGTATAGTGTGGATAAGCCAGATTTGAAAGCAATTGAGGCAGATGCGTTATATTCTGGAATCTTGGTCGATACAGATAATTTTGTTTCTAAGACAGGAGTTCGAACATTTGAGGCTGCGGCCTTTCTAAAAAGAAGTGGTGCAGATATGTCGAGAGTTCGCAAAATGTTCCGTGAGGAGATATCTATTTATCAAAAGAAAGCAGAAGGAGTTAGAAAGGCAGAGAAATTTTTGGATCATTTTGCCATTTCTATCTGTGATGGAGAGGGAGTGGAGAGTCCAACTATTTTAGGTGCGCAGATTGCCAATGACTTATTGGACATCAAGGGAATTCGTGCTTCTTTTGTCTTGACAGATTTGAAGGATAAGATTTATATTAGTGCAAGATCCATTGATATGAATGTTCAAGTAATTATGGAGAGATTAGGTGGCGGTGGTCATATGAATATGGCAGCGACGCAGATTCCAGGGGTAACGATGGATGGGGCTATGACACAGTTAAAGGAGCTTCTCGAGTGTATGAGAGTAGAGGGAGATATATAGATGTAGCTTAGTGGATTAGAATTTTTTATGTACAGGTCAACCGCATTGGATGCCCGATGGGCGAAAACGGCTTACGCTGTTTTATAAAGCAATAGAAAGGAAGAAGAGAAATGAAAGTAATTTTATTAGAAGACGTAAAGTCATTAGGAAAAAAAGGTGAGATAGTAGAAGTGAGCAATGGATATGCTAGAAATTTTATCTTACCAAAGAAGAAAGGAATGGAAGCAACAACAAAAAATTTAAATGACTTAAAGCTTCAAAAAGCAAATGAAGCAAAGATTGCAGCTGAGCAGCTTGAGGCGGCAAAGCAGCTTGCAGCTAATATTTCTACAAAAGAAGTTACTGTGAAGATGAAAGTCGGAGAGGGCGGAAAGACATTTGGCGCTGTATCTACAAAGGAAATTGCAGTGGCAGTGAAGGAGCAGTTAGGACTTGAGTTGGATAAGAAGAAAATGCAGCTTCAAGAGCCAATCAAATCTTTAGGATATCATATTGTTAAATTAAAATTGCATCCTAAGGTAATGGGAGAGCTCAAAGTAAAAGTTGAGGAAAAATAAGATTGGCAAGGTGACGTAGATGGAAGAAGCGTTAATTAAAAAAATACAGCCAAATAATGCGGAGGCAGAAGCCTCCGTTATTGGTTCTATGCTGATGGATCGAGATGCTATCGTGGAAGTCTCTGATATGTTATATAAAGATGACTTTTATCAGGCACAAAATGGCATTTTATTTGAGGCAATGGTCAGTCTTTATCAGGAGGGAAAGCCAGTAGATCTTGTTACTTTACAAAATAAGTTGCGAGAGATGGGTGTACCAGAATCTATTAGCAATCTTGAATTTATTAAGGATTTACTTGAGACAGTTCCAACATCAGCAAATGCAGTACAGTATGCCAAAATTGTGCAAGAAAAAGCTCTGCTTCGAAGATTAATTAAGGTGACAGAGGATATTACAAATTCCTGTTATCTTGGCAATGAGGAGACTACTTCAATTTTAGAAAAGACAGAGAAAAATATTTTTACACTTCTTCAAAATACAGGAGATAATAAGGATTTCACGCCAATTCGAGAAATTGTCTTAAATTCACTTGATTCTATTGAGGAGGCGGCGAGAAATCACGGTGTTGTCACAGGAATTCCGACAGGTTTTTTAGATTTAGACTATAAGCTGACAGGACTTCATCCTTCTGAATTAATTTTAATTGCGGCAAGACCAGCGATGGGAAAAACAGCATTTGTTCTAAATATTGCACAGCATGTAGCATTAAAAAATGATTACTCTGTGGCGATTTTTAGCTTGGAAATGTCAAAAGAGCAGTTAGTGACGCGACTTATGGCGATGGAATCCATGGTAGATTCCCAGTTAATTCGAACAGGTAATCTTAAAGATGATGAGTGGGAGAAAATAATGGAGGGTGCCTCTATTATTGGAAATTCCAATTTAATTATCGATGATACGCCTGGTATTACAATTACAGAGCTTCGCTCCAAATGTAGAAGATATAAGCAGACAAAAGGATTGGACCTTATTATTATTGACTATTTGCAGCTGATGGCGGGAAATGCGGGGAGAAGAAGTGAGTCAAGACAGCAAGAAATTTCTGAAATTTCCAGGTCACTTAAAGTATTAGCCAGGGAACTTAGTGTTCCTGTTATCGCATTATCCCAGCTTAGTCGTGCTGTTGAGGCGAGGCAAGATCATAAGCCGATGTTATCTGATCTTAGAGAGTCAGGAGCGATTGAGCAGGATGCCGACGTTGTCATGTTTTTATATCGCGATGAGTATTATAATCCAGATTCTGAGAAGAAAAATATTGCAGAGGTTATTGTGGCGAAGCAAAGAAATGGCTCTACGGGAAGTATAGAGCTTGTTTGGCTCGGTCAATACACGAAATTTGCAAATAAAGAAAAAATATAGAAAAATACAGAGAGAAATTAGATGACGGTATTCGTTGTTCCTTTATTTTAAAATTGATATACTATAAAAGGTAGATTAAAAATCAGATGGGGATTAGTGAACTATCACTAGAATATTTGTCAAAATAGGAGCCCCATAGGGCTCTTTTCTTTTGGACAAAAATATTTGGAGGATGTTATGGGAGAAAAAAGATACATGATATCAGATGCTTCAAAGAAATTGGATTTAGAAAACCACGTGCTCCGCTATTGGGAAGAGGAATTAGAATTAAATATACCACGAAATGAATTGGGACATAGATACTATACGGAGAAAGAACTGCATATACTTCAATGTATCGGTAATTTAAAACAGATGGGATTTCAATTAAAGGCAATTAAGCAAATTCTTCCAGAGTTAGAGGAGGGGGAGGCTGTCAATATGGAGAGGCTTTTAGAAATCCAAGAACAAATCAATCGTCAAAGCTTTGGAGAGGAGGCAGTACCATTTATGGAAAAAGAAAATGATACATTAGTGCCAAAGACAAAGAATGAGAGCAAAGTTGTACCTCTTAGAAATAATGAGAGTAAGCTTTTGGAATTTGAGACTGTTATGAATAAAATTATTGGACATGCTTTGCAGGAAAATAATGGAAGATTAGGGGAGGAAGTGGGAGATCATGTATCTAATCGAGTTATTCGAGAAATGGAATATTTAATGAGAATTCAAGAGGAGAAAGAGGAGCAGAGATTTAAAAATCTAGATGCAGTAATAAGAGAACATCAAAAAGGAAGACAAGAAGTTGCCGCTTCACTTGATTGGTTTCCAAAGAAAAAGAAGAAAAAAAGTAAATTTTTTAGAAGATATGGAAAGAAAATAAACATATAAATATAAAAAGGCTGTATGCCGTTTGGCATACAGCCTTTTGTATACTTTTTAATCGAATAAATCGAAATTAAGACTATTCTTGAGAGATAGCTCCTGTTGGACATACGCCAGCGCAAGCTCCGCACTCCATACAAGAATCAGCATCGATTTCATATTTTCCATCGCCCATAGCGATAGCGCCTGCTGGACATTCTCCTTCACAAGTTCCACAAGAAATACAATCATCAGAAATTACATATGCCATAGTTATATCCTCCTTAAATTAAATTAATAATAAATACATTTGGTAGTATTCGTTGGTTGTAGAGACTACCCCAACTCATATTCATATAATATAACATTTTTTTGATTATAGCAAGCAAAAAATGCTTGTCTTTTAAAAAAAAACAGTAATTTTGCATAGTTTTTTGCATCAAATTTTGGTTAGTTTTACCTAACATGCACAAAAGGAAAAAACTGGTAAAATTAATGATAAAATAAAAGATGTTTTCTCAAAAATAATAAAGGAATTGTTTTAGATAGAATTTCTTAAGAAAAATCTTGTTGCAATCTAGAGCGAAGTAGGATAAAGTAATCTAGTGAAATATAGAAATATTAAGAAAAATGACGTTAAATAAAATTTACTAGACAGCTTATTGGGTGATGATTAACTATTATTACTAGAGAGAGGAAGAAAAAATGGAGCAGATAAAAAAAATATGGAGAAGGTGGAAACAGATTTTTCTATATCTATTTTTTGGCGGAGTGACGACGGTTGTAAATATTGTTGCTTTTTTTATTTCCTATGAGTTATTAGGAATCAACAGTATTGTCAGTACAGTATTTGCATGGATTGCGGCGGTTGCAGTCGCTTATATTACGAATAAAATATTTGTATTTGAGAGTATTACTACGACCTTTGGAGAATTGATTCGAGAAGTCACAGCTTTTTTATCATGCCGATTACTTTCATTAGGAGCCGATGTGTTTATTATGTGGCTTTTTAGTGAAGTATTGGGATATAATGCAGTTTTGGTCAAAATACTAGCTAATTTTATTGTAGTTGTAATGAATTATATATTCAGTAAATTATTTATATTCAAAGGAGAAAAGTAAGTATGGATAAAATCGCAGTATTGATTCCTTGTTATAATGAAAGTAAGACAATCAAAAAAGTAGTCGAGGACTGTAAGAGAGAACTGCCAGAGGCAGTGATTTATGTATATGATAATAATTCTAGTGATGATACAGCAAAGATTGCGGCTGAGGCGGGAGCTGTTGTCCGTCATGAGTATCAGCAGGGAAAAGGAAATGTAATTCGAAGAATGTTTCGAGAGATTGACGCAAGGTGCTATATTATGCTAGATGGAGATGATACATATCCACCAGAGTTTGCCAGAGCAATGGTAAGTCGTGTATTAGAGCGAAATGTGGATATGGTAGTGGGAGATCGACTCTCATCTACTTATTTCACAGAGAATAAAAGACCATTTCATAATTTTGGTAATACAATTGTGAGACAGACGATTAATCATCTTTTTAAGAGTGATATTAAAGATATTATGACAGGATATAGGGCATTTAGCTATCAGTTTGTAAAGACATTTCCTGTTTTATCAAAGGGATTTGAGATTGAGACAGAGATGAGTATTCATGCAGTTGATAAAAATATGCTGGTAGAAAATGAGATTATTGAGTACCGTGACCGTCCAGAGGGAAGTGAGTCTAAGTTGAATACTTACTCTGATGGATTTAAAGTGTTAAAAACAATTGGAAAGCTTTATAAAAATTGTAAGCCATTAGAATTTTTCTCTGTATGTGCAGTTTTACTTGTCTTGCTTGCCACAGTATTTTTTGTACCAATTATAATTACCTATGTTGAGACAGGAACAGTGCCAAACTTTCCAACTCTGATTGTATGTGGTTTTGTTGTTTTAGCAGCGATTCAATCTTTTTTTGCAGGTCTTATTTTATCGACGATAGCAGAAAAAGATAAGCAGCAGTTTGAATTTAGATTACAAATGTTAAGAATTCAGTATGAGAAATTATTAGAGGAAGAAGAAAAGTGATACAGGGAATAATAAAAGAAGAAAATGAATGGAGATATGAGATAAAAGAGGGCAAAGTAATTATTTTATCCTATTTGGGAGAAGATATGGAGGTGGAAGTTCCTAAAAAAATAGAGGGGCTTCCAGTTATAGCTTTGGAAAAACGTGCCTTTTATGAGAAAAAAAGTTTAAATAGAGTATATCTTCCATCTACAATTTGTAGGATGGGAGAGTACGCTTTTAGTGAATGCCGGGCTTTATGTGAGATAGAGATACCGGCTTCTCTTATAAAAATAAGCAGACACGCTTTTTATAATTGTAGAAAGCTAGAGAAAGTCATTCTCTGGGATACTGTAAAGGATATTGAGGATGGCGCATTTAAAAATTGTTATCAGCTTCGAGAAATTAAATTATTTTTAAAAACAAAGAAAAATACAGCGCTTAATCAAATTTTATATGACAGTAAAAATAAAATGACCGTTGAGCTTTGGGAAGAAGACATTGTCGCAAAACTACAAATTCCAGAATATGCTCTAGATTCTCAGGTAGATATTAATTCCAGGGCATTTCATGAAGTAATTCACGGAATGGGCAGTGTATTTCGAGATTGGGTTTCTTTTCAATATATGGAATTTGATAAATATGATGCGCTATTTGACGCAATGGTGCGAGAGGAAAAAATAGGAGATGTCATAAATATGGCGCTTGGCC
This sequence comes from uncultured Blautia sp., assembly GCA_964439395.1. Taxonomy (GTDB): domain Bacteria; phylum Bacillota; class Clostridia; order Lachnospirales; family Lachnospiraceae; genus JAUUSJ01. Next base: position 61,658 of record CAYTNV010000009.1, on the reverse strand, counting down.
GTCTTAGATATCCACTTGAATTATCAGTAAAAAATAAAGAAAAGTATGAAGTTTATATAAACGAAAATATGAAAGAAGTACTATTAGAACTTTTAAGGCAATATAAAAAAGAGGAACTTTCCTGGCTGCTTCATTCTTTTCAAGCAGTGGAAAAGAAAATGATAGATGAATGTATTGATATGACAATAAAAGAAGGACAGAATGAATTTACTGTTTTGTTAATGGCATATCGAAGAACAAATTATAAGAAAAAAGAAAAGAGTTTTGACTTATGATAGAAGGATTAGAGCAAAAATTAAATACAATAGGAGAAAAGGTTTTGGACGTCACAAGGCAGGAGCTATGCCTGTCAATGAGATATTTAGATATTGCAGTCTATGCTTTTAAGGGACAGCCTATGGAAGAGATACAAAAGCTAGGCACAGACGGAAAGTATGTCTATTATAATTTACCCTATATTTGCAATCAATATCGAGAGAATCGAGCGTTATTAAATCGAACCTTTCTTCATATGGTGCTCCATTGCCTTTTTTTGCATCCATTTCGTAAGATAGGAAAAAGAAAAAAAGGAGATTATCATCTGGCATGTGATATAGCAGTAGAGTCTATTATCGATGGACTTCCGTATGAATGTATTAAAAAAGAGGGATTAGAGCAGAGAAAGCAGATTTATGAGAAGTTAAAGAAAAAACTGCCAGTGCTTACGGCGGAGGCAATTTATAAACATATTTTGGAAATATCTAGGACAAAAAAAGATTTAGATACGCTGCTAGCGATGTTTACGATGGACGACCATATATTTTGGAGAAATGAGGATGATAATAAAAATGATCCTCAGTATATTCAAAATGAGAGAGAATGGCAGAATAGAAGTCAGAAAATTCAGACAGATTTGGAGACATTTTCTAGTGGCGGTGGTCAGGGCTCCGAGGGAATATGTGAGGCTCTCGAGGTAGAAAACCAGGAAAAAACCGTTTACCGTGACTTCCTAAAGAAATTTGTTATTATGCGAGAGGAAATGCAGCTTGATATGGATGCATTTGATTATGCTTTTTATACACTCGGTTTGGATTTATATGGAAATATGCCATTAATTGAGCCGCTTGAGACAAAAGAGGTACAAAAAATTCATGATTTTGTAATTGCAATAGACACATCCCTTTCCTGTTCAAAGGAGCTTGTGAAGCGATTTTTGCAGGAGACGTACTCAATCCTAAAGGATGAGGAGAGCTTTTTTAAGAAGATGAATCTTTGTCTTGTACAATGTGATGATAAAGTTCAAAAAAGTGATTTTATTCATAATGAGCAGGAACTAGAACAATATATGGAGCATCTAGAAATAAAGGGAATGGGAGGAACAGATTTTAGACCAGTTTTTGCTCATGTGAATGAATTGGTGGAACAAAAGAAATTGACTCAGCTTAAAGGAATGATTTATTTTACAGATGGATATGGCATTTATCCAAAAAAAGCACCAAAGTATCAGACAGCATTTGTATTTTTAGATGATAATTATGAAAAGGAAAAGGTTCCAGTTTGGGCAATTCAGGTGAGAGCCAAACTAGAAGATTAATTATATGATACAGGCGTCAAGATACCTTTTGACGCTTTCATCATTATATTATAGAGAAAAGAGGCAGAAGAGAGATGAATATAAAAGAAGCGAAGGAGCAAATAAAAAATACGGTACAAGTCTACTTAAAAAAAGATGATAACGGTGAGTATAAAATACCTATCATTCATCAGAGACCAATTTTATTAATTGGAGCTCCAGGAATTGGGAAAACAGCGATTATGGAGCAGATAGCGAGAGAATGTAATATTGGTCTTGTGGCGTACACAATTACACATCATACGAGACAGAGTGCGATTGGACTTCCAGTTATTGAGAAGAAAATATATGGAGACAAAGAATATACAGTCACAGAATATACAATGAGTGAGATTATTTCTTCTATCTATAGTCAGATGGAAGGAAGAGGGGTAAGAGAAGGAATTTTATTTATCGATGAGATTAACTGCGTTTCTGAGACATTAGCTCCTACGATGTTACAGTTTTTGCAAAAGAAAACTTTTGGTATGCATGAGGTTCCAGAAGGATGGATTATTATAGCAGCGGGAAATCCTCTGGAATATAATAAATCTGTCAAGGAATTTGATATAGTAACATTAGACCGTTTAAAATGGATTGATGTAGAGCCAGATTATCATGTCTGGAAGGAATATGCCTATGAGCAGCAGATTCACGGAGCAATTTTATCTTATCTTGATATAAAGAAAGAACATTTTTATGAGATAAGAACGACAGTAGATGGAAAAGAATTCGCTACTCCGAGAGGCTGGGAAGATTTGTCAAAGCTTATGAGAGTCTATGAGGAGATGAATTTAAAGATAGATGAAAAAGTGATTTGTCAGTATTTACAGCATAAGCAGATTGCTAAAGATTTTGCTAATTATGTAGATTTATATGCAAAATATAAGGAACAGTATAGAGTAGATGATATTGTCGAGGGAAGGATTCACAAGAAAACAATAGAGAAGGTAAAAGAAGCGAGCTTTGATGAAAAATTAAGTTTACTCGGCTTATTGGTAGATAAGATTGGACAGATTTGTCATGAAGCTGGGGAAGAAGATTTATATGCAGAGAAATTATTTTCTTTTCTAAAGGATATTAAGCAGCAGACGACGGTCGCCTGGAGGCAGGACGGTGGAATTTTAAATTTACTAGAAGATTTTATTGCATTTGAGAAAGAAAAATGGGAAAAAAATAAAAAGTTTATGTCTCTAGAAGATAGAGTGACTGGAAAGAAAGCGATAGGAACTGCACAGAGCTATTATAGAATGTTAGAAAAAGAGGGAATCAAAGATATGGAAGCCGGCTTTGATTTTATTAAGCAGCAGTTTGAATTAGTTAAAGAGGAAAGACTACAAAAAATTGAGTGTGGAGAGTCTGCGCTATCTTACGCATTTTTATTTATGGAGCAGGCGTTTGGTGCAAGTCAGGAGATGGCAGTTTTTGTGACGAACCTTACTTCTAATATGTCTATTATGAGATTTATTCGAGAAAACGACTGTGAGGAGTACTATAAATATCAGGAGGAACTTTTCTTTGATAAAAAGCAGAAGGATATTTTAGGGGAGATAGATAAGATTCAGAAGATTCTTGACTTGAGTTAAATATGAACTATAAACTCTAAACTCTAATTTATTATAGGAGAAAAGAAATTACAGAAATTGTCAACAAAAAAGAGGGAAAAAATCTATAAAATAGGTGTGGTATTATAAAAAGAAACGTGTTATAATGCAGAAGGTATACTTTCGGGCATACCTGATTTTATGCCCACCTTGGGTATAGAGACAGTTTGTACTGTTTCATTAAGTAATGCTATGAGCGTAAACCGAGACTTCTGAAAAGAACATTAGGTAATATATTAGCATACTGTCAAGTTGATATTTGCTGTACTAATGTGTTTTTCAGTTGTTTCGGCGCTCATGCAAGAGGTTTTGTCCCAATTTTACAATAAATCTGTGAAAGAACCACTTCTTTCGTTGTGAGAGTGGCAGTTTTCTTTGATTAGCATTAATCCAGAGTGACAAAACTTTTAATAGGCGGACTTTTCTATATTGGGGAGTCGGCGGAACATGAAAGTTGAATAAAAGGAGATTTAAAATGGTAAAACAGTTTAGTATGGAATTAGCTGGGCGTACTTTGCTTGTAGAGGTTGGTAAAGTGGCAGCTCAGGCAAACGGTGCAGCATTTATGCACTATGGAGATACAGTCGTATTATCTACGGCTACAGCTTCAGAAAAGCCAAGAGAGGGAATTGATTTTTTTCCACTTAGTGTAGAATATGAAGAGAAATTATATTCTGTAGGAAAGATTCCAGGAGGATTTAATAAGAGAGAGGGAAAAGCGTCTGAACATGCAATTTTAACTTCCCGTGTAATTGATAGACCAATGCGACCATTATTCCCTAAAGATTATAGAAATGATGTAACACTTAATAACTTAGTGATGTCTGTTGACCCTGATTGTGCGCCAGAGATTACAGCTATGCTTGGTTCTGCCATCGCAACAGCAATTTCTGATATCCCATTTGATGGTCCAACGGCCGCAACAATGGTTGGAATGATTGACGGAGAGCTTGTATTTAATCCTACAAATGATCAGAAAGCAGTTTCTGATTTATCTCTTACTGTTGCATCTACGAGAGAAAAGGTTATTATGATAGAGGCTGGTGCCAATGAGATAAAAGAAGAGAAGATGTTAGAGGCAATCTTTGCGGCACATGAATTAAATCAAAAGATTATCGAATTTATTGATACAATCGTGGCAGAATGCGGAAAAGAAAAACATGAATATGAGCATTTTGATACACCGGAAGATATGTGGGCGGATATGGTAGCTACTATTACTCCAGAACAGATGGAAGAGGCAGTATTTACAGATGTAAAGCAGGTTAGAGAAGAAAATATTCGCAAGATTAAGGATATTTTAGAGGAGAAATACGCAGAGAATGAAGAGTGGCTTTCTCATATCGATGAGGCAGTTTATAAATATCAGAAAAAGACCGTTCGTAAGATGATTTTAAAAGATCATAAGCGTCCAGATGGTCGTGATATCACCGAGATTCGTCCACTTAGCGCTGAGATTGATATTTTGCCAAGAGTTCACGGTTCTGGTATGTTTAAGAGAGGGCAAACTCAGATTATGACAATTACAACTTTGGCTCCATTATCTGAGGCTCAAAAATTAGACGGATTAGATGTACTTGAGACATCTAAGAGATATATGCATCACTATAATTTCCCATCCTACTCTGTAGGTGAGACAAAACCTTCCAGAGGACCTGGACGTAGAGAGATTGGACATGGTGCTTTGGCAGAGAAAGCATTAGTTCCAGTGCTTCCAAGTGAGGAGGAATTCCCTTACGCAATTCGTACGGTATCCGAGACGTTAGAGTCCAATGGTTCTACTTCTCAGGCAAGTATTTGTGCATCCTCGCTCTCTCTCATGGCAGCAGGTGTTCCAATTAAAAAACCAGTTGCGGGTATCTCTACTGGATTAGTGACAGGAGATACAGATGATGATTATCTTGTACTTACAGATATTCAGGGACTTGAGGATTTCTTTGGAGATATGGACTTTAAGGTTGCTGGAACAAAAGATGGTATCACAGCAATCCAGATGGATATTAAGATTCATGGATTGACAAGACCTATTATTGAGGAGGCATTCCAGAAAACTCATATTGCAAGAGAGTATATTTTAGATAATGTAATGAACCCTGTTATCTCTGAACCAAGAAAAGAAGTAGGCAAATATGCACCTAAAATTCAGCAGATGAAGGTTGACCCGGAAAAGATTAGTGAAATTATCGGAAAACAGGGCAAGACAATCAACGCAATTATCGATGAGACTGGTGTTAAGATTGATATTTCTGATGAGGGAAATATTGCAATCTGTGGTGTAGATGCCGCTGGAATTCAAAAAGCGATATCTATTATTCGTTCTATCGTTGAGCCAGTACAGGCAGGAAGTCTTTATGAGGGTAAGGTTGTAAGAATTATGCAATTTGGAGCATTTGTCCAGATTGCTCCAAATAAAGATGGTTTGATTCATATTTCTAAGCTTTCAAGAGAGCGTGTCAATAAAGTAGAAGATGTAGTAAATATTGGAGATATTGTTATTGTTAAAGTATTAGAAGTAGATAAGATGGGAAGAATTAATTTGGCTCTTAGAGAGAAGCTAAGCTAATTTTAAATGTAATAGTAGTTTTTTGTTAAGTGAGTGATTGAAAATGATAGGCTCACTTAGCAAATGGCTAGATATAGTAAGAATAGATGTAGAAAAGGAGATGGAAGATGACTCTGAAATTGAAAAGACAATCAAAACTTCATACTATTCTTATTATTTTTATAATTGCTCTATGTTTTATTGGATTCATATATATGGCGGGAGCATTATATTTTAGCAGGCATTTTTTTCCAAACACAATGATTAACGGGCAAAAAGCAGATAATAAATCGGCGACTCCCGTAAAGGAAAATTTGACAAAGGATATTACTGGTCATGACTTAACCCTTATTGAGAGAGAGGAAAAAACAGAGATAATAGAGGCAAAGGATATTGGTGTTACCTTAGATTATAAAAATCTTGTATATCAAGCAGTTATTCGTCAGAACCAGTGGATTTGGCCGAGAGAAATATTTAAAAAACATGAGATTCACTTAGAGCCAGAAATGGTTTATGATGAGAAATTGCTAGAGGAAAAGATAGAAGAGCTTGATGTTATGAATCCTACTGAGGATATACCTCCTAAGGATGCCAGAATTATTTTAAAGGATGATAAGTTTTATATTGTCAGAGAAAAAAAGGGAAATCAACTCAAGAAAAAAACATTTCGCGAGACAGTAAAGTCCTATGTTGATAAAAGTGAGACAAAGTTAGATTTAGAAGAAGAAAAATGCTATAAAAGTCCAAAATATTATGCGGAAGATGAAACAGTGAGAGCTGCCTTAAAAAAAGCCAAAAAATATGCGGCTTCTTCTATTCTCTATGAGTTAGCTGGAGAGAGCAAAGTTTTGGATGATGGAGAGATTAATAAATGGATTTTAGTAGATAGTGATATGAAGGTGTCGCTAGATGAAGATAAAATCGCTGAGTACGTTGAAAAATTAGCAAGTGAGTATAATACAGTGGGACATCCGATTAGTTTTGTTAATCATAGCGGTGAATCCATGCTAATTGGAGGCGGAACATTTGGCTATGAGATAGACGAGGAAGAAGAAGTAAAACAAATAGTCAAGGATATTGAAGAGGGAAAAAATATAACGAGAAAACCAGCTTATTCTCATGAACCTCCGTCTGATTCCTCTACAGGTTATTGGAGTACATATATAGAGATTAATATTGCTCAACAGCATATGTGGATGGTAAAGAATGGACAGGAGATTGTATCTACAGATGTAGTAACAGGAGATGTAACAGAGGGCAATGGAACTCCGACTGGTGCTTATTATATTTTTTATAAAGAAAGAAATGCTACATTAAAGGGGCAGGGATATGCCTCACCAGTTGATTACTGGGCTGCATTTAACAATAATGTAGGAATTCATGATGCATCTTGGCGTAAATCATACGGTGGAACAATCTATCAGGGAAATGGTTCTCACGGTTGTGTGAATACGCCATACAGCAATGCAAAGACGATTTGGGAAAATGTGGAATTGGGAACTCCAGTTTTTGTATATTGATCGTCGAAAGAAACAATAGTTGTGAAGATGGGATAAGAAAGGAAATAAGATGGAAAGGGAAAAGAAAGAACAGAAAACGGTAGAAAAAGAACCGAAAGAGGAAAAGAAAGAGCAGAAAACAGTAGAAAAAGAACCAAAAAAAGAAAAGAAAGAACAAAAAACTTTACGTGGATTAGGTAAAAAGATAAAAGCGTTATCTAAGACTCAAAAGATTATCATTGGTATTGTAGCTGCATTACTAGTTATTTATGTGATAGGTGTATTATTCTTTCATTGGCATTTCCAAGCAAATACAATAATCAATGGACATGATGTAAGTTTTAAAAATGGAAATGATGTAAAGAGCGAGCTGACAAAGACATTATCTGATCATGATTTAACTTTAGTGGAGAGAAATGACCAAAAAGAGGTAATCAAAATGTCAGATATCGATGCTTCTTTAGAATACAATAATAATGTATATAAGGCATTGAGAAAACAAAATGAATTTTTATGGTTTATTGACTGTTTTAGAAAGAAAAGTACGACATTAAGTGCAGATATTACCTATGATGCTGACAAGTTAGAGGAAGTGGAATCTAATCTCACATGTTTAGATAAGAAAAATGATATTAATGTGGAGAACGCAAAAGTAGAGTATAAAGATGGAAAGTTCCAGATTACACCAGAAGTACTGGGAACAGAGGTTATAAAGAAAGAATTACATAAAAATATTGTACAGGCTTTTAAAGAAAATAAAAAAGAATTAGATTTAGCAGAGGCAGATTGTTATGAGAAGCCAACGATTTATTCTACGGATGAGAAAGCGACAGAAGCTCTTAGAACTGCTCAAAAATATGCAGGAGCAGAGATTACATATCGTTTTGCGAGAGAAACAGAGGTTGTAGATTCTGAGACTATTAGTAAATGGCTTACTTTTGATGACGACTTAAATGTCAGTGTCAGCACGAAAAAAGTAGAGCAGTATATTGCTAAGTTAGCAGAAAAATATGATACAAATGGTAAGAGTGTTAAGTTAAAAACTACAAATAAAGGAACTGTGACAGTACCTGGAGGTACTTATGGTTGGACAATTAATCAAGAAAAAGAGACAAAGAGATTAGTTCAATTAATTAAACAGGGAAGAAGTGTAGAAAAAGAGCCTGCTTATTCTAAGAGAGCTGAGACTGGAGTTAGAACAAGTGTAAACAGCAATCCAAAGACTTATATTGAGGTAAGTATTTCCGAACAGCATATGTGGTTCTATAAAAATGGAAAGCGTATTGTCGATACTCCTGTTGTAACAGGTGATATTGTGAGAGCGGGAAGACGTACTCATACAGGAGCTTACTATATTGTCTATAAACAAAGTCCTGCCGTATTACGAGGAGCAAACTATGCTTCACCGGTTACATTCTGGATGCCATTTAATAACGGCGAGGGAATTCACGATGCGTCTTGGCGTGGAGTGTTTGGTGGAACAATTTATATGGGTGGCGGTTCTCATGGTTGTGTTAATACACCATACTCTGCAGTTCGCGAAATTTATCATAATGCAACCGCTGGTACACCAGTATTTGTATATGAATAATGAAATGATTGAAGGGAAGTTATAAAATAGCTTCCCTTTATGTATGAAAAATAATGAGTGAGTCTATAGCAAAATATAAAACTTTGATAAGATATGGACATAATCTGTTTGGCTAATACTAATATCTTGTATGGAAATTTTGCGATTATATATTTTTGTTAATATAGTGATTCCTTTAAATTCACAGAAAAAACTTATAAAATATATGCAGAATATAGTAAAAAAAGAAAAGAGTAGAATTTGCAAAAGAAAAAAATATTGATTTTCCTATAAAAAGTAAAAAGAAATATTGTTAAATTTAGTTATATCTGCTATAATTTATTTTATGGTTGCTGAAATATAGGGAGAGATATATAGGCAGCATAAAAGCGAAAAAGAAATGACATTGATTTAGGAGGAAATCACAATGGGAAATAATGTAATCGTTGGACAGTCAGGTGGACCTACTTCAGTTATCAACTCTAGTTTAGCAGGTGTATATCGCACAGCTAGAGATAGAGGAGCTGGAAAAGTTTACGGTATGAGAAATGGTATTCAGGGCTTCTTAGAGGGAAGATATGTTGATTTATCCGAGCATATTAAAAGTGATTTAGATATCGAGTTATTAAAGAGAACACCATCTGCTTATCTTGGGTCTTGCCGTTATAAATTACCAGAGATTCATGAGGATAGAGCAGTTTATGATAAGATTTTCAAAATTTTGGATGAGTTAGAGATTGGATATTTCTTCTATATTGGAGGAAATGATTCCATGGATACAATTCGTAAATTATCTGATTATGCCATTGTTACAGGACATAAATGCCGCTTTGTCGGTGTTCCTAAGACAATTGACAATGACTTAGCAGTGACAGACCATACACCAGGATTTGGCAGTGCAGCTAAATTCATTGGTACAGTTACAAAAGAATGTATTCGTGATGGGCTTGTATATGGCAATGAATTAGTAACGATTATCGAGGTTATGGGTAGAAATGCTGGATGGTTAACTGCAGCAGTTATGCTTTCTAAGAGTGAGGATTGTGATGGACCAGATTTCGTATATGTTCCAGAAGTAGCTTTTGATGTAGATGACTTCATTAATAGAGTAAAAGAATTGCAAAAAACAAAGAAATCTGTTGTAGTTGCAGTTTCTGAGGGTATTCGTCTTGCAGATGGACGTTATGTATGTGAACTTTCCGATAGTGCGGATTTCGTTGATGCATTCGGTCATAAACAACTTACAGGTACAGCGCGTTATCTCTGCAATAAAGTTGCGGCTGAGATTGGTTGTAAGACGAGAGCAATCGAGTTAAGCTCCTTACAAAGATGCGCTTCTCACTTAGCTTCCAGAATTGATATTAACGAGGCATTCCAGGTAGGTGGAGCTGCTGTTAAGGCTGCACTCGAGGGAGATAATGGTCAGATGATTATCTTAAAGAGAGTTTCAGATGATCCATATCAGTGTACAACAGAGATTCATGATGTACATAAGATTTCTAATGTTGAGAAGATGTTGCCAATTGATTGGATTATAAATGACGGTACATATATTTCTGATGATTTTATTAACTATGCTCGTCCTTTAATTCAGGGCGATGTACCTCCTGTAATGGTAGATGGTATTCCACGTCACTTATTCTTCAAAGAGACAGATAAGAAAGCGTTGGCAGTTGTTCCAGAAGCAGTTCAGGAGATTGTACACGAGGAAATGCATGCAGAATAATCAATTAATTTGAATATTGTATTAAGATTTATGAAGAGCCAGAAGGGTTAATTGCCTTTCTGGTTTTTTTTGGGGGGAACTTTTTTTCTCCATCATTTCTATTCCCTTAATTATTTTCCATAAAAACGTCAAATAGAGTAGTTGCTCTTTTGGGCTGTTCTATAGAAACTATGAGATGATAAGATATAGTATATTAGAAAATATGTGTTGTTGGAAGATATAATAATTGATACTTTTGGTGAAAATAATTCTATTAATACAAATTATTTATTTATAGAAGTTTCCATGGACTCTCGGTGTCTGTCTTCATAATCTCAAAATCACTTCCTTCACAAGCTATAGATGATAGTATAGTTATATGAAATAAAAAATGAAACATAACATAAAATATATGAATATATGATTTGTTTAAAACGTATAAAACGTTCATAAAAAACATTTAAAAATAATAAAATTATATAAAAGCTGAAAAAATGACGAAACAATCATATAATATGCGAAATAATCATATAATGGGGTTGACTTTATGATTTATTTGTGGTAAATTATCATTACAAAACAACACAAAGAACATAAACGGTTGCAACCACATGGTCTTTATGAATAATATGAACATTTAATTAGGAGGTATAAAATGAGTAAAATTGACGAAATTACAAGAGAGAGTTGGATAATGAGCACATTCCCAGAATGGGGAACATGGTTAAATGAGGATATTGAAAATGAGGAAGTAAAACCAGGAACAGTTGCAATGTGGTGGCTAGGATGTACAGGAATGTGGTTTAAAACTCCAGAGGATTGTAATATTAGTGTTGACCTATGGTGCGGAAATGGAAAGAGAACTCATGGCGACGGAAAGATGAAAGTTGGACACCAGATGGCAAATATGTGCGGTGCAAGAGCAATGCAGCCAAATCTTCGTGCAGTACCTTTTGTAATTGACCCATTTGCAATTAAAAAGGTAGACGCAGTTTTGGCAACTCATTATCATCAAGACCATATGAGTGCAGAGTATGCAGCCCATGTAATTCAAAGTGGACTTACTACAGTAAATGAAAAAGGTGAGACGATTCCAGTGCCATTTATTGGACCTAAGAAATCTGTAGAATTATGGAAAAAATGGGGAGTTCCAGCTGACAGATGTATTACAGTAAGACCTGGTGATTCTATTAAGATCAAAGATATTGAGATTATCGCATTAGATTCTTTTGACCGTACTTGTCTTGTTACGACAGATTCTACAGGACCAGACAGGGAAGAACTTACAGGAATTTGTCCAACTGATATGGATGATAAAGCAGTAAATTATTTAATTAAAACTCCAGGTGGAAATATTTACCATAGCGGTGACTCCCACTATTCTATCTATTTTGCAAAACACGGTAAAGATTATGATATTGATGTTGCATTTGGTTCTTATGGAGAGAATCCAATCGGTATGGCAGATAAGATGACATCTTGTGATATTCTTCGTATGGCAGAGGCATTGCAATGTGATGTTGTAATTCCAATTCACTATGATGTGTGGACAAACTTTATGGCTGATGTGAATGAAATTAAAGTATTATATGATATGAAAAAAGATCGTTTGGACTATAAATTCCATCCATTCTTCTGGGAAGTTGGCGGAAAATATGTATATCCAACAGATAAAGATAAGAAAGCTTATCATCATAGAAGAGGATTTGAAGATTGCTTTGAGGCACCTCAAAATATTCCTTTCCGCTCTTGTCTATAAAAAGAATATTTTGCTGTTTGATTGATATTTCGTGAAGTTTTATAGATTATAGCTTCTCAAATATTAGTCAGACAGCGGATTTGTAAAAGAAACTAAAAAACTTATGATATGGCAATACATCGCAGGAGGTAAGTATGTTAAAAGAATTTGTAGAAAAAAAGCATTATAAATTTGCACAAAGTGCGCCAAACTGGCAGGAAGCAATTCGGATGAGCTGTGAGTCATTAGAGGCAGATGGAACTGTAGAGTCAAATTATAAAGAGGACATTATTAAATGTGTGACAAAATATGGTCCATATATTGTAATTATGCCAAATGTGGCAATGCCACATTCACAGGAATGTGCAAAGGGAGTACATAAGACAGAGATTGGATTTATGAAATTAGAGGAAGCAGTTAGCTTTGAAGAGGGAAATCCTGAGATGGATGCAAAATTATTCTTCACATTGGCATCTTGCAACCCAGAGCAGCATCTTGGAAATATGCAAAGACTTTCTAACCTGATGATGAATGAAAAAGTGATGGAGGCGTTACTTAACGCAAAGACACCTGAAGACTTAGTTGAGATTCAGGAAAAATATATGGAAGAATAAGAAAGATAAAGAGGGAAAAGGTTATGGAAATTTTAATGACGATATGGACCTATTTTGCGACTAATGTCTTGCAGCAGCCAGCATTTATGATCGGTTTAATCGTAATGATTGGTTATATTTTATTGGGAAAAACATGGTATGATGTACTAGCAGGTGTAATTAAAGCAATTGTAGGATATTTGATTTTGACAGTAGGTTCTAATGGATTAGTAAGTAACTTCCGTCCAGTATTAGTTGGTTTAAAAGATCGTTTTAATATGGATGCTATGGTAATTGACCCATATTTCGGACAAAATGCCGTGACAGACGGAGTGGAAAAGGTATTTGGAAAAGGATTTGGAAATGCGATGATTCTCCTTTTGATCGCATTTCTTGTAAATATTTTACTTGTTCGTTTTAGTAAATATACAAAGCTTAGAGCCTTGTTTACAACAGGTCATGTACAAGTTCAGCAATCTGCAACAGCGTATTGGTTAATCTTATTTGCTTGTCCATTTTTGGCGGACAGTGATATAAAACTTATTGTCGTTATGGCAGTTATTTTAGGATGTTACTGGGCAGTTGGCTCTAACTTGACGATTAAACCTTGTCAGCAATTAACAGACGGAGCAGGATTTTGTCTCGCACATCAGCAATCCTTTGGTGTTGCTTTAAATACTTGGCTTGCAGATAAATTATTTAATAAAAAGGGCAAAAAAGCAAAGAAAATCGATGATATTGAGCTTCCTGGTTTTATGTCTATTTTCAATGAAAATATGGTATGTACATCTATCTTAATGTTGATTTTCTTTGGAGCAATCCTTTGTATCTTAGGTCGTGACTATTTGACAGAGCAAGGATTTTTAGCAGAGGGTGCAAGTATGGTATTTTATGTCATTCAGACTTGTCTCTACTTTTCTGTATATCTTGCAATCTTACAACTTGGTGTTCGTACTTTCGTAACAGAGCTCACAGCATCCTTCCAGGGTATTGCCGATAAACTTCTTCCAGGTTCTGTTCCTGGTGTTGACTGTGCCGTTATTTACGGCTTTGGTTCTGCAAACGCAGTTCCAATTGGATTTCTCGCAGGTTTTGTAGGACAGATTTTAGCAATCGCAGCTTTGATTATATTTAAGAGTCCAGTACTTGTTATTTGTGGATTCGTTCCAGTATTTTTTGATAACTCTACAATCGCAGTATTTGCAAATGAAAAGGGTGGTATTAAGGCAGCACTTATTCTTCCATTTATATCTGGTATTTGTCAAGTATTTGGCTCTGCACTTATCGCAGGTTGGGTTGGAATGGCAGCTTACGGTGGATATTTAGGAATGTGGGACTGGGCAGTTGTATGGCCAATTATGACAGTAGTCATGAAGTTCCTCGGTGTTATCGGTATTGTAGTTATTGCAGTTGTATTACTTGCTATTCCACAGATTGAATATAAAAGAGATAAAGAAGGTTATTTCTTAATCACAGAAGATTATGAGGCATATAAAGAGTTAAAGGGTATCGAGTAAAAAGAGAATTTTTCTAGATAAAAGAAAAAATGTATGATACGCTATAATAAAAAATAAAAACTTTATTTTTGAATATATAGTGTAAAAATAAATAATATTTTATAAAAAGAAAGGAAGTAATAAAATGGCAAAGGATAATTTAAGTATGTTAGTATGTTGTGCAAATGGAGCAGGATCAAGTTTGATGATGAAAATGACACTTCAAAAAGTATGCGATAAAGCTGGTATTAAACCTGCTAAAATTCATCACTGTGCATTATCTGAGGGAAAAAGTGCGGCTGCTCAGTTTGATATCGTATTTTGTGCTCAGAATTTTATGAATATGTTCAAGGATGCAGAGAAAAAAGGAACAAAAGTAATTGGTCTTCGTAATATTATGTCTCCAAAAGAGATGGAAGAGAAAATGAGAGATAACGGTATTATCTAGTAGCAATTAGACAATCAAAATATTTTCTAAATGGATTCTCTCTATATAATTATGAAAATTGCGATTCATGGGGAGAGGATAGAGGGAATCCAATCATTATATCAGTTTAAAATCGGCAAATAAATTTAAATGAAAACTGTACATAAAAAACTGCTCTTTCATCTAGAAAAATGTGAGAGTTTTATAAATTTGCAAAAAAATCGAAAATTTTTGATAAAATACTCATAAAAAGCAAAAAAATAGATGACAACAATCATAAAATACAATATACTATTACATAGAAAATAATTAGAGTATTTGTTTTGGTTATTTTCAACTATAGTGGAATGATAACTAAAAAATAAGGTAAGGAGTATATTTTATGAAGAGAGAACGAGCATATGTGGACAACAGAAGAAATAAAATGCTAGAGGTGATGGAGGCTCAGCCAGGAATTAAGGTGGCAGAGTTAGCAAAGATGTTTGATATTTCTCCAGTTACTGTGAGAAGAGATTTGCAGTATTTAGAAGATAATAAAAAGCTAGTTCGTTTTTATGGTGGAGCTCAGGTAACGGAGAAGAAAGAACAGGAACAAGATGAAGTAAAATTATACAGAGATTTGATTGCTCAGTATGCAGCAACCTTAGTTGAGGACGGAGATAGTATTTTTATTAATACAAGTGCAAATGCTATTAGTATGTTACAGTATATTGATAAGAGAAATGTTACTGTAATAACGAATAATGGAAGAGCTTTAAATTACGAGCATAGTGATGGCATCAGTGTTATTTTAACAGGCGGAGAGCTAAGATATCCAAAAGAAGCGATGGTTGGAGACTTTGCAATTCGCAATCTTCAGACAGTTGTCGCAAAAAAATGTTTTGTTGGTTGTAGCGGATTTTCAGAAGAATGTGGCATGACGACAGAAATTGCCAATGAAGTAAATATTAATGAGCTTATGATTAGAAATGTTGTAAAAGAAAATTATATTCTCGCAGACCATACAAAGATTGGAAAGAACAGTAGTTTTATTAGCTGTGGAATTGACAAGATTAAAAATCTTATTACAGATGAGTTGGCTTCCCAGGAGGTTATCGAGCAGATTCGAGATAGAGGTGTTAAGGTTCATATTGTAAAAAAAGGAGATTTTAATTTATAGTAGAGTAAAAAATTCTAGATAAGCGAAGGAAATGTATATGGTAAATAATATTTAGAGCCATATACGGACAAACAATTCGTATATAAGTATAATACGTATTATTTGGTTTATGTACAGTCCTTTCAGATGGAGGATGATTATTATGTCAAAAGCATATACTCTAGGATTGTATGAAAAATCAATGCCTTCTACATTAAGCTGGAGAGAGAAGATGAATGCGGCAAAGGCAGCAGGCTTTGATTTTATTGAAATTAGCATCGATGAGACAGATGAAAAATTAAAAAGACTGGATATGTCGAAGGAGGAGAGATTTACTCTTGTAAGAGAAATGTATGAGAGCGGTATTCCAATTCGTACGATGTGTCTGTCGGGGCATAGAAAATATCCTTTGGGAAGTAATGAGGCTCAGACAGAAAAACGTGGTATGGAGATTATGGAAAAAGCAATTGCTCTCGCCGATGATTTAGGAATTCGTATTATCCAGTTAGCGGGCTATGATGTCTACTATGAGGAAGGATCCAAGGAGACGAGAGCTCGTTTCGAAAAAAACTTAAAAAAGGCAGTACATATGGCTGCCAAAGCTGGAGTACTCCTTGGCTTTGAGACGATGGAGACAGCGTTTATGAATACAGTAGAGAAATCTATGAAATACGTAAATATTATAAATTCAACTTATTTAAATGTATATCCGGACTGTGGAAATATCAAAAATGCAGCAGTTACTTACAAAACGGATGTATTAGAGGATTTAAAGACAGGATGTGGGCATTTAACTTCTATGCATTTAAAGGAAACTGTTCCAGGAAAGTTTAGAGAAATTCCATTTGGAACAGGGCATGTAGATTTTGAGGCGATGATTGAGACAGCATGGAGTCTAGGTATTAGAAAATATGTCACAGAGTTTTGGTATACAGGAAATGAAAATTGGGAGGAGGATTTAGCCTTCGCTCGTAATATGATGGGAAATATTTTGGACAAACAAGAAGAGAAGGAGTAAGTTATGAAAGTAGTAAAAAAAGTAATTGGAAAGCTAAATAAATGTTATTCCATTGCCCCTCTTATTTATGAGGGAAAGGAATATTTTCTTGTGGCAGCAGAAAAACAAGATCCTTGTTATTTATTTGATGTAGAGGGAAATAAGGTGGATACTGTATGGGAAGGTCCCGGCGGAGTTATGAGTATGGTACAAGTCCCGGAAAGTAATGGACAGTTTTTGGCAACTCATAAATTTTACTCACCTAATGATTCTAAGGAAGCAAAGATTGTAATTGTCACACCAAGAGCAAAGGGAGAGTGGGAAGTTCGCACGTTAGTAGAATTACCACATGTACATCGTTTTGATATCGTAAAGAGAAATGGTGTAAAATATTTGCTCGCATGTGCATTGAAATCTGGACATGAGTTTAAAGAAGATTGGTCTATGCCAGGAAAAGTTTATGCGGCAGTACTTCCGGAGGATTTAAGTTCATTTAATGATGAGAATCAATTAGAGCTTACCGTATTAAAAGAAAATATGTTGAAAAATCATGGATATTATAAAGTGGTGGAAAACGGTGTAGAGACAAGTATAGTGTCAGCGGACTGTGGAGTCTTCCAGTTTATTCCTCCAGAGAGCAAAGATGGTGAGTGGGAGATTAAGACACTGATCACAGATGCGACAAGTGATGCGACTTTAGTTGATTTTGATGAGGACGGAGAAAAGGAATTGATTGCATTAGCACCATTCCACGGAGAAATGATTCGTATTTACAAAAAAATAGATGGTGAGTTTAAGCAGGTTTATCAGTATGAGAAAGCGGCAGACTTTACTCATGCAATTTATGGTGGAACATTGCTTGGAAAGCCAGCAGCGGTTATTGGACATAGAAAAGGTGAGAGAAACTTAATTGCATTTACTTATGACAAGGAGGCAGGAGAGTATAAGAGTGAAATTTTAGATTATGACTGCGGTTCTGCAAATGTATATCATTATATGAAGGATGGCAAGGATATTATGATCGGAGCAAACCGAGAGATTGATGAGATTGCTATGTATGAAATTGAAGAATAGGAGTGGGAGAATGATAGAACTTCTACCTTCTATTTTGGCGGCGGATTTTTCAAGACTAGGGGAAGAATTAAGAGAAATTGAACGAGCAGGCGTAAAGATGGTTCATATTGATGTTATGGACGGAAGTTTTGTACCGAGTATCTCTCTTGGAATGCCAGTCATTGCTTCTATGAGAAAAGAAAGTAAACTAACCTTTGATGTGCATCTTATGGTGGAGGAGCCAGACCGATATGTAGAAGATATAGCAAGAGCTGGGGCAGATATTATCGGTGTTCATGCAGAGGCATGTAAACATTTACATCGCAGTATAACACATATAAAAGCTTTAGGAAAGAAAGCATGTGTTGTCTTAAATCCAGCCACTCCTCTTTCAGTTCTTGATTATATTTGGCCGCATTTAGATCAAATTTTATTAATGACAGTGAATCCGGGATTTGGCGGGCAAACATATCTTCCGGAAATAACAGCTAAAATTTGTGCACTTCGAGAAAAAATCGACCAGAAGAAAGATAATATTTTAATTGAGGTGGATGGCGGCATCAAGCTAGACAATGTCAGAACGGTACTTGATGCAGGTGCCAATCTGATTGTGGCAGGCTCATCTGTTTTTGGCAATCAGACGACAGAGCAAATTAAGGCATTTCAAAAAATATTTAGCGAGTATGAGGAGAATGAAATATGTTAGAACAATTAAAATTAGAAGTGTATGAGGCTAATATGGAACTACCAAAAAGAGGATTAATTACCTATACTTGGGGAAATGTTAGCGGTATAGACAGAGAGACAGGCTATTTTGTAATTAAACCGAGCGGAGTAGATTACGATAAATTGACACCAGAGGATATGGTTGTGATGGACTTAGAGGGAAATAAGATTGAGGGAAAATATAAACCTTCCTCTGACACAGCAACTCATATCGAGCTTTATAAAAAATATGAGGAGATAGGCGGAATTGTACATACCCATTCTCCATATGCAACTTCATGGGCACAAGCTGGGAGAGGGATTCCTCTATACGGAACGACGCATGCAGATTATTTTTATGGGACAATTCCTTGTGCTCGATGCCTGACACAGCAAGAAATCGATGAGGGATATGAGAAAAACACAGGGGCAGTTATTATTGAGACGTTTGAAGAGCTTGGATTAAATCCTATGTATACACCAGGTGTACTTTGTACGAATCATGGACCATTTACTTGGGGTGGGAATGCGGCGGAGGCAGTACATAATGCAGTTGTGCTTGAGGAAGTTGCCAAGATGAATCTCTTCACAGAGATAGTAAATCCGAAGGTAAAGGATGCACCAGATAGAATCCGAGATAAACATTTCTTTAGAAAACATGGAGAAAACGCTTATTACGGACAATAAATATATTCGATATCTTCCCTTCTGTCTCTCCTATAAAATAGTTTAAGATATAAAGCCAAAGCAAATTTTTAGTATCCATTGAGCAAAACATAGTTATCCATAGGGCGCAGAAGCCAAAATACGAAAGAGTGTTATTTTAGTATAAGTAAATTTTAACCAATATATAACAGAAGGGAAGAATGAGAGTTTTATTGATTTAGGAATAATATACAAACTAGTGTTTGGACTACTTGTAATTTATAGTAAAGAGCATTGCCTATTTTGGCATCTGCTATATTATCGTCAGTCGTCGTAGTTATTGCTGCGATTCCTCTCTACCTTATAGGCTGACTAAATATTCAACTTTTTTTACTTTGCTTACCAGATAGTCAGAACACTAGAATCATAAAATTGGGATATCGGTAAATATAAAATTATGATAAAAACAGTTTTATTTGATATTGATAATACAGTTTATAGTTATGAGCAAGCTCATGAAAAAGCAATCGAACAAGTATATCATTATTGTCAACAAAAATTTCAGTGGGAAAAATCTTTGACAAAAATATTATTATATGAAGCACAGCAAGAAGAAAAGCAAGTTTTATGTTCTGACTGTGCTGCTCTTCATAACCGTCTTATTCGCTATCAAATTATGTTAGAGAAACAGGGAAAAAATTTATTCCCCCATGTACAAAATCTTTATCACACCTACTGGGATACATTGTTAAATGTAATGAAGCCAGAGCCAGGTATACTGCAATTATTTCAGTGGCTTAGGCGGCAAAATCTAAAGATTGGGATTGCCACTGATATGACTGCCTATATGCAGTATGAAAAGCTAAAAAAAATTAATCTCTTATCCGATATAGATTTTATTGTGAGTAGTGAAGAGGTAGGTGTAGAAAAGCCAGATAAAAAACTATTTTATAGATGTGCGCAAAAAGCTGCGTGCGAACCTTGTGAATGTCTAATGATAGGAGATAGTTTGGAAAAAGACGTAAAGGGAGCGATGGCTGTCGGGATGAGAGCTCTTTGGTATCGTCCAGAGCAAAAGAAGGATAATACTATAGAAAATGAGAAAAAAGATTATACTTTATTATGCAAGACATGCCCATCTGAGAAATATAAAAAGAGGAATATTTGTGAAGTTGCAAATGAAAATGCCAAGAAAAGCACAATTAAGAACAATTCTCAAGAAGAAATTGAAATTCTCACTTCTTTTTGGGAGTTAGAAAAAATAAAAATTTTGTAAGAGAAGTTTAAGGCTAAAATTATGTTCAAGCAGGTTTTAGTCTTGAGCTTTTTTTATGAATTTCTTGCTTTATTCAGCTATGGGAAATGTCAAAAATAAAAAGATACTATATGTTAAAGAGATATATTCAAGCAGATAAAAATGCAACCTATATTCTGGGAAGTATAGGCTGCGTTTAGAAAGAATATTATGATGTTGGAGAAATTAATTTCTCCCCTCTTGTTTCACACTTCAGCCGGAGCGTGTTCCTCCGGGAAATAAATAAGTTGAACCGAGACACCTCCGGTACAGATTTCCCAAAAAATCTATACTCCTCCCAGAACTGAAGTGTAGACGGAGACAGTGGGATTCGAACCCACGTGCCGGTTACCCGACAACTTGATTTCGAGTCAAGCTCGTTATGACCACTTCGATATGTCTCCACATTATACTATTCGCAAACTATAATAAAAAGTAACATTAAATTGAAAACTCTCTTTTAGATACTTCCCTCTGTTGCTTTAAGAATTTGTAAGTAAATTCTCATAAATTATATTTTAACAGACTTTGTTGAAAAATCAACCTATTTTTGAGAAATTATGAATAAGAATATAAAGTTGTTTTGTTTAGATATGAAATAGCGTTTTTGGTTCATATATGTTTAGCGTTTGGATACGGAATAGGAAAGTTGGAAGATAAGTGAAGAAGAAATGCAATAGAAATATTTACTTTGGGTGTTGTATTTTGAATTTAGATATACTATAATGATACCAAACTTCGGTTTGCGTACGCAATTTGCGTGATGAATGACTTTTAGAAAATTTTACAAGGAGGTATATAAAAATGCAAAGTGTTAATAAAGATATGACTATTGGAGAGCTTTTACAGGTGGATATGGGTATCGCAGCAATCTTAATGGCATCTGGAATGCATTGTATCGGTTGTCCTGCTTCTCAGGGAGAAACTTTAGAGGAAGCTTCTATGGTTCATGGAATGGATTGCAATGAGCTCGTTAGCAAAATTAATGAGTACCTTGCTAATAAAGCGCAGTAAGAAAAATGAGAAAAAAATAACGCACTATCCTTGTATATTATTACAAATATAGTGCGTTTTTTATGTTGTTTGGGCAAAAGATTTATGCGATATAATATCTTTGCCTGTATAGGTCTGTGTAATTTGAATGGTTGCTATAATTTAGCCAAAGCTTCTAGAGCGTAGTTTCCAGCAATATCGATAAAATGCTCTTGAAAATAAAAGATAGAGGCATAAGTAAAAGAGACTATATCACCGTACTCTGAGACTAAATTACAAATGCGTTGAAAAGCACTAGATGTAAGAGCGCCTCTTTGAAGCATGAGATAATAGCAATGCTCCTTCGAATCTTTATATAATTGACTTGGTTCGTGATATACATTGCGTAAAAGAGAAGCGACAGTAATAATCACATCCAAATCATAGAAACAAAATACTTGCTGTGAAGTATAAGTCATATTTGTATTTGGCTCGTAAGCTTTGTCGGTAGAAAAATTAGATAGATTAGAGAAAGTATTTTGTTCCGCTCTATAATTAGTATTGGAGTCTTGCTCCATAGAATCGTAAATTGTGGAAAAATCTTCTTCATCCTCTTCTTCATCCTCTGGATCATTTAGATCAATATCCATGATCTGAGGTTTTGTAAACTTGGAAAAGCGTGTATCTAATTCTTCAGGGTCTTCTACTTTTGTAATAACTAAAACTAGAGTCTCAGCAGATGGGATTGCCTCAATCATAAGAGGAATATCCTCAGCATCAAAGCCTAGTTCATAAAAAGCTTGCTGCATCATATCACGGAATAAAGCTTTTGTCTTATCAGTACTATAGGCTAATTCATTTATAAAAAGATTTCTATCTTCTAAATCGTTCTTGCTTAATGTGCAACGAATCTGATTTTCACTAATTCTTTCTAATCTCACTAAATTCACTTCCTTTACTATTAAGTATAATATGAAAATATACCCATTTGGGCATATTATAACATGCACTGCGGGTAGAAGATCAGCTTATGCTGTTCGGTAAAAGTATACTTATTCGAGCAAATGATGTTTCACACTGTACAGGCAAATGGCCAGTTTGCATTGCTCCACAAGATATACGTTCACATTTATAGTATAATCATTATTCTCACACATGTAAAGAGATTATTAACACTAAATTTTGAAGAATTTGTAAATTTTTAAAAAAAATTATAAAATCTTAGTATATTGTTTATAAATAATATAAAAAAAGTAGAAAAAGCTTGCAGTATGGCTAAGATATGGATATAATTGGAAATGTAATCAAGAAATGTAAAGAGAAAGGAGGGTATTGCGACATTTCTTTATTACAAATAAATGCAAGAAACTAATTTCTTAATTTTATACGTCACAAAAATTTAGTAGATAGCTGCAGTCCTATCGATAGAAAAATTTGAATAAGATTGCAGAAAATTTTCTATGATATTTCGAACCGAAGGGAGGTATCTCATTATTGGAGGCAGAATCAAATATAAAGCAAGAGATGATTCTGTTTTACGAAATGGGTTTATCTGTTATCGTTGGTAAGGAAAAAGTAGATGAAAACAACCTAGATAATATGTCACTTCTCCTAGAAACAAGTAATTATATGAAAGACTTTGTTGAGGAGGAGGGAAAGATTGTATCCGTTCACTATACCAAATTAACAAATCTATAAGTCTAATATTCTTTATTTTAACTATGAATGCTTTTGCGACATAGTAGATTCATTAAAGTATTTTCACTTTATCTTTATATTATTCCTGATCAAATAAAACTAAATTAAATTATATTATATTGTACAGATGAATCCCTTAAAATTATATTTTTCACGAAAAATATAAAGAGATGTGGAGATACCATTTCATTTTTGAGTGGCATAAGCTTAAGTCATGATATTCTTTCAAAAAATTCCAAAATTTTTTTAGCTAATTTATAATAATTTATCTTTTAGAACGCAAATCTCCTAGTTTTAATGAGAGATAATATCAATTGCGTGGATAAAAATAAGCAAGCCAATAAACAAAAAAACGGAAAAAGAAAGCAGGTGTGTACCCTGAGTACAAGCCTGCTTTTTTCAGTTTATCTTAGAAAAACAATAGTTCGTTTGATTTGGTTATTGCGAATTTATATTGCTTTGACAGTATTCACTTAAAGCCAGACAAATATTCCAGGCAATTTGTTTTTGATATTCCTCCGTCGTGAGAAGGTCTGCCTCTATCCGATTCGATAAAAATCCACATTCAACAATAACAGAGGGATGAGGGTTTTCTCTCAGTAAAAAATAATCGGAGTTTGCCTTACATTCTCGGTGATTA
The DNA here is from genome assembly GCA_964439395.1 of uncultured Blautia sp. Classification (GTDB taxonomy): domain Bacteria; phylum Bacillota; class Clostridia; order Lachnospirales; family Lachnospiraceae; genus JAUUSJ01. Next base: position 37,751 of record CAYTNV010000009.1, on the reverse strand, counting down.
GTTGAATCCATTTCACGGAGTTTGTTTTGAATACATTCAGCTAAAAGCTTACTGGATTCTGAGGTGGAATAATAGAAAACCTGTGCTCCCTTTTGGTTTTCATCTGGAAAGCTGTTTTGGTGAATACTTAAAAATGCAGCAGGCTTTTGTTCCAAAACGACATTTTTTCTCGCCTGCAAATCGGAGGTTTTTGTATGTGGAGTACCAGGGACGGATAACCCGATATCCATGTCGCGGGTTAGTATAACTGTGAAATTCTTTTTTTCGAGATAATACTTTAATTTTTTTACGATAGAGAGATTGATATCTTTTTCAAGAGCATCATTGATGCCAACTTTTCCAGGGTCATCACCCCCGTGCCCAGCATCTAGGACGATAATGGGATTTGGCGTTTTTTTCATATTTAGAAAAATAAAGATAGAATCTTTATAGTGAAAAAGGACGACACTCACTAAAAAAACAATCCAAAAAAGAGGAAAAAAATATTTTTGCATCTATACTACCTAACTTTCATGAATTGTCTATATCTCAAGCAGACAGTTCACTAATGACCTCTTTTATAGTAATATATGGAATATTAATAAAAAGATGACAAGGAAAATTATTTATGGTCAGCATATTGGAAATAGAAGTTTATTAAATATCAAGTTTAAAATAAGCAAGCTTGTTTTAGCGTATCGCTCGACTGGAATTTTTCTAAAGAAGTTCTTAAAAAAATGAGAATCTTTCTAGCAAATTCTAAAGAAAAAACGGTTTTCTTTTTATACAATCAATGATATAATAAAAAAGATTAAGCAATAATAATATAGTGTTTTCACGGAGAAATATGAAAATTGGAGAAATATGAAAGTTGAAGGGAACTCTAGGTATGAACACTTTAATTTTAAAAATAGAAGATGGAGAAGAATATGATATAAGCAAAGCTGCGGAGTTATTAAAGCTCGGGGGTTTAGTTGCATTTCCAACAGAGACAGTATATGGTCTAGGGGCTGACGGATTTAATAAAGAGGCATCTAAAAAAATTTATGCAGCGAAGGGAAGACCATCTGATAATCCACTTATTTTGCATATAGCAGATTGGAAACAGCTAGATAAAATTGCTAGCGATATCTCAAAAGAGGCGGATAAGGTTATGAAAGCCTTTTGGCCAGGACCACTCACAGTAATTTTGAATAAAAAGAAAGAAATACCATATGAGACAACGGGAGGTTTAGATACCGTAGCGGTTCGTATGCCTTCCCACCCGGTGGCGAGAAGATTACTTCGAGAGAGTCAAGTCTGCGTGGCAGCTCCAAGTGCCAATACATCTGGAAGACCGAGTCCAACGACAGCCAAATATGTAATTGAGGATATGAATGGTAAAATTGATATGATTATAGATGGAGGCAGTGTGGGACTTGGGCTTGAGTCTACAATTGTAGATTTTACATCGGATGTTCCGACTGTCTTAAGACCAGGATTCATCACATTAGAAATGCTAAGAGAATTAATTCCGAATGTTGTATTAGATAAAGCCTTGACTGCTCAGGGAAGAGTAGAAAATGTAAAAGCAAAGGCTCCTGGAATGAAATATAAGCATTATGCACCAAAGGCGGATCTTTGTCTTGTAAAAGGCAAGTCCAGTCAAGTGATAAAGAAAATAAATCAACTTGCCAAGCAAAAAGAAGAAGAGGGATATCGTGTTGGAATTATCGGCACGGAGGAGAATATCCCAGAGTATACATTTGGATTAATAAAAAATATAGGAAAAAGAGGTGAAGTTAATAGTATCGCAGCAAATCTATACAGAGTTTTGAGGGAGTTCGATGATAGTGATGTCCAGTATATTTATTCGGAGGCTTTTGAGGAGGAAGAGCTTGGGCAGGCTATTATGAATCGATTAAAAAAAGCTGCGGGTTACCAAATGATTCGAGTATAAGGAGGAGAAAGTTTGGAAACATATAAACATATCACAATTGTAGATACGAGTAATACTTGTCAGAGTTTTATGGTGGAAGTTGTACTCAATCAGTTGATAGGACAAAGAGAAAACTGTGATATTACAGTTGTATCAAGAGGGCTAGTGGTTTTATTTCCAGAGCCAGTTAGCGCAAAAGCAGCAGATCTTGTGAGAGAATATGGATATGCAATTAAAAATTTTCAATCTGAACAGCTCACACAGGAAGATATAGAAAGCAGTGACTTGATTTTAACGATTACAGATGGGGAAAAACAAAAGCTTTACGCAGATTTTAATCCTCCAACGGGGAAGCAGATTCAGACAATCAAGGAGTTTGCCGAGTCGCCAGAATGTATTGTTGCTGATCCATATGGAAAGGATCGGATTATTTATGAACATTGCTTTCTTGCATTAAAGTATTTAGCAGAGAGAGTGTTTGACAAAATTGTATAGCAAAATTAGATTTAAGTATTTAAGACAAAAAATTAAAAGTAAAGGAGAAAATAAATTATGATAGCAATGGGTAGTGATCATGGCGGATTTGCCTTAAAAAAAGCAATTCAAAAGCATTTAGAGGAAAGAGGACTTGAGTATAAGGATTATGGATGTTATGACGAGTCTTCCTGCGATTATCCAGAATTTGCCAAAAAAGTGGCAAATGCAATTGTAGACGGAGAGTGTGAGAGAGGAATTCTTATTTGTGGCACAGGAATTGGAATCTCTATTACAGCGAATAAGGTAAAAGGAATTCGTGCAGCATTATGTGGAGATTGTTTTAGTGCACAGGCCACGAGAGAGCATAATAATGCCAATATTTTAGCTCTCGGTGCAAGAGTAACAGGGGAAGGATTAGCTCTAAAGATTGTGGATACATTTTTAGATACGCCATTTTCTAATGATGATAGACATATTAGAAGAATTAATCAGATGGAAGACTAATCAACTTTTGTCTAAAAAGCGAAGGGGATGAGAAAATGAAGTGGAATAGAGAAGTAATACGTAATTTAGGTTTGGTTTCACAGCTTGGTATTAGTATGCTTACTCCTATTTTTATGATGACTTTTCTTGGAGTATGGATAGATAAGACATTTTCTACACATCTTTTTCTTATATTTGTTCTTCTAGGAATTGGCGGAGGATTTCGCTCAGTCTATATTCTGACAATGCGCAATACAAAAAAAGAAAAGCCAGGGCGTGATAAAAATGCTGGAGGAGGAAAAGATGTTAGAAAAAATTAGAACTTTAAATGAGACAGTTCTAGATCTCTTCATTGGAATTTTAATTTATTGCGTAATAGCAGAGATAATTGGACTATTTTTTGCAAATGATAAAGTTATATATACGATTGCTCTTTGGATTGGAGGAATCTCAGCTGGAGGTTGGGCTGCGCATATGTATCTGACTCTAGATACAGCGCTGGATTTTCCAGAGTCTGATGCGATTAAGTATATGAGAAAGAGGAGCTTCCTTAGAATTGTGGTTATATTATTGATCGGTATAGCGGGAATGCTGTATTCATGGACAGCCTTTATTGGAGTACTGGTTGGATTTTTCAGCCTTAAACTCGCTGCTTACGCCCAACCGATTACAAATTCACATATAACAAAAAAAATTATAAAAGAAAGAAGGTGAATATATGGGATATGGATTGGCAGGTATAGCAGGTAGAAGTTTTTTGCTATCTTCCAATGATGAAGTAGATTTTATGATTCATGCATACAAGAATCTTACTATCTTTGGTCAAGAGGTATCTATTAACACAACTCATGTTACGACAGTAATTGTGTGGTTGACGCTGGTTATCCTTGCCTTAATCGCTAGAAGAAGTATTATGAATGGAGACCCAGATAAGCCTACTGGTATACAAAATATAGTCGAAATGTTTGTGGAATTTCTCGATGGAGTAGTTAATAATAGCATGGGAAAACATGCTCCAAGATACGCAAACTATATTTTGACACTTATGTCATTTATCTTTTTGTCAAATATCTCAGGTTTGTTTGGTCTAAGACCACCGACGGCAGATTATGGTACAACATTTGGTTTAGCAATTATCACATTTGTCTTAATTCAGTATGCGGCAATCAAGACAAGTAAGTTTGCAGCATTTACAGATTTGTTTAAACCGATACCATTATTATTCCCTATTAACTTAATAGGTGAGTTTGCTACACCGTTGTCACTTTCCCTGCGTCTATTTGGTAACGTCATGGCAGGTACAATTATGCTTGCTCTTTGGTATGGATTATTACCTTGGTTTGCAAAAATTGGACTTCCAGTTTTCCTACATGGTTATTTTGACTTATTCTCAGGCGCAATTCAGACATATGTATTTAGTATGTTGACAATGGTATTTATTACAGATAAGTTAAATGCTTAAAAATTATTATTATGAAATGTTTCAAAATGGCAAATTTTAATAAATAATTTAAATTTTGTGATATATTTTAGAGGAAACAATGAATGATATTTGTCTTTTGAATATCTGTCGCAAAATAAGCGTATTATTTTTTGTTGTTATTTTGAATTTTTACAAAAAGGAGGATTATATCATGGTAAATATAACAAATGAAGCTTTAATCGCAGCTTGTTCCGCAATCGGTGCTGGTCTCGCAATGATCGCAGGTATTGGACCTGGTGTTGGACAGGGTTATGCAGCTGGTCAGGGTGCTGCAGCAGTAGGACGTAATCCAGGAGCAAAGGGAGATATTACTTCTACAATGCTTTTAGGTCAGGCCGTAGCAGAGACAACAGGTCTTTACGGTTTGGTTATCGCTCTTATTTTATTATATGCTAACCCATTATTTTCAAAAGTTAAATAAGTTGGCAGTTTAATAATATAAGACGAAAGGAGGCGTAACAGTGATATTAGCAGCAGACGCTGGAAGAATCTTTGGTTTGGATGCCCAGTTCGTATTTCAGTTTGCCTTTTCTGCGCTCTCTATCTTTTTACTCTTTTTAGTGCTATCCTATATCTTATTTGATCCAGTGAGAAAAATCTTAAAGGATCGTGAACGGAGAATCGCGAACTTAAAGGATATGACAGAGAAGGATCAGGTAGAGGCAGGCAAGTATAAAAAAGAATATGAAGCTAAATTAAAAAATATAGAAAAAGAGGCGGAAGCAATTTTAAGTGAGGCTCGTAAAAAAGCGATGAAGCGCGAGGACGAGATTATTGAGAATGCGAAAGCTGAGGCAGCTAGAATTATCGAACATGCTAATAGAGAAGCCGAACTTGAGAAGAAGAAAGTAAAAGAAGAAGTAAAACAAGAAGTCATCGATGTCGCAACTATGATGGCAGGCAAGATTATAGCTGGGTCGATTGACAACAGTAAACAAGATGCTTTAATTCAGGAAACATTAGAAGAAATGGGTGATAAAACATGGCTAAGCTAGCGAGTACTACGTATGGTGACGCATTGTTTGAATTGGCTTTGGAAGAAAATAAGCTTGATGCATTTTTGAACGAAGCGAAGGATATGAGAGATATTTTATCAGCCAATGAAGATCTCTTAAAGTTATTGAATCATCCAAAGATTGTAAGAGAAGAGAAAATAAAGATTATGGAAAATATTTTTAAGGGCAACTGCTCTGATGAGATGATGGGCTTTTTGGACATCGTTGTCAGAAAAGGACGCTATAATGAGCTGATGCCTATGCTGGAGCATTTTATAGCGAGAGCAAAGAAAGAAAAAGGAATTGGGGTTGTCTATGTGACTTCTGCGGTTCACTTAACTGCGATTCATAAACAGACGATTACAGAAAAATTACAGTCTCTTACTTCTTACAAAAAATTTGAATTTCACTACGAGGTGCGTCCTGAAATTATTGGTGGATTGATTATTCGTGTGGACGATAGAGTCGTGGACAGCAGTATTAAGACAAGACTTGCTAACATGAGTCGTTCGTTGTCAAAGATACAGTTATAGAAGAAAGAAGGTGTAAAGGTTCCATGAATTTAAGACCAGAAGAAATTAGTTCTGTTATTAAACAACAGATTAAAAATTATACAGAAAAACTAGAAACTTCTGATGTCGGAACAGTTATCCAGGTAGCCGATGGTATTGCCCGTGTTCATGGTTTGGAAAATGCGATGGCGGGAGAACTATTAGAGTTCCCTGGCGAAGTATACGGCATGGTTCTCAACTTGGAGGAGGATAATGTTGGTGCCGTATTGCTCGGTGATCATAGAAATATTAACGAGGGAGATACTGTAAAGACAACAGGAAGAATCGTGGAAACTCCGGTTGGAGATGCATTAAGCGGACGTGTTGTGAATGCGCTTGGTCAGCCTATTGACGAGAAGGGACCAATCGAGTCAGCAAAGTCAAGACCAATTGAGAGAGTTGCTCCAGGTGTAATTACTCGTAAGTCTGTAGATACTCCTTTACAGACAGGTATTAAGGCGATTGACGCCATGATACCAATCGGAAGAGGTCAGCGTGAGTTAATTATCGGTGACCGTCAGACAGGTAAAACGGCGATTGCAGTTGATACAATTATTAACCAGAAAGGTCAAAATGTACATTGTATCTATGTTGCAATCGGACAAAAGGCATCCACAGTGGCATCTATTGTAAAGACATTAGAAGAGCATGATGCGATGTCATATACAACAGTTGTAGCATCCACAGCAAGTGAGCTTGCGCCACTTCAGTATATTGCTCCTTATACAGGATGTGCAATTGGAGAAGAATGGATGGAAAATGGAGAGGACGTACTTGTTATTTACGATGATTTAAGTAAACATGCCACTGCATATCGTACACTGTCCTTATTACTTCGTAGACCACCAGGACGTGAGGCTTATCCAGGAGATGTATTTTACTTACATTCCAGATTATTAGAGCGTGCAGCTCGTCTCTCGGATGAATTAGGCGGCGGTTCTTTGACGGCTCTTCCTATTATCGAGACACAAGCTGGTGACGTATCTGCCTATATTCCTACAAATGTTATCTCCATCACAGATGGACAGATTTATCTTGAGACGGAGATGTTCAACGCTGGTTTCCGTCCAGCTATTAACGCTGGTCTTTCTGTATCTCGTGTAGGAGGTTCCGCTCAGATTAAGGCGATGAAGAAGATTGCTGGACCAATCCGTACAGAGCTTGCTCAGTATCGTGAGCTTGCATCTTTCGCACAGTTTGGCTCCGACCTTGATGATGATACAAAACAGCGTTTGGCACAGGGTGAGCGTATCAGACAGGTATTAAAGCAAGGTCAGTATAGTCCTATGCCAGTTGAAAAACAAGTAGTGGCAATCTATGCGTTGACAAAGAAATATTTATTGGATGTAGATGTGGATAAAGTAATGGAATTTGAGGCAAGTCTCCTTGAGTATATAGATACAAAATATCCAGAAATTTACACAAATATTCGCAAAACAAAACAGATGGATGAAGCGACAGAGGAGCTTTTGAAGAAAGCAATTGAACAATTTAAAGTTGAGTTCAATAAGTAGAAGAGGTGACGTATTATGGCATCTATGAGAGATATAAAACGACGCCGAGAGAGTATTCAAAGTACACAGCAGATTACAAAAGCTATGAAGCTTGTTTCCACTGTTAAGTTGCAGAGGGCAAAGTCGAGAGCCGAGAATTCCAAACCATACTTCGATAAGATGTATGAGACAGTGACTTCTATTTTGGCAAAATCAGGTTCTATCGATCATCCTTATTTAACAAAAAATGATTCCACAAAGAAGGCTATTATTTTAGTTACAGCTAATAGAGGTCTCGCAGGTGGATATAATAGTAATATAATTAAGATGGTCACAGGTGCTGATTTTGATAAGGAGGATGTGGAAATCTACGGCGTGGGAAGCAAGGGTATTGATTTTTTAGGGGCAAGAGGATACCATATTGCGGCAGACTGTCGAGCTATGATCGATGAGCCTACTTTTGAGGACGCCAAAGCCCTTGGTCAAAAAGTACTTGAGTCCTATCGAAACGGCGAAGTTGGAGAGATTTATTTAGCTTATACAAAGTTTAAAAATACAGTGGTTCATATTCCTCAGCTTGTAAAACTTCTTCCAGTTGAGATTGATGAGGAGGATGTGAAAGCAAAGGCTTCTTCTGAGGAGAAGAAGGTCGATACATTGATGAACTATGAACCAGAGCCAGAAGAGGCACTTGAGATGATCATTCCAAACTATATTAATAGCTTGATTTACGGTGCGTTTGTAGAGGCAGTGGCCAGTGAAAATGGTGCTAGAATGCAGGCGATGGATGCTGCCACAAGCAATGCAGACGAGATGATCAGCACTCTTTCCTTGGCTTATAATAGAGCTCGTCAGGGAGCGATTACACAAGAGTTAACCGAAATCATATCTGGTGCAGAAGCACTGAATTAGAAGGAGTGAAATAATGGCAAATAATAATAAAGGTAAAATCACTCAGATTATCGGTGCTGTGCTTGATATTAAGTTTAGCGGGGGCAAGCTTCCCGAGATAAATGATGCTATTCGTATTAAAAAACAGGATGGAACAGATCTTGTCGTAGAAGTAGCACAGCACTTAGGTGATGACGTAGTAAAATGTATCGCAATGGGCAGCACGGACGGATTAGTTCGTGGTATGGAGGCTGTTGCGACAAACGGTCCTATCTCCGTTCCAGTTGGAGAGGCTACACTTGGACGTATTTTCAATGTACTTGGAGAGCCAATTGACAATAAACCAGCGCCAAAGGGTGTTGAGTATAAATCTATCCACAGAAAAGCGCCTACATTTGCAGAGCAATCCACAGAGACAGAGGTTTTAGAGACAGGGATTAAAGTCGTTGACCTTCTTTGCCCTTATCAGAAGGGTGGAAAAATTGGTCTCTTTGGTGGTGCTGGTGTAGGAAAGACAGTATTAATTCAGGAGTTGATTCGTAATATCGCCACAGAGCACGGTGGATACTCTGTATTTACAGGCGTTGGAGAGAGAACTCGTGAGGGAAATGACTTATATTATGAAATGACAGATTCCGGCGTTATCGAGAAGACAGCGATGGTATTTGGACAGATGAATGAGCCGCCTGGAGCTCGTATGCGTGTAGGTCTTACAGGTCTTACAATCGCCGAGAACTTCCGTGATGAAGGTGGTAAGGACGTCCTTTTATTCATCGACAATATTTTCCGATTTACACAGGCAGGTTCCGAGGTTTCCGCACTTTTGGGACGTGTTCCAAGTGCCGTAGGTTATCAGCCAACACTTCAGACGGAGATGGGTGCTCTTCAGGAGCGTATCACTTCCACGAAGAATGGTTCCATCACATCTGTACAGGCTGTATACGTGCCAGCCGATGACTTAACTGACCCGGCTCCGGCTACAACATTCGCTCACCTGGACGCTACAACCGTATTATCTCGTGCCATCGTAGAGCAGGGTATTTATCCAGCAGTAGATCCACTTGAGTCCACATCTAGAATTCTTGACCCACGTATCGTAGGTGAGGAACATTATAGAGTAGCGAGAGGTGTGCAGGAGACGCTTCAAAAATATAAAGAGTTACAAGATATCATCGCCATCCTCGGTATGGATGAGTTATCTGAGGAGGATAAGGTTGTCGTATCTAGAGCCCGTAAGATTCAAAGATTCTTATCTCAGCCTTTCTTCGTTGCAGAACAGTTTACAGGTACTGTAGGTAAATATGTTCCATTAAACGAGACAATTCAGGGCTTTGCTGAGATTTTGGAAGGAAAGCATGATAATATCCCAGAAGGTTTATTTTTAAATGCTGGAAATATCGATGATGTACTTGCAAGAGTAAAGTAAGTAGGTGAGAACATGGCAGATAAACAGTTTCACTTAGAGATTATCACACCAGACCGCAAATTTTTCGACGAGGATGCGACGATGGTGGAATTAAACACAGTAGAAGGCGAAATCGGTGTCTATGCCAATCATATTCCGATGACTGAGATTATCGCTCCAGGCACGCTTAAAATCGAGCAGGGAAGCGAGAAGAGAGAGGCTTCTCTTATGTCAGGCTTTATGGAGATTACACAAGATAAGGTGACAATTTTAGCCGAGGTTGCCGAGTGGCCAGAAGAGATCGATGTAGAGAGAGCAAAAAAAGCAAAAGAGCGCGCCGAGCAGCGGCTAAATGGAAGCCGGGAGCAGAATTTTAATGAGCTTCGAGCTGAGATGGCGCTTAAGAGAGCTTTAATTCGACTTTCTATTGCTGGAAAATAAATAAAAAAGAGGTTACTGCAAAGTATGAAAAGAAAAATTTAAGTTGCAGTGACCTCTTTTTTTTTATGCAATATGGAGTCTATTAATTTTAAATGCAGTTCTAAGTTACGAAAAATTCACTCAAATATTTTGCAATATACTTGCATTTTTCCTTTCCTATGCTATAATAAATTTGTTATATGTCGATGAGAATATTTAAAAAATGTTTGCATGATAACTGCCAGAAAACAAATTTGTTTTTGATTTGAATTGTTTTTTTGGAAGAAATAAAAAAGGAGGCAGCCCGTATGAGTAAAACATTGAGTGACACAGAGTACGAGATTATGTGTCATTTTTGGGAGACAGAAGATGAAAAGGGGTTTTCTGAGCTTATGAATTACTTTCAGAATGAACAGGGCAAAATCTGGAAGAAACAAACATTAAATACATTCTTAACACGATTAATTCAGAAAAATTTACTTGAATTTAGAAAAGTAGGAAATAAAAAATTCTACTCAATGAATATGACAAAGAAAGATTACGAAAAATTCTGTGCCCAGGAGATTTTGAATGGAAACTATGATGGAAAGCTGACAAGATTTCTTGCAGCCTTGACAGGAGAGTCAAGAATCGCTGAATTAGACGAACAAGCTCTGATTACAGATATTCTTGAGAGATAGAATATTTATTGAGAGGAAAAGGGTAGAAAATGCTGCTTTATGGTGGGGGAGATTGCTATGAGGCGGCATTTTTTTAGCATATCAGTCATAAGTTTACTGCCTTTTGGCATGATTTCGCTGATTAATGAGAGACTTTAGCAACAAAAGATAAATTGACATATGGAAGTAGACCTCGTCGGTTTGGAAATATTAAAACAGAAAAAACTTCCTTTTGCCAAGAGACGTGATAAAAAGAAGGGGCAAAAGGAAGTTCGATTGAAAGGGGGCATACCGTCAAAACACGAGACACGGTATGCCTTGAGTCCGTCAGCAAACATATATGCACTCGTTTATCCTATGAATCGAGTAGAAAGATAAGCGAGCACATAATCTCAATGGCATTCCCCCGCACCTAATTAGGGGATTCTTGCTTCTCTCTTTGCTGGATTTCTCCCGAAGGATACCAGGTCATGTTTTACATGAAGTCCACAAGCTAGATTAGAGAGTTCCCGTATGCCATACGATGCTCTATTTTACGTTGTTTATATGCCCATAGTTAAAAACTAGGGAAGTTGATGAGTTGATGCTGGGTATAATAAAATTGCCCAATCGGATGGAAATGGAATATCCGACCGCAAGAGAATGGAGTACGGTATATCCGATTGGGTGTCAATCAGCATTTAATGTATAGATTTCGCCATTTATGCATAGGGAGAATCGAATGGCCCTATGAGGACAATATTTTTGGAAAGTATAAAGCAGGTTTGACTGATATAATTATATGTAAGTTAGTCTGTTTAGTATAGTTAGTATTATATTAGTCTAGTGAGGACACTTTGTCCAAGTTTCAGTTTTAATTAAATCACCTGTAATACATTTGCCGCATTTATAACAGATTGTAGCACTGTAAATTTTTACTTGGCAGCTTCCATCGGCTTCTTTAATATGAACTTGTCTAGTACCAGGTTTATATACATGAGTGCAAAGTGTATAAGGCTCAATACTGGATCCTAAAGTGAGGGGAATAGAATTTCCATCTTCATCTATAAAATAAGAAGAATATTTGGAAAAATCTAAATCTGCTCCAGTTGATAGAGAGTATGTATTATCAGTTGTCCATGTAATCTCTATTTCCTGTCCTTCGTCAATCTCCTCTAAAGGCATAGAATCCTCAATAGTAGAACTATAGGCAAATACCGTCATACTGCTCATAATAAATATCAAGCAAACACAAAGCATCGAGAAAATTTGTCTCACTCTGCTTCTTTTTCTTTCCTTAAAAATAAAATCAATTCTTTTTTTCATCGATTCCTTGCCTCCTATGAATGAGTTGGAAAAAGTCGGAACATTATATTTTCTGCCAGAGCTTATTCTTGTCAATTTCACAATAAAACTAATATAATCCTTCTGTTCAGCTTTAGACATATAGCTTGTACAGTACTCGTCTGCATAATATTCACAGGCATTATTATGCTGCAACATTAATATATAGACAAGAGGATTAAACCAGTGTAACAAGACGGCCATCATACATAGCGCTTTCCAAGGAACATCATGGTGGAGGATATGGGTCAGCTCGTGGGAGTAGATATATTCCTTTTGTTTCTCATTAAAATTCCAATTAGGAAAAATAATACACGGCGATGAAAATCCTATCGTAAACGGTGTATTTGCATATTCCTGTTCAAAGATTAAAAAGCTTTTTCTACTCAGCTTTGCAAACTGAGGATGTGCATCGATGAAGTCATTTAAATTATCGTCTAATACGTCCGATGTGAGGAGAAGTTCCCTCTGATTACTAAAATATTGATACCATGTAATAAAAGCACATGATGCAAAGCAAATCAGACAGATAACATAGATTAACGGGATGTAATTGGGGTATATAAGATAATTTCCACTGATTTTTTGCATATTAATATAGTTTTCTACATCAACCGTTTTCTGGTAAGTTATCTCCAGACCGCTAAACATATCAAGTAAATTTGCTGGTAACAAATATTTAAAAACTTGAAATGGACATAAATAGAAGATGATGCTCATTCTCAAAAGGAGCGTATAAAATTTCATCGGGAATCTATCCCCCATCATGTGAAAAAGACAAAGATAACATAATAGGGGAATAGATCCAGCAAAAGTCATGATAAGTAATAGAAGCATAATATCACTCTTTATAAAAATTCTCCGTCTATTTATTTTTAATATAATCTAAAAGCTCTTGTTCATCCACTTCAGAAATTTTCTCTTCTCCAGTCAAAGCTGCGAGGAACTTTGGAAGATTACCATCAAATGATTTCTTCAAAGCCTCTTTCGCACAAAGCTGATCGTACTCTGGTCGAGTCATTTTAGCAATATAATATTTTCGATTTCCAACCTTTCTAAATTGAAGCAATCCCTTGTCAATTAATCGAAGTAGAAAAATATTCAAGGTTTGCTTTGACCATTCTCTACCTTGGGTGGTACGAAAGTGAGTCATAACATCTGCGAATCCTTTTTCGCCTTCCTCAAATACCTCCCAGAAATAACACATAATATCAAATTCTGTAGCGCTTAATGTTCTACTCATACGAACATTCCTCCTTAATAATGTGATATCATAATTATATCCATCTATAAGTATAACACAAAAAGTTATATCCAGCAATCGAATCTTAAGAGTTTGAGTAAAACAATGTGTAAATATAGCAAATATACTCGAAATCTAAGTAGAGCTGAAAAATAGTACGATATAGCTATGAGTAAAAGAGCAATCCCATATAATTTTAGTAAAAATAATAAAGATTGCTACTTGTTAATAAAGTTGTTTAATATGAATAATTTTTATTCTAATCTGCGTAGAAATTTAAGAATTGAATTCATCTTTTTTATGCCTTGCAATATTTGTTTTATCTACTAAGAAATGTGGTCTTCCCTTTACTTCATAATAGATACGTCCAATATACTCGCCTAATACTCCGATAGAGAAAAGTTGCACTCCTCCCATAAATAGGACGGCAAAAATTGTTGTGATGTATCCTGGGGAGTCAATTCCGTGGAGAAACATATTAATCAGCAGATATAGAATATAAATAATGCTAAAGCCGATGCATATACTACCAAAAAGAAAGCAAATGCGCAGAGGCTTATTATTGAAGGAAATCATTCCGTCGATGCCGTATTGTAAGAGGGAGCGAAATGACCATTTTGTCTCTCCAGCGGCTCTCTCACTATTTTCAATTTGAATTAATTTACTTTTGAAACCAATCCAAGAAAATAAGCCTTTTGAGAAGCGATTATACTCAGACATAGATAAAAGTGCGTCCACTGCACGTCGGCTTAGTAATCTAAAATCTCCAACTCCATCTAAAAGTTCCACATCTACTAGACTATTTACTAATCGATAGTAGAGGCGGCTAAAGGCAGTACGAATTTTATTATCTCCTGTTCGAGTACGTTTTGTAATAACTTGATCATAGCCTTCGTTATAATATTGCAATAAAGTTGGAATGAGCTGTGGGGGATGCTGTAAATCTGCATCCATAATGACGACACAGTCTCCACTTGCATAAGTAAGTCCTGCAAGCATGGCACTCTCCTTGCCAAAATTACGACTAAAAGAGATGTATTTGCTATGGGAATCTTTCTTACTGAAGGCTTCGATAATATCAATCGTATTATCCTTACTTCCGTCGTTTACATAGATTACTTCATATTCATAATTAGAGTGAACAGCATCTTCATCCAAAACTTTGCGGATTTCCTTATGTGTGAGTTCAATTACTTTTCCCTCGTTATAACAAGGAACAATAACGGATAGAAGCATAAAAATCCTCCTTGTTTTTTACAAAAAATATCCTTTTGTTTTAGATAGTGTATCGGAAGCTGCTTCTTCCGATCGTGTAACTTATGATAGTTATCCGATTATTTTGTATTTTATATATCATAGGTATATGAATTGCCCCATAGGGATACTTTGTGAGCGAATGCTCAGTTTTATTACCTGACAAATTAAGTATACCCATTTTGGCATACGGTATTTCATTTTATGTGGACAATATTAATTTTTTCTATCTGATATGTTTTAACGAAAAATAACGGATATTGTCAATCTTATCTAAACGTAATCATTATATACGAATAAACAGGAAATATCAAGAAAAAACCTAGAATTTGACAGTATTTTATACAATTTAAGTAGTGAAAAATGAAAGATTTGAGTGAGTAAAATTTTTTTTAAAATGAGATTCTTTTTTTTAGTAAAATAAAGTTTAGAATAGGTAAATATATGTTGTAGAAGTCAATTGCGATTTTATACAGTGAGTGAGTCACTGCTTTTCAAAATATGGAATGGCAATCAGAAGAAAAAATGCAGTTCTAAGTCTAGTTATATGAGAAAAAATATGATAAAATAATATACTCATAGAGTATACCGTAGGATATCCTGCGAGCGAAAACAGACTCGTTGTTTTAATTAAGATATAACTTATGAGAATTTGGAAGCAAATTTTCAAGGCGATAAAAAGGAGGCAAATTATGGCCGCGGAAGCATATACAAACATATATTCAGAAGAGCAATCAACGACAGGACTGAATTTTCGATGTGAAAATTGCGGTGGGGTCATGGAGTTTGACCCGGCAACGCAGAAGATGAAATGTCCACATTGCGGAAATGAAAAAAATGTGCGAGATATAAAAATAGAGGATGTGAATTTCTCGCATCAAGATTTTAAGATATTTAAGTGTTCTAGTTGTGGTGCTGAATTATTAACAGATGAGAATACAACGTCTACATTTTGCAGTTACTGTGGAAATGCCACTTTGATTGAGAGCAGGGTGATGGGAGAGAATGCTCCGACTTATATCATTCCTTTTAAGCATAAAAAAGAAGATGCAGTAGAAGAGTTTAGAAAATGGTGTAAAAAGGGAATTTTAACACCAAATGTTTTTAGAAATTCCACGACAGTTGAGAAAGTTAGTGGAATTTATGTGCCATTTTGGCTGTTTGATGTGGATGGAGATTTGCAGGCATCCGGACAGTGCACGAAAGTGCGCTATAGTTCGGATGAGGAATATAATTATGTACATACATCGTATTATCATGTTCATAGAGATATTAACGCAAATTTTGTCAAAATTCCGGCAGATGCGTCTGAGAAGATGGATGATGATGTGATGGATAAATTAGAGCCATTTTATTATAATGAGTTGGAAGAATTTAATATGGCATATTTATCTGGATATTTATCAGAGAAATATAATATGAATTTTGAGGCGTTAATGCCAAGAATTAGACAAAGAGCAAATGAGTATATGGATACGTTTTTGGATAGGGAGCTTGCAATGTACGATGGAAGGTCGGTAAGTAGTAATAAGAGTATTCGTTTAAATAACGCAGTCTATGCGGTATTACCAGTTTGGATTTTGAATTATCGATATCAGGGAAAGAATTATACATTTGCCATGAACGGACAGACGGGAAGAATTGTGGCAGATTTACCTTGGAGCAAAAAAAAGGCGGTCTTATGGTTTATAGGTCTTACGATTTTATTTACGATTATTTTGATTATAGTGGGAATGATTATATAATAGATTTCTTTGGGGTTGTCGGGAAATATAAAATCCCAATCAAATATAGTATGAAATCTCTTCAAAATTATCTATATTTGGTATGAAAGATTTATTTCGATATCCCTGTTTTGCCTATAGTGAACGAAAGGAGAACTTTATGAAAAAGTTAAGAAGTATAATTCTTTTAGTGGTAGTTTTTATAATCACAACAGGTTTTACTTATACTCAGGACAAACAAAGAGTGTTTGATTATTCTGGCTTGCTTATGACATCAGAAGTGGAGGATGCAGAAGAAATACTAAAAAGTCAGAGCATAGAAGATAAGGTAGACTATGCGTTTGTCAGCACAAATGATTTGCAAGGATATAATGCAAAGGAATATATGAAATTATTTATGAGTACAAAGCAGATGGGATATGATAAGGTAGGTGGAGATAGCGCAATCTTATTAGTTGATTTGCAAAATAGAGAAGTATGGGTTGGAACTGGAGGGACACTTAGTGACTTATTCCAGGATATGGATATTTCTAGCATTGTAAGTGATATTTTGCCTTATACACAAAAAAATAATTTTGAAGGTGCGATTCAAGTATTTGCACATAATATACATAGTAAGCTGGAAAGTAAAACGACAAATCGCTCTGCTATGAATTATGGAAACGAGTCAAAACAGGATGGATACAGTGACGAGGATAATGATGTCCGGAATTTAAAAACTAGCCAAAAGGATAATGCGGAATACGAAAAGGAGAGAGACGGATTATTTAGCAATCCTCTCACTTGTCTTTTGATTGGTGCAGTGCTTTCGGGGATTGTAGTTTTTACGATGATTCAATCTGGAAAGAGCTCGATGCAAGTTGGCGCCGATACTTATACGACAGAGGCAAGAGTGAATCCGTATACGAAGCAAGATATTTTTATCCGAACAGTGACGCAAAAAACGAGAAAAGAAAAGCAGAAAAAAGAATAGAGAAAATAGGATTTGTTTTAGCATGAAAAATTAGAAAAATGAAATTGTTTTTTTTACACAATTCGTATAGAGAGCAGATAAAAGGAGAAAAAAAGGAGACATAATAAGAAAAGTCTCCTTTTTTTGATGTCTTCGAAGTTGGATTTTGCTTAATGAATATAGGGATTTTCGAAAAAAAGTCAAAAAAATGAGGAAAAATAGAGTGAAAACAGGTAAAAACTATAAAAAAATGAAGGAATCAAAAAAACATCTTGCAAAAAATGGAATTTTGGCATACAATGTCAAAAGGAACAAAATGAATGATATAATTTTATAAAATTTATACCTTATAAAACAGCAAGAGCTGTTTTCGCCTGCAAGGCATAGAATAAGGTGTGCCCTGTGGGTATACCTTGTAAAACAGCAAGAGCTGTTTTCGCCTGCAAGGCATAGAATATGGTGTGCCCTGTGGGTATACCTTATAAAACAGCAAGAGCTGTTTTCGCCTGCAAGGCATAGAATAAGGTG
>CAYTNV010000009.1:0-19873 GCA_964439395.1 uncultured Blautia sp. | reverse complement strand
TGCCCTGTGGGTATACCTTATAAAACAGCAAGAGCTGTTTTCACCTGCAAGGCATAGAATAAGGTATGCCCCGTGGGTATACCTTGTAAAACAGCAAAAGCTGTTTTCGCCTGCAAGGCATAGGGATGCTCTTTAGAGTATATATTTTTATGAGTTTAGGAGGAAATAGATAATGGCAGCGTATAATGAGATGGATAGAGCGCAATTAGTTGAACTACAAAAAGAACTTCAGGCAAAGTATGAGGAGGCGAAAGCACTTGGACTTTCCCTTGATATGTCCAGAGGAAAGCCTTCCAAAGAACAGCTTGATATTTCCATGGAAATGATGGATGTATTAAATAGTAAGACAGATTTAAAATGTGAGACAGGTGTGGATTGCCGTAACTATGGTGTTATGGATGGTATCCCAGAGGCACAGGAATTATTGGCGCAAATGTCTGAGGTTCCAAAAGAGAATATTATTATTTTTGGTAACTCCAGCTTGAATGTAATGTTCGATACAATTTCTCGTTCTATGACACATGGAGTGATGGGAAATACTCCTTGGTGCAAATTAGATAAAGTAAAATTTTTATGCCCAGTTCCAGGATATGACAGACATTTCGCAATGACAGAGTTCTTTGGAATTGAGATGATTAATATTCCTATGAATTCTGATGGACCAGATATGGATATGGTAGAGGAATTGGTTTCCAAAGACCCAGCGATAAAGGGAATTTGGTGTGTTCCAAAATACTCTAATCCACAGGGAATTACTTACTCAGATGAGGTTGTAAAACGCTTTGCAAATTTAGAGCCAGCTGCTCCGGATTTTAGAATTTTCTGGGATAATGCTTATTGCGTACACCATTTATACGATGATGACCAAGATATTTTGATTGAGATTTTATCTGAATGTGCTAAGAATGGAAAGGAAGATATGGTTTATAAATTTGCTTCTACATCTAAGATTAGTTTCCCGGGTTCTGGTATCGCATCTATCGCAGCTTCCAAAGCTAATTTAGCAGATATTAAGCAGTTTATGAAGTTCCAGACAATTGGTCATGATAAATTAAATCAGCTTCGCCATGTACGTTTCTTTAAGGATATCGATGGAATTCACGCTCATATGAGAAAACACGCTGATATTATTCGTCCAAAATTCCAGGCTGTTGATGAGATTTTGACGAGAGAGCTTAGCGGACTTGGAATCGGTAGCTGGGTGAATCCGAAAGGCGGATATTTTATTTCTTTTGATGCGATGGAAGGATGTGCAAAGAAGATTGTTGCAAAATGTAAAGAGGCAGGCGTTGTTATGACAGGTGCCGGTGCAACATTCCCATACGGAAAAGATCCAAAAGACAGCAATATCCGTATTGCACCTACATTCCCAAGTTTAGAAGAGTTAAAACAGGCGGCAGAGATTTTTGCACTTTGTGCAAAGCTTGTGAGTGTTGAAGTGTTGCTTGATAAATAAAAAAATTAACATAGAATATTTTGTATAGATGGAAAACCAGCGAAAACTATGGTATACTTTAGGAAAGCGTACTAAAAATGTAAGCTTTCAAAAGCTAGCTCATAGAAGTTTATTTATGCTTAGATAAGCTTTTTGGAAGGTGGACTGCGGATTCTTGAGGAAATGAGTAGAAGAGAAGGAAAGAGGGAGAATTCGTATGAAAAAGAGCAATGCTGTATATAGTTGGAGGTGGTTGATTGCAAAAATTAGAAAGTATTAGGGAAAATTGGGGTGTAATTTTTAGAAAAGAGCCGATTTTGATGTTGCGCTTTGTTCGTTATGCAATAGAATCAGGTGAAATATTAGACGGAGAAATCAAAGACGCAATTTTGACAAATAGTGTGAGACTTGTCAAGGCGGATATAAAAGAAATTGAGGCAGAGCTTCGAGCAATTTTAGTATCGAGACATCCAGATATGCTTAGGCAAGCATATGAGCTTGGTCTTACCGCAGTTTTTTTGCCAGAATTTGATATGATGATGGAGACAGAGCAAAATAACCCACATCATTTATATACGGTAGGAGAGCATACTCTTCATGCATTGCTTAATATTCCAGCTGATCCGCTTCTTTGCTATACAATGCTATTACATGATATAGGAAAGCCAGCGACAAAGACTACAGATGCAGAGGGAATTGACCATTTTTATGAGCATTACTCGGTGGGCAGAGATATTGCAGATGCTATTATGAAAAGGCTAAAGCTTAACGAGACAGAGATTAAAATTATCGGAGAACTGATAGAATGGCATGACTATCGATGGGAATCACCAGGAAAAGTGACGAAAAATAATATTCGGAAAATGATAGGGATTATTGGAAGAGAGCTTATTCTACCTTTGCTTCGAGTACAAAGAGCGGATATTTTAGCGCAGAGCAATTTTAAGCAGGATAATAAGTTGGCGATTCTGACTGAGGTTGAGAAGATTTATTACGAGGTTATAGAGACAGATGGCTGTATGGATATGCGCAATTTAAATATTAGCGGCAATCAACTTATGCAGCTTGGAATTAAGGATATTAGAGAAATTGCGCAGATTTTACAGATTTTATTTTGGATGGTCATAAATGAACCAAAATTGAATGAATATCCGTATTTAGCTGAGCTTGCCATACGAATTAATGAAGTGAATATATGATTTATGGTATAAGTTTAACGCCCTCTTCATAAGATAAAAAATCAGATGTCGATGATGATGAATTGTCTTATGGGGAGGGCGTTTCTTGAAAGAAAAATTAAGAGAAGTATTAGATCAGTATGATGTTAATGTAACACAGTTTTATCGAGGCAGAGGTGCTTTCTATTGTCATACGGAGAAGGGGCTTCGGATTTTGAAAGAATACTGGGGTTCTAGTGAGAGACTTCTTATGGAATATAAGCTTAAGGAGAGACTTCAAGATGCTGGATTTTTGATGGTGGATCAGTTAGTAAAAAATAAGGAGGGAGAGTTTATTGTTCAAGATAGATATCGAACTCCTTTTATTATGAAAGAATATTTTGAGGGGAGAGAATGTAATTTAAGGGAGGAGAGTGATATTTATGAGGGAACGAAAAATCTTGCCAGACTTCATAAAAAGCTTAGACAAATCGAGACGAAGGATTTAGAGACATATGAAGGGGTTGCACCATTTTTAATGTTTCAAAAGAGAAATCGCGAACTAAAAAGAGTAAAAGCTTATATGCAAAAGAAATCGAGAAAAAATGATTTTGAGGTGGCCTACATAGCTTGCTATAAGATGTTTTTTGAGGAGGCTTCGAATGCATGGAAGGAATTAAGTAGGTTAAATTATGGAAGAACGAGAGAAAAGTCTGAGATTTGTCATGGAGCTTATCACCAGCATAATATTCTATTTACGAATCATGGAATTGCCACAGTAAACTTCGAGAAATTCGGGCGCAATAATCAGCTTCTTGATTTATATTTATTTTTAAGAAAAATTATGGAGAAAAACCAATATCGTTTTTCTTATCTTAAGTTAGCTCTGGAAGCGTACGATGAAGAAATTAAACTTGAAAAAGATAATTATATGTTTTTATATTTTATGTTTTTATATCCAGAGAAGTTTTGGAAAATATCAAATCAGTATTTAAATGATAAAAAATGTTGGATTTCTCCGAAAATGTTAGAGAAGTTATCATATATCATCCAACAAAATGAACAAAGGAAACAATTTTTGGCGGAATATAAGAGCAGTTTTTTTGTTAAATAAGTTAGAGGGGTACTTATATTTTTTAATAAAGTATAGGTTTTGAAATAGACAAAGTAGAATGATTTTTTGGGAGGAGACGCCATCTGTCAGAAGACCGTTCTTTCTCTAGTCAACACGTTTCGTTCCCGCATTTTTTGCTGCGGATGCTTTGAAAGTTTGAGCGTGTTTGAACGAAGTGAGTTTGCGAAAACTCTCAAAAATAGGCGAAGCAGCAAAAAATGCGGGAACGAAACGTGTTGACTAGGAAAAGATACTTCCTCTGCCTTTTGGCGTCTCCTTCCAATCTCTCTCTGAATCTTTTATCCTAATTTCTCTCTTTCTCTCTATAATAGTTGCTATTCTATCTGTTTCAAAACCTACACTCACAGAGTGTACTATATCCTATAACCTATAGGCGAAAACAGCTTACGCTATTTCATAGGGCATAGTTTTTTCATTTAATTGTATAAAAAGTAAAAATTAGGTATATAATAATAGAAAAGCTGGAGGCAAGTTTCTTGAGGAAGGCGACTATTATTTTATGCTTCTTTTTTTTATGTATTTGTTTTAGTGGGGGATGTACAAAAGAAGGGCAGGCAAAAGAAAAGATAGATGAGAAGGGCAAAGAACTTGATTTTACTGTATGTAAGGAGGAGAATATTCCAAAGGAACTAAAGGAGATTATTTATAAAAAGAAGGAAGAGCCATTTCAAATTTCGTTTTCTAATCAAGCATATATGTATTATGTAGTGGGATATGGGACACAGCCAACTTCTGGATATAGTATTTTAGTACAAAATATAGAACTTAAAAATGAAAAAATTTATGTAGATACCCTCCTCTTAGGACCTGGAAAAAATGAGAAAATTGAGCAGAAAGAGAGTTTTCCCTATGTTGTAATTAAGCTGGAAAAGAGAGAGGAGGATACGGTTTTTTTAGTGTAAAATTAGATAAAATCATTATTTAAAGGTTAAAAGATTTTATAAGACAAATGAATATGTCTTAAGAAAAGCGAAAGAAATCTAGTAGAAAAATGCAAAAATACTTTATATTTTAAAGAATTTTGTCAAAAATGAGCATAGAAATAATTGTATACAATGTGCTATAATAAACGATGTAAAAACTTACGGTTTTTAGAGCACGGAACATGAAAATATTCACAAAGTAGAGAGTGCAAAGTGAGATTGCAAAGGATGGAGTGATTAAATTGACACAGTTGGATTTAAAAAAGGTCAGAATGGCAGTAGAGCAACAGATTGGTAAAAGAGTAAAAGTAAGCTTTAATCAGGGTCGTCAAAAATTTAGCGTTGCAGACGGTGTGATTCAGGCAACCTATCCAAGCATATTTGTAGTACAACTTTTAGATGAAGATAATAAGGCTAAGAAACAAACAGTAAGTTATAGTTACCAAGACGTTATCACAAAAGATGTAAGATTGATGCTATGCAATTAGTGAACGATGTAGTTGATATTTAGCGAACCTCCTTACCTGTTTTTTCAGATATTGACTAGATAATTCACTAGAATAAAATCCCCCTTATGAGAATATACTATGGTATATCGATAAGGGGGATTTTTTTATGGAATTGTTGAAAAAAGAAGTACATACTAATGTAGTCAAGATAAGAAAAGAGGTGCAAATCACAGTTGACGAGGATTTGAATGTACCTGATTCCAAACCCGATATTGAAAAGTTGATTCAGAGTAAGGGTGAATTTCGTGTCTCTCAGATAGAGGTTTTTCACGATAAAATAAGACTAAAGGGAGAATTTTTATTTCGCTGTCTTTATATAACAGCAGATTCAGGTCCGATGCTTGGCTCTTTTTCTCATTCTTTTGATATGGAGGAATATATAAATATAGATGGAGTAAAACCCACAGATATTGTCAAAGCAGAAGTAGATTTAGATGATTTAAATGTGCTTTTTATCAATTCTAGAAAACTTGGTGTGAGGGGATTATTGACATTTCATATCGTTGTAAATGAAATTCAGTTGATTCAAGGGGCAGTGCAGCCGCAGACAGAGCACGGTGTGGAATGTCTATATAAAAAATTAAATGTGACGCAGCTTGTTGTTAATAAAAAAGATACTACTCGTGTAAAGGGCGAGGTTACTATTATGGCGAGTAAACCTAATGTGAGAGAAATTTTATGGGAGGCGATAGAACTTCGAACGCCAGAAGTTCGGGTGCTTGATGGAAGGATAGGAATTCGAGGAGAGCTTATTGTTTTTGTGCTCTACCTTGGAGAGGAAGAGCAAATGCCGATTCAGTATGTAGAGTGGGAGATGCCTTTTGAGAGTGAGGTGGAATGTCCAGAATGCAGAGAAGAAATGGTTGGAAATATTAAAGTAACTGCGGGAACGAGACAGATTGATGTGAGACCAGATTCAGATGGAGAGGAGCGCATTTTAGGTGTGGAGGCTACGCTAGATTTGGATATTAAATTATACCAAGAAGAGAAAATTGATTTTTTATGGGATATTTATTCTACAGGAAAAGAAATCGAATTGATGACAAGTCCATTTCGATATGAAAATCTGATTGTACGAAATAATGCGAAGACAAAGATTGTAAAGCGAACAAAGCTAAAAGAAAATCAAGAGCGTATTTTACAGATTGTTCATACAGATGGAAGTGTGAAAGTTGATGAAATCGAGATGACGGATGAGGGAATTGCAATTGAGGGCGTGATTTTGACAGAGCTTCTCTATATTACTGGCAATGACCAAAATCCGATGAATTGTTTATCAAATATGGTTCCATTTCATTATGTAATAGAGTCAAAGGGTGTGAGAGAGGAAGACCATTTTGAGATTCACGCGAGTTTAGAGCAGCTTTCTGCTATTATGTTGGATGGTGAGGAAGTGGAAATCAAGGCTGTGATAGGAATGGATATGATTGCATTTGCTGTAGAGGAGGGAATGGCAATTATTAAGGCAGATGAGAAGCCATTTGATTATGAGAAATTAAAAAATATTCCAGGAATGATTGGATATATTGTGAGGCAGGGGGATACACTATGGAATATAGCAAAAAAATATCATACGACAAGACAGAGTATTATGGAGATGAATGAAATTACGTCAGAAGAAATGAAGGAGGGAGAAAAATTATTAATTGTGAAACAGACAGATGCAGTTTTATAAATTGAAAGTGTAAAACTCACTATCTTTAGGGGATGGGTAGTTCACAATATATGCTAAATGGATGAAAAATTTGGACTATAGAGCAAAAAAAAGGTAATTTTGACGAGATTATTATAATAAATCTATAATTTTATAGAAGAAAGATATAGTTTTTTGAAGTGAAATGTAGTATAATATAAAAAGACTTTCGAGCAAAAGAAATGCAAGGTTTTAAAATTTTAAGAGCCTTTGACTTTGAACAAAAAGTGAGGAGTCTTTATGCATTATGGCGAATGCATGAGGAATATGGGATTACGAAATATGTAGTAGAAACTGGAGTGGATTTTGGGAGAAATTGTCAAAAATATACTAGTTAAGGCAAAATGGTTTTAGGAAAAAGGAGGGGATTGCAAGTGGCAGATGCAATCAAAAAAACAATATCCGTATACCCATGTTTTAAAGGTGAGGTTATTGCGGTAAAAGACACAAAGAGTGAGATGTTTGATAATCTTGGAAAAGGAGTGGCTATTATTCCAAGTGATGGAACAATCTATTCGCCAGTGAGCGGAAGAATTACATCCGTATTCCCAACAAAGCATATTATTGGATTTGCTGTAGAGCCAGGAATCGATATGCTTATACATATGGGAGTGGACACAGCTTGTTTGAAAGGAAAACCATATAAAATTGAAGTAAAAGCAGGTCGTGAAGTAAAAGTAGGCGATGTACTCGGAAAGGTAGATCTTGAATATTTGGCAGCTCAGGAAAAAAATCCGGTGACTCCAATCTTGGTTACAAATGAAGAGGAATGTGAGATAGAGATTTTACAGGAAAGTGGAGAGGCAGATCTTTCCAAAGCTTTATATCAGGTTTCTAGAGAAGTAGAAGAGTAAAAAATGAAAAGGTAGAGCAGAGAGAATGTTAAGAAAAGCAATTTCTTTGCTCTTTTTCTTTTGCAGAAAAAAATTTCCTTGCATTTTTAGATAGATAGGTTATAATGATGTGTATACAAGATACAAGAGGTAGTGGAAAATGAAACAGATAAAGTTAAAGGCGTATGCGAAGATTAATCTTGGATTGGATGTTATTGGAAAAAGAGAGGATGGATATCATGAGGTTCGTATGATTATGCAAACTATCCGTCTCTTTGATAGAATTACAATGACCAAGACGAGAAAAAATGATATTTATTTAGAGACAAATTTAAGTTTCTTGCCGACAGATGAGAGAAATCTAGTTTATCGAGCTGCAAAAATGATGAAAGAAGAGTTTGATATTCGCGAAGGAGTTCGAATCGAATTGAATAAGAAAATTCCAATCTGTGCGGGAATGGCTGGGGGAAGCACGGATGCTGCTGCGGCATTAGTGGGAATGAATCGATTATTTCAGCTTAAACTCTCTGAAAAACAATTGATGGAGTATGGAGTGAGGCTCGGCGCAGATGTACCGTACTGCATTATGAGAGGAACTGCATTGTCAGAGGGAATTGGAGAGCAGTTAAGTAGAGTGACGCCGATTCCACAATGTTATATATTAATTGCTAAGCCAAACGTGAATGTCTCTACGAAGTTTGTGTATGAGAATTTGAATCTTCCAGCACTTGAGTCACATCCGGATATCGATTTACTTCTTCGAGCGATTGAGGAAGGAGATTTATGTACGTTAGCTTCCAATCTTGGAAATGTTTTGGAGACAGTGACAATTCACCGCTATCCAATTATTGAGCAGATTAAGCAAAGCATGCTGGTAAAAGGTGCGCTTGGAGCGTTAATGAGTGGAAGTGGTCCAACTGTGTTTGGTATTTTTGACTCAGAGGCGAAAATTAAGGATGCTTATAGGGAAGTTCGCAAGATTCAATCTGTGAGACAGGTTTATATTACAGAGCCATTTCAGATGAGAAAATAAAGCTTATTTATATATAGTAACGAGAAAGGAATTATGAGGATTAGATAAAAATGATGAACGATAGATTAAAAGTAAATTTAAATGAATATTTACCATTAAGAGATGTAGTATTTAATACATTGAGACAGGCAATTATTACAGGGGAGTTTGCTCCTGGAGAGAGATTGATGGAGATTGCTCTTGCAGATAGACTTGGAGTAAGTCGTACACCAGTTCGTGAAGCAATTCGCAAACTTGAGCTTGAGGGACTTGTTGTTATGATTCCGAGAAAGGGAGCCGAGGTGGCAAAAATTACAGAAAAGAGCTTAAAAGAGGTTTTGGAAGTGAGAAGTGCCCTAGAGGAATTAGCTGCAAGTCTGGCATGTCAGCGTATTACAGAAGAGGGAAAGAAGGAGTTAATGGAGACTCATAAGGCATTTGTCGATGCGGTACAAAATAAGGATATAAAGGATATCGCAAATAAGGATGAGGAATTCCATAATCAAATTTTTACGTGCACAGAAAATGAGCGTTTGATCCAAATTGTAAATAATTTAAAAGAGCAGATGTATCGTTACCGGATGGAGTATGTGAAAGAGATAAATTATCATGATGATTTAATTGAAGAGCATAACGAGATTCTCGATGCAATTTTGAATAATAAGCAAGATAAAGCAAAAGAGATTATGCATGAACATATAAAGAGACAGGAAGAGATCATAATAAAAAATATACGCGAAAACAATGAGTAATGCGTGGAAGCTGTCGTAGTAGGAAAGACATCTATTTTATAACTTATGTTTTCCTAATATATTATGTCTTATTATCTAATAGATTCCATAGCATAGCGGAAAAGAGCAAGCCATATTTTCTCAAAAAATACATGACTTGTTCTTTTCCGTGTTTGTTATTTCAAAAAATAAATGTCCGTAATATTATTTTCTTTTTCCACTAGAACCTCTGATAATTAACTGAGGTTCATATTCCAGTCTCAGTAAAGGTTTCTTTTTTACTGAATTTTTTTTATCTTTAGATTTTGTCTCATGCTGTTTCGTTAACATTTCGACAGCTGATATTCCCTTATCTTCAATTGAGTGATCCACTGTCGTAAGAGAAATATTAGCGAAAGAAGATGCTACTGAATTGTCAAATCCACAGACAGAGAAATCTTTTGGAATTTTAAATCCAGAATTAGTAAGTGCGTCTATAATTCCGATAGCAATCATATCTGTTGTTCCGACAAAGGCGGTAATATCAGTCGGTTTTTTTAAATATTCCATTGTTAAGTGATAACCTGTATTATAATATTTATTTCCCGTAACATAAGAATTAAGGGAAGAAATATCTGCTGAGAATACTTGAATGAAATCAGGATTTAGCCCTTGTCTTTTGAACTCTTCTTGCATTCCAATCAAACGTCTTAGCCTAGGAATTTCAAGCGGAGCTAAAGGAGTTGATATATAAGCAATATTACGATGTCCAAGTTCAATAAGATGTTTTGCAATTAGACATCCAGCTTTTTCGCTATCCAATTCTAAGAGTTCGACTTTAAGCTGTGGATTATAATCGCTGATCATGACAAGTGGAATTTGGTGTCTCGTTTTATTGAGGAAATGGATAGCCTGAGGAGGATAGGTATAAATAATGCCATAAAAATTAGTGTCCTCTGCCAGTTGCAGATAGTATTCTTCTCTTTTGACTATACGGTTTGTGTGAGCAGCTAAGGTGTAAAGTCCAGCTTCCTCTGCTTTTTCTGTAATAGACTGAACGAGAGTAGTATAATATTCTGAGGCCAAAGAAGGACATAAAATTAAAATAGTATTTGACGGGGTTAAAGCAATTCTTCGCATTCTAGGTTTATATTCATATCCCAGCTTTTTTGCAGTTTCTTTTACGAGAATAATTGTTTCTTCTGAAAAGTGAATATCTGTTCTGCCGCTTAAAATCATTGAAACAGCAGATTGAGAGACGAAGCATTCTTTTGCAATGTCTCTTGTTGTAACTTTTTTATGTCTAGTCATGAGCTTTCTCCTTTCCCTAATCAATTCTTTAAAATTTAATCAATATTGGAAAAAATAAAGATGAAAAATTGATTACTAATCAAAATTCAAAATGATATGTCTATTTTTGATGAATTTTTACTAATCAAAACTTTTGATTAATTGTATAATAAAATTGATTAGTAATCAATAGATTTTGGACATATTGACGAATAAATTTTTTCGTATATATTATTATTTATAACATAAAAAGAGCTTAAGGAATAAGAAGGAAACTGGAGGAATGAGAATGAGTCAACGAATTGATTTAAACACATATTTAGGCAAAGAGTTGGAATGTGAATGTGGAAAAAAACATACAACAAGTTTAAAGAGAGTTGATATCGCAAGTGGAGCTACGAAAAATCTGCCACGACATATTAAAGAATTGGGATATGAGAAAGTATTTGTAGTGGCCGATGTAAATACGTGGGATGCAGCTGGAAATAAGGCTGCCAAGGTATTAAAAGAAGCAGGAATTATATTTGAAAAATTTGTATTTGCAGATAAGGAATTGATTCCAGATGAGAAGGCAGTTGGAAGTATTATGACAGCATTTCCAGAGGAAAGTGATTTGATTTTGGCAGTTGGATCGGGAACATTAAATGATTTATGTAAGTTTGTCAGCTTTCAGCTTGGCATTGATTATATTGTGTTTGCCAGTGCGCCTTCTATGGATGGATTCGTATCAGATGGAGCGGCATTGATTACGAATCATGTGAAAACAACATATAAAGCACATGTTCCAGTTGCCGTTATCGGTGATACAAAAATTTTAGCGCAGGCCCCGATGGAAATGATTACGGCGGGGCTTGGAGATATTCTTGGAAAATATACTTGTCTTCTAGATTGGAAGATGGCGAAGTTACTTACAGGTGAATATTATTGTGCAGAGGTTGCAGATATGGTAAAAAATGCAGTCGAAGTCGTTCTTCAGCAGAGTAAAAAGATTAGGAAAAGAGATGAAGATGCAGTGAAGGCAGTGACAGAAGCTTTAATTTTAACTGGCGTTGGAATGAGTTTTATTGGAAATTCTAGACCAGCTTCAGGATGTGAGCATCATTTATCTCATTACTGGGAAATGCAGTTTCAGATGGAAGGAAAGAAACCAATTTTACATGGAATTAAAGTTGGAATCGGCATGATTACTGCTATTAAGATGTATCAAATGCTTATAGAAGAGGATTTAGATTTTGAGGCAATTAAGGCAGGCGGATTTGATTATGAAGTGTGGAAAAATAGAGTCGAGAAATGTTATCAAGAGGCAGCAGCTGGAATTCTTGCTCTAGAAGAAAAATGCCAGAAAAATAATTTAGATAATAGAAATGAGAGATTAGAAAAAGTAGAAGCAAATTGGTCAAAAATGAAGGAGCTAATTGAAAAAGAACTTCCTAGATTAGAAGATATGGAAGAATTATTACTAAGTCTTGGGGCAGCTGTAAATCCAGAGCAGATTGGGATATCCTATAATATGGTTGAGGATGGAATTATTCTTGCGAAGGAAGTAAGAAATCGTTTTACACTTCTTCAGATTTTATGGGATTTAGGTCTTTTAGAAAAATATGCAAAAATTATGAAAGCTTATTTTAAGGATGAACAAAAAACTTATATTCAGTATGTGGAGAGGAAGAATAAGAAGATAATAGACCAAGTGAAGCTTTTTGTCTTAGACATGGATGGAACAATTTATTTAGAAAATAAGTTATTTCCTTTTACAAAATCATTTTTGGATAAGCTAAAAGATACGGGAAGAGATTTTTGTTATTTTACGAATAATTCATCCAAAAATCAGAGAGATTATATTGAGAAATTAGAGAAGATGGGAGTTCCCGTTAGAGAGGATAGAATGTTCTTATCAACACAGGTTATTATCAAATATTTGAAGGAAAATCATTCAGAAGCTAGTTTTTATGTAGTGGGAACGCCGAATCTAGAGCAAGCGTTTATGCAGGCAGGGCTTTTATTAGAGGATGAAAATCCAGACATTGTAGTTTTAGGATTTGATACAACACTTACATATGAAAAGATTAGCAAAGCATGTCAATTTATTCGAGATGGTGCTGGATATTACGGAGTAAATGCAGATTATAATTGTCCGATGAAGGATGGAAAATATATCCCAGATTGTGGCTCTATTGCAAAATTAGTAGAGCGTTCTACAGAAAGATTTCCACAATTTTTTGGAAAACCATCTCACTATGCGTTGGAGTATGTGATGGAGCAGACTGGATACAAAGATAATGAGATTGCTGTAGTAGGAGATCGCATTTATACAGATATAGCATTGGTAGGGGAAAGTGATGCGACTTCTATTATGGTGCTTACTGGGGAGACGCAGATGGAGGATTTAGAGCAGTATGATATTATTCCAGATATGATTGTAAATTCATTGGAAGATTTAATACAGCTATTATAAAATTTTATAAAAAGGAGAAGGAATTATGAGTAAGTATGCGATTGGAGTAGATTATGGAACGTTGTCGGTGAGAGCTTTGTTAGTAAATATTGAGACAGGGGAAGAGGTGGCAACAAGTGTGTACGAGTATCCACATGGAGTAATGGAGGAGCGCATTCCAGGTGGAATGAAGCTCCCAAGTGGATGGGCATTGCAGTCTCCAGATGACTATTTGGAGGGGCTTATTATTACAGTTAGAGATATAATGAGGCAATCTAAAGTATTTCCAGAGGAGGTAATCGGTATCGGAGTTGACTTTACATCTTCCACGATAATGACTGTGAAGGAAGATAAAACGCCACTCTGTCTTATTCCAGAATTTAAAGATAATCCGCATGCCTATGTAAAATTATGGAAGCATCATGGGGCGGAAAAAGAGGCGCAAGATATTGATAAAATTGCAAGGGAGAGGGGAGAAAAATGGCTTTCTCTCTATGGTGGAAAAGTTTCAAGTGAGTGGATGATTCCTAAGATTTTGGAGACGCTTCGATATGCACCGGAGGTTTATGATGCGGCGGATAGAATTATGGAGGCATTAGATTGGATTATTTGGCAGATGACAGGGGTAGAAACAAGAAGTGCGTGTGGTGCTGGATATAAGGCGTTTTATCGCCACAATACTGGATATCCATCGAAAGATTTTTTCAAGTCATTAGATTCTAGAATGGAAAATATTGTGAAGGAAAAATTGGATGCTCCCATTAAATCAGTCGGTGAGAGAGCTGGGAATTTAACGGCTTCTATGGCGAGAGAACTTGGACTTATGGCTGGAACTCCTGTTGGAACAGGTATTATTGATGCACATGCGTCTTTGCCAGGATGTGGAATTGGAAAGCCAGGGGAGATGATGATTATTGTTGGAACTTCTTCTTGTCATATGATGTTATCTGAGACAGAGGCAGGAATCGAGGGAGTAGGCGGTCTTGTAAAAGATGGTATTATGCCAGGATATTTTGGATATGAAGCAGGACAATGTTGTGTGGGAGATCATTTTGCATGGTTTGTAGATAACTGTGTGCCAGAAACTTATTATCAGGAGGCGAGAAATTTAGGAATCTCTGTTCATCAATTATTGGAGATGAAATTAGACGGATATAAAGCAGGTCAGAGTGGGTTAATTGCACTTGACTGGTTTAACGGTGTCCGCTCCCCACTTATGGATTTTGATTTGAATGGTTTGATTATGGGTATGAACCTTCTTACAAAGCCAGAAGAAATTTATTTATCTTTAATTGAGGCGACAGCTTACGGAACAAGAATGATTATTGAGGCTTTTGAGGATGCCGGTGTTCCAGTGAATTCCATCGTACTAAGTGGAGGAATTCCAGTAAAAAATAAGATGCTTGTTCAAGTTTATACGGATATTTGTAAAAAGGAGATTAAAATTTCTGCTTCCAGTCAGGCGAGTGCACTTGGAGCGGCAATTCTCGGTGCAGCGGCGGCAGATAAGATTGTGACAGGTTATAAGGATGCCAATGAAATTGCACAGAAACTTGGAAAAGTGAGAGAGGAAACTTATACACCAAATCCAGAGAATATGGCTATATATGATGAGTTATATAAAGAATATAAGACATTACATAAGTATTTTGGAAAGGGTATAAATAATATAATGAAGCGTCTTAATAAGATTAGAGATAATGCTAGATTAGATAAATAGATATAAAAAGAGGATATTGCAAAATGTAAGATTTTAACAAGATATATTGTTGAATCACTCAGTGATATTAGTATCTTGTCTGAGAAATTCATTTTGTAATATCCTTTTTTTATGACTGGATTTCGAGATGATTTGTTAGTAATAAAGAATTTTTATTTTAAGGAATAGATGGAATGAATGTATAAATTTAGCAAAGTTGCGGATACTGTCTCATATTAAAATATAAAATTTTGAAGATGGATGGGAGTGGAAAGATGGGCGAAGAAAAAGAAAAATCAACTTCTCCGATTCGGAAGAGTTTGAAAGAAAATATAAAGTATATTGAGGATAGACTGATAAACTGTGGTGATATCATTAAGAAAGAGTTTAGCACAGGAACGAATAAAGAAGTAAATTTTTATATAGTATATACAGATGGATTGACAAAGACAGATATGTTGGAGGAGTCCGTGCTTGCACCGCTTTTGAAAAATTTTGTTAAGACAGAGGCAAACTTAATGTCTCAACTTGAATGCAGCAGCATCCAGACAGCAGATATGAAAGAAGTCAAGGATATGGACGAGGCACTCACGAATATACTGGCTGGCAATACTATCTTATTTGTGGATGAATATGATTATGCAATTTTGATCTCAAGTAAAAATTTTCCGACAAGAGGTGTGCAGGAAGCTGACCAGGAGGTTGTACTTCGGGGACCAAAAGATAGCTTTAATGAGAGTCTTAGAACAAATACAGCACTTATCCGAAGGCGAATTCGGGATACGAGATTAAAGGTGGAGCAGTTGCAAGTTGGTGAGCGCTCAAAGACAGATATCGCATTAATGTATATGGATGATTTAGTGCGACCAGATATTTTGCAGGCAGTCAGAGATAGATTAGATCAGGTGAGCATGGACGGAATTTTAGACGGAGGTATGTTAGAACAACTTATAGAAAAAAACTGGAAATCTCCTTTTCCTCAGTTTCAGAGTACACAAAGGCCAGACAAGACGGCAAGTGCATTATTAGAGGGAAGAATTGTCTTAGTTGTAGATAATTCTCCTCAAGTGCTGATTCTCCCCGTTACCTTTCAAATTTTTTTTCAGGCGAGTGATGATTATTATGACCGCTGGGAAGTGGCGAGTTTTGCGAGAATACTTCGCTATGTGGCCTCTTTTTTGGCGATTGGACTTCCGGCTTTTTATATTGCGGTGGCAAATTTTCACACGGAGATATTACCGACTTCACTTATTTTATCGATTGCGGCGGCGAGAGAGGGAGTGCCTTTTCCAGTTGTGGTGGAGGTTTTATTGATGGAATTATCGTTTGAATTGCTCCGCGAGGCGGGAATTCGATTGCCGGGACAGCTCGGAGGAACAATCGGAATTGTAGGAGGATTAATCGTAGGACAGGCAGCAGTTGATGC
The DNA here is from genome assembly GCA_964439395.1 of uncultured Blautia sp. Lineage (GTDB taxonomy): Bacteria > Bacillota > Clostridia > Lachnospirales > Lachnospiraceae > JAUUSJ01. Next base: position 3,617 of record CAYTNV010000009.1, on the reverse strand, counting down.
GGGACTTGTGAGTACTATCGTTGTTATTGTTGTTTCTCTGACTGCGATTGCATCTTTTGCCGTGCCGAATGAATCTTTCTCCTCCGCATTCCGGATGCTTAAATTTCTTATGATTATCTTTGCAGCTGTCTATGGTATTTATGGGTTCTTTCTTGGATGGCTTTTATTATTTATTCATTTGGCAGGATTAAAGAGCTTTTGTATTCCTTATATGATGCCAAGTGTGGCGGGAAGTCTAAACTTTTATGAGGATGAAAAAGACTTTCATTTGAGATGGCCTCTATTTTCTATGAGAAAGCGACCAGTCTTTACAAGAGAGGACGCAAGAATAAGAAGAAAATAGAAGCAAATTGATTGAATTGAGGAAATTTGCTTTTGTCAAGTAATTACGTAAATTAATTGTAAAGATTTAAAAGTAAAATGCGTATGAAAGTAGGAGAAGTGAGGCTATGTTTATTGAGAATGATAGAATTTCATTGCGGCAGATAAAGAGAATGTTGATGATAGAGATATTCAGTGCCAGCAGTCTTTTGCTGCCGTCGATTATTGTGAGAGGACAAACTGGAAATGGATTGATTCCACTTTTTATAGGTTCCATCTTAGCTTTTGCATATGTGGCATTTTTTGTGTGGATTATGAAAAAAATGAAGGGGAGTTATGTGGAGCTTATCCGAGAAAATCTAGATAAAAGTGGAATGTTTTTTACTGGTGTTATTTATTATATTCGCTTTTTTATTAATCAAGTATTTTTAATCATTTTATTTGGCAAATTAATTCAGGTATCTGTTCTTCCTGGATATGCGCTTTGGGTTATTATTGGACCTATTTTATTTTTCACATTTTACTGTTCCATCAATGGGTTAGAGGGAAGAGCGAGGACATTGGAGCTTTTATTTCCGTATATTTTTATTCCACTTTTGATTGTTCTTGTTTTGGCATTAGGTGAGATTGATTTATCTCGTTTTGCAATGACAAGAGGGGGAGAGCAGGGAAATTTATTTCAAAGTTTTTTAACTACGTATGCAGTTTTTTTATCTTACCGTGGAATTGAATTTTTATTGTTTTTAGGTCCCGAGGTAGTGGAGACTGAGTCAAAGACGAGAGTAGCTAAGGCAGCATATATGGGAACATTTTGGATTGTATTATTAAATATTATTATCTATATTATTACGATAGGTATGTTTGGTGTCTATTCTACGAGAAAAACATGGTGGACGGCTTTAAAGATTATGCAGGCAGTTAGGTTGCCAGGGGGATTTGTCGAGAGATTGGATATCCTGTTCATTGTTTTTTGGATTTTTAGTATGTTTTGTGTATTTAGTGCGTATTTTTTTTATGGCTGGAAGATGTTTGAGACGGGAATTCCAGTTTTAGAAAAAAATAAAATTTTAGTTATGGTAATTTCTCTGTTTGCGGTATTTGTTTTTGCTTATTTCTTTCAGAATATGGAAAATATTATTATGAGGTTTTATCAGTATCTGATGTGGGGAGATTTTTTATTAGCTTTTTTTGTTCCGCTGTTTATTTTACAAAAACGAAAAATACTTGGATGATTTTATAATATCCATGAATGGATGAGGTATTGTTTTATCTAATTTATAGATTTCATTCATAATAAAATATAGTATCTTTCATGAGAAATGTAGTGGGATAAAAATGAGAATCTCTTGCTTTTGAGTATGAGAATGTCAAATGGAAGGGAAAGAAAGTATAGTAAGAAAAGGAAAGATGAAAAGTGAAAAAGTGGATAGAAAATTTATTTCAAAGAGATTTATTTTGTGTGGGACAGAAAAAAAGGTTAATATTTAGTTTTTGTATTGTTGGTATTATAGGAACTACTTTTCTGACAGGCTGTGAGAGGGCGGTAAGTATAGAGGAGAAGGAATATGTTCTAGTACTTGGAATTGATAAAGATAAATCGGGAGAAAAGGCATGGGAAGTTTTCTACTCTAAGGCAGATACGAGTAAGCTGCAGGGAGAGGCGGGAAATATTGCTGAATCCACCCACGTCTCTTATAAAGTAGATACACTTGCACAGTCTGAGTTAGAGGACGGAAGTGATGATGCAAAGCAGCTTTCTCTTGGACATTTAAAAGCTATTTTTATTGGGGAGGAGCTTGCAAAGGATGAGGAACAATGGACCCGTCTTATCGAGGAATTTGAGAAAACGAATGAAATTGCAAAGACAGTTCTTGTTTATATATGTACTCCCAATGCAAAAGATTTAATTGAGACCGACAAAGAAATATCTGGGACATTAGGCGAATATATGGAGCAATTATCAGATAAGCAGGAGAGACAAAAAGGGGAAAAAGCAGTTACATTAAATGATGTTATCGTGGCATTGAGTGGGAGAATAGAGGGAGATGCCATACCTGTATTGAAGGTTAGAGAAAAAAGACCAAGTTTAATAAAATAGGAAACGCCGTATAGAAATTTTTTCTATACGGCTAATTAGGGTTCTAGTTTGATTTGTCCTCAAAACTAATCCATTCATCTTCCTCTAGCTTTAGTTCAACTATAGTTTTTAAAAGATCTACTGTTCGCTCTACTCCAAGTAGGCTGCTGTCAATTAAGAGATGCTTTCCCTCTTTTTGATTCCAAGAGCGGTCAGCATAAAGCTGATAATAGCTTTTACGGATTTTATCCATTTTTTTTGTTAATTTTCTTGCTTGATTTTCTGGAAGGTTTTCTCGTTCCATAACAGTCTGTACTCTTTTTTCAAAAGGAGCATAAATAAATACTTTAATACAGTCTTTATTATCGCTTAAAATATAATCTGCAAGTCTACCAACAATGACACAAGATTCTCTACTTGCGATATCTTTGATAATTTTAGATTGAATTCGATACAGTCTATCATTTAAGGTTCCATAGCTCATTCCAGTTGGAGCGTAGGCATCTAGGAGACGGCTTACAACCTTTTCATCTGCAGAATCGAGTAGCTCTTCTCTAATTCCTGTTTCTTCTGCAGCCATTGTAATTAGATTTTTGTCGTAAAAATTAACGCCTAATTCTTTGGCGAGAAGTTTGCCTATTTTTCTACCTTGACTTCCAAATTCACGTCCTATTGTTATAATCACTTTCTGTGTCATAATTTCACCTTCCCTCATGTTTTTTTATATTATATGAAGATATTTAGAATTCCTCTCACTGATTATAAAGTGAAGAAATTATTTTTAATAAATTTTCTAAAAAATATGCTGAAAAGACAAAAAATATATCAAAAAAATAATTTTTATCATTTTTATTATAGCAAAAAAATATAAAAAATAAAAGAGAAAAAAGAAAATATTGTATAAAATATATAAATTTGTAGAAAGCTTTAACTGAAGAACTGTATTTCCAGAAAAATGGAAATAATATTATATGAGGTTATATAATTAATAAATTTAGTAAGAATACAGCGTTTTATGGGTTTTGAAACAAATAAAGTGAAATGTTTTTTGGGAAAGAGACGCCATCAGTCAGAAGAGCGTTCTTTCCCTTTCCAACACGTTGCGTTCTCGCTATTTTTCGATATACTTAGTTTTGCTGCGAAAGTGATTGTCTGAGCGCAGCCAGTTTCACGAAAGCAGCATAAATCAGCGTATGTCGAAAAATCGTGGGAACGAACG
>CAYTNV010000008.1:0-100945 GCA_964439395.1 uncultured Blautia sp. | reverse complement strand
ATTTTATCATGAAATCCTTGAGAATAAAGTGTTAACTTTTTTTATACCACACCAAACAAACGGAAGTCTATATGAAAAAGACGGATTTTTATATTACGAAGATAACGTATATGGTATTTATGCTTTTCGCTCATGGATATATAGCTTTGGCAGCTCTGCTATTGTAATCGAACCTCCTAGCCTTCGAAAAATGATTATTGAGTCTTTTCAAGCTCGACTCTACATAGATTCTTCCATTTAAAACCATTATGTGAAAAGAAGCTTATATGCATACATAAAAATGCCATGGAGCAGTATAAACAAAGATTTTGCATCCCATTATCATACTACTCCATAGCAAAATTCACATTATATCCTAGTAAAAATATACTATCTATTTTCTTTTTTCTTCTGCTCAATACAAAAATCCATAAAACTCTGGTAAGCTCGATATGTCCCATCATCAAAACAAGTAACCACAATCGCCATCCCATAGTACTCGTGCTCAGAAAGCCATCGAGAGAGAGTCGCCACTGCCACTGGAACTGCCTTTTTTAATGGATATCCGTAGGCTCCTGTCGAGATAGCTGGAAATGCGATAGAGTGAATATTATTTTCTCTTGCAAGTTCTAGACTATTCCAATAACAGTTTCGAAGCAGCTGCTCACATTCTTTTTCTCGATTCTCTGAGTAGATTGGTCCCACGGTATGAATGATATGCTGGGCGTTTAGCTGATATCCTCTCGTAATTTTAGCCTCACCTGTTTTACAGCCCTTAAGCGCTCTGCAAGCCTCTAAAAGCTCTGGACCTGCTGCCGCGTGAATCGCTCCATCAACTCCTCCTCCGCCAAGCAGAGAGTTATTCGCCGCATTGACAATACATGCACATTTACTCTTTGTAATATCACCCTTTTCAAGGAAAATCTGATTTTTTTGCTTATTCGCATCAAAAATCATCTGAATTAACTCTTTTTTCATCATAAATGGCTGTCCAAAGGCGTTAATAGCGACACCGACACTTTCCTTTGTATTTAATACTAAATTGAAAAATTCCATTATTTTGCAGGAGATAACAAATGTCATAGCTCCCTTTCTAAGTTCTTCGTTACTCGTAAAAGCCGAAAACCACATTTCACCATTTTTTCCCCTTAACGCCTTTAATTGAAGCTTTAAATTTTCTTTGGACTTAATTGGTTCACCGACCTTTACATCGATTCCGTCTAGCTTATCAAACTCAGAAGCTGGAATATCCACTGGTATAATAAATTCTCCGCCTTTATGCATACAAAACCGAATCATCTCTAATACATGAATAGAATTTTCTCTAGAGGGATCCTTTGCTGCGCTTACAATTGCCTCTTCTATTATTTTATTTTGTTCGTATATATCCTGCATAATTCCTCCGTACTGCCTTTTCTATCTTTGGCTCTCCTCTATATATTTTTCTTTTTTATTATACCTTTATACAATATAAAAAGTCAATTTTTTCAACTAAATCTATGAATTATAAATACAAATCGCCCATTTCAAAATCCCAAAAAAGTGTGTGCGTGCAAAAATAATAGCAAACTTCTTAAATTTTTACTATAGACCTCAAGATTTAACACCACAGATTTGGATTCTCGAAAATATAATATAGGAATAAAAAAAGATAGAAACAAAATTCATTTAGAAATCGTTTCTATCTCTTTATGAGTATATCATTATATTTTCTCTATTTTATTCTTTTTCCATCCTTAATAACAGCTCTCACATTAAGTTCCTTATCAAGCAAAACTAAATTTGCCTTCTTGCCAGCTGTAATAGAACCATATTTATCGTACACACCAAGGCATTTCGCTGGATTTTTAGTCGCACAGGCTATAGCCACTTCAAGTGGAATTTCCATCTTTTGAACTGCCGTCTTCATGCATTCCATTAAGTTCGTAACAGATCCAGCAATTGCACCGTCAGAGACTAATGTAGCCTTATTGCCCTCTACTTTTACATCAAGTCCACCGAGCGTATAGATGCCATCTGTCATTCCTGTTGCTCTCATGCTATCACTAATTAAAATAATCCTATCATTTCCAAGCATTGAAAATGTTATGCGAACAGCTGCTGGATGAATATGAATGCCGTCACAAATTAGCTCTGCAGTTACATGCTTATTCTCGCAGACTGCTCCAACCACACCAGGATCTCTGTGAGTAAATCCAGTCATCGCATTATATAAATGTATGGCATGCTTTGCGCCCGCCTTAAATGCTTCATCTGCATCATCAAAATCTGCATTTGTATGTGCAAGCGATATTGTTACTTCTTTTTTCATCTCTTTGATAAATTCCGTTGTAAAACTACTTTCCTCCGGCGCCACACCGATGAATTTTACCAATCCGCTGGACGCTTTTAAAAATCCCTTTGCTATCTCCTCATCACAAGGCAAAATATTTCTCGCATCTTGTGCTCCCTTTTTGGCTGGACTAATAAATGGACCTTCCATATTTATCCCAATCAAATCTGCCTCATTCACTTTTTTTTCATTTTCCTGCTCTTTTTTATACTCCGCCGCTATAGTCAAAATATCATTTAACTCCTCTACCGGCAAAGTCATCGTCGCAGGACAGATAGCAGTTACACCAACAGAAGCCTCATACTTTGCAATTTCCTCAATTGCCTCTTTTGTCCCATCGCAAACATCATATCCCATACATCCGTGAAAATGTAAGTCAATTAGCCCTGGAATTGCGTAGCAACCCTCACCGTCAATGACCTCTATCTCCTGCTCTCTCTCTTCCTTTGACGAAAACAAATCTTCCTTTATATAAATTTCTCCATCTACAAATTTATTTTCCTCTGTATAACGTTTTACATTTTTAATAACCATATTTATTTATCCCCTCACTTATGTCTATTTCTCACTCCAACTCCCAACGCTCTCAATGTGTCACTGTGAAGTCTCTCTTTTAACTGCCTATCTTCCTCTTGATAATTAGCATAAATAATATCTAACATAATAAGCAGTGGAAACTGTGGAGAAATCACATTTCCATAATTCAGCTCTTTTAATGATGGCACAAGCACTATTTCTGTACAAAATTCCGCAAAAGAATCTTTTTTATTCGCCGTAATTAAAATAGTTTTGGCTCCTTTTTTACTAGACTCCTTTAATAAATATAAAACATCCTTTCTTGCACCACTGATGCTCAATCCGACAACTAAACTATTTTTATCTTGAAAAACAGTCTGCATTCTCATATGATCGCTCTCTAAAATAGAGCGAATATTTAATCCAAGCCTCATAAAGCGAAGTTCCATCTCACTCGCCGCAAGACCTGAGCTCCCCTTTCCACAGACAAATACTCTCGATACCTCACTTAAATATTGACAAATTCTTTTTATCTGTTTTTCGTCCTCCAAGGCATAAGTCTTATTTAGGAGCTCTTGATAGGCGTTTAATACCATCCTTGTATTACCAGTAATGGAAGCTTTTTCCTCTACAAAAGTCTTCTCATACTGATAGATAAATTCGCGATAACCTTTATAACCACATTTTTTGGCAAATCTAGATAATGACGCCTCCGAGACAAAAAGTTTTTTTGAGAGAGACTTCGCTGAGATATCTACTTTCTCCTGGTTGTGAATAAAAAAATCCGCAATATTTTTTTCTACATTTGTAAAACTATCGTATTTTTCCTCAATAATCGGAATAATTGATTCCACATAGTATTCCATCCATATCTCCTTTTCTCTTTGACAGCTCTTTGCACAAGACATAAATGTCCCAAAATTACCAACCAAAACCCAACTACCTTTTTTATTATAACATAAAACTTAAGATTTTTGTCAATAATCCATCCATTTTTAGGGCATTAACTGGGAACCACTATTTATCTAACAGCAATTGTTACTATAACACTTGAGAAAATGTTTTTGTAATAAGCTGTGGTCTTGTAATTGCAGAACCAACAACTACACTATAAGAGCCAAGCTCAATTACTCTTTTTACCTTTTCTGGCGTATTGATATTTCCCTCCGCAATAACAGGATGTGATACTTTTGATAAAATTTCTCTTAAAATCTCAAAATCATTTTCCTCAATTTTATCACCCTTACTCTGCTTTGTGTATCCGACAAGTGTTGTTCCGATAAAATCAAATCCGAGTTTATCTGCAAAAACTGCCTCTTCCACAGTAGAACAGTCTGCCATCAAAAGTTGGTCTGGATATATGCTCTTAATTTGGTCAAAAAATTCTTCCAAACTCACGCCACCTGGACGCTTTGCATTTGTCGCATCTAGAGCGATAATCTCTGGCTTTACCTCCATAAGTTCCTCAATCTCTCTCATTGTAGGAGTAATATAAATCTCGCTGTCGTCATAATCTCTCTTTACAATTCCAATAATTGGAAGATTAACTACCTTTTGAATCTCTTCTATATCCTCCCTTGTATTAGCACGAATGCCAAATGCGCCTCCTTGCTTTGCTGCTAGAGCCATTCTTCCCATAATAAAGGAAGAATGAAGTGGCTCATGACTAAGAGCCTGACAAGATACAATCAACTTTCCTTTTAACTGTTCTAATTTTTTATCCATATTAATTTATCCTCCTTTTAACTTAGTATTAGTATATCCAAATCCTTTTTTTTATTCAATAGAAGACAGAAAGCCGGAAAGTTCTTTCATCAGCTTTTCAATTTATAGCCTTTTATAGTAATTTTACTATATTTTTCATACAAAATATAATATAAATTGACACTCTATTCTATTTTTTAGTTTTGCTTTTAAAAAAATTATGATTAGCTATATTCACAATTAATATTTTTATTTTTAACAGAACAAGAGGATCAAATTCCATATAATGCAAAATTCAATCCTCTTTCATCACATAATCATTATATTTAAAAGTTAAGCAAAATAGAGAACTCCTCTTCCAAATATATAAAATAGTCTACCTTTTATTCATTCTCATCAGTAATGCTATCTATATTTTCCTCTACTACTTCATTCTCTTTTGTCATATCTTCCGATACTTCTCTATCTCCAATCTTCAATACGGTACAAGTCGGCTCTCCCTCAACATAACTCATCTTAATCTTATCTTCGACATCATATTTGACAATTTCCATAAAATCTACAATCGGCACATCAAAAATAAGCTCACTTCCCTCAATTACAAGATAGAAATGCGTATTGCCATCTACAACCCCCTGCGCCATACGAGTAATTTTACCTTCTATCGTCTGTTCATCTGCATCCGAAGAACTAGAGCCGCCTCCTTTTACAATCATTTTCTTATACGTCTTCTCGCAGGCAGATACGGTATCGCCGATAGCGACATTTTGATATTTTTGAATATTTACCATTGCATATTTCTTTACCAAGCCTGCATTATCCTTCAGAGCCATGAAATAAGTTGGCTCTCCACTAATATTTAGAAGAAGTGGAAAAGCGGCCTTATAACCTAAGTTCTGTACCTGACCCTCGGCGGAGTCCATCGCAGAATATTCTTCCGCTCCAGCAATCTCGTAATACTTCGTCTCCTTTGTTCTCTGATTCATAAGGACAAATCCTACATTAGAGCGATCTCCACTGACGGAGGTAACACCCGTATATACCCAAACATCATCATCTTGTGCGATATAATTATATCCATCTGTCGTCTCAAGACATCCTTTTTGTCCTAGAACACTATTAATAAATCCATTTTTTAATGTTCCATGATAATCGTACATCTCAATTAATAAATCCGCTGGATATACGCGATCAACCCAACTTGGCACATCTTTTACATCCATGGACTGACATTCTCCTGTAATGGCGTTGCAAAGAACAACCTTTCCGATTGTCTGTCCTCCAAAAAGACCAATTGTAAATTTTTTCACAGGGCAAATCCAGTATGGAGTCCCCTCCTCGTCAATCTCAAAACTAAGCTGATCAAAAATATAAGTTGGATAATGAAATCTCAAATGTCTGTAAATATTTCGATTAAAATATTCTGATTCAGAGTATTTCATTCCTTCTGATAACTTAATAAGCTGTGTATTTTGTGTTGCCATATCAATCGATATATAAGCTGGAATTCCACTTTTTTGGTTTGTAAACCACTTAATAAAGCTTGCATACACTAACGGTGTGACACGGACGGGTCTTCCATTATAATTAATCTGGGAATAAAGGGAACTTACCTCAAACTGAGATACCATATCAACCATACTACCCATCTTACGATTTCCAAGTAATTCTGCCGAATCCTTGTCAAGAAGTGGAATCTGATTATAGTCAACTTGATCAATATCTTTTACAAAATCTCCTGTCTCTGGCTCTAAAAGCTTTTGATACTTTTTTGCATTGACAATCGGAGACGATAAAATACTTCCCGCTGCATAAAAAGCTATAACTATCACGAGCGCTGCTATCATTATCTTTAAGCCCTTTTTCCCTCGGATTTCATACCTTAAACTCTTTAAATCATCTTTGCTGCGAATACCACCTCTAAATATCTTTCCAAAACTAAATATAAGTAGTAAAACTAAAACTCCTATAATAAAGCTCCAAAAGCCAGTCTCATGAATATTAATGGCTGGAAGCTCCACATAATAATAAATTGCTGCCAAAATGACAACTGCCAAAACGGTAAAGATTTTCCCTCTCCTCTTCATAAATTCTCCTTTTTTCTATCATATATAGTATTTATCATGTTCAGAAAAATTTTTTCTTCTCATAAATTCATTTTACTCCGAAGAAAAGAGCAATGCAAGGGAAATAGCATTAAGAATTCTTTACATTTTCTCCATCCTTTGGCAATACAAGACTTAACACTATAGAAACGACAAATACACCAGCAACTGGATTTCCTGCAAAAATACCTCCAATTAAATCTGGAAAAGCACCTAAGATAGTAGAATCTACTAAAGTAACTCCAATACCAATACAAAAAGACAATGCCACAATTGTCATATTTCTATCACTAAATCCACATTCCGCAATCATCTTCACACCACTAAATACGATGGAACCAAACATCATAACAGTACAGCCACCGAGCACGCAGTCTGGAAGTGAGTTGAAAAATGCGCCAATTGGTGGCAATAAGGATGCCAAAATTAAGACAAGTGCACCCATCAAAATAGTAAAACGATTAACTACTTTTGTCATCGCCACTAATCCCACATTCTGGCTAAAGGAAGTAATCGGATTACATCCAAATAGTCCTGAAAATGCACTGAAAAATCCGTCACATGCCAGAGAACCCTGAACTTCACGCTCTGTAATATCTCTGCCAAGACCACCTGTACATACTGCCGTTGTATCACCGATTGTCTCTGCCGCCGATACTAAAAACACAATTCCAACTGTAATGATTGCTCCCAAATGGAACGTTGGAATATGCCCTTTAAAAAAACAAGGAAGTGGAATATTTATCAATCCAACCTGAATAACCGTTGTCCTAAACTGCTCAAAATCTATCATCTTAGCGATTCCAGAAACCGTAAAAATAACAGATACAATATAGCCTACAATCAATCCAAATAAAACATTTAAGTTTTTCCATACACCAATCGCAAAATGCTTAAACAATAAACATGCAATCAATGTGATCGCTGCAACTAAAATATTATACCACATACCAAAGTTTTCTGCCCCTTGACCACCTCCAAAGGAATTCATTCCCACAGAAAGTAGGGAAAATCCAATTGTTGTTACAACACAGGCGGATACAATCGGTTGAATATATTTTCTCCAATACTTTGCAGTAAGACCAAGGCATCCCTCAAAAATACCACCAACAATAATTGCTCCAATCATTCCCTCATATCCCCACTGTGGATTCGTTGCAACCGTTATCAAGGAACCTAAAAAAGTAAAGCTAACTCCCATAACAACGGGCAATCTTGAACCAATCTTCCAAATCGGATAAAGTTGAACAATCGTACCAATACCTGCCACAAACATCGCACACTGCAATAGCTGTGAAATTTCTACGGCACTTAATCCACCTCCGTCTGCCGGTCCTACTCCTCCCACATAAGCTGTGCTACAAACTAATAGCACTGGAACCAAATTTGATACAAACATCGCTAATACATGCTGCAATCCAAATGGTATCGCTTTTAAGATTGGCACTCGTCCGTCCAACTTATAAATATTATCTACGCTTACTGTATTATTTTTTTTGCTCATTTTCTCATTTTCTCCTGCCTTTCCTCTTTCTTTATCATACAACACATTTTTTATTCTAAAAAATTACTCATATTTTGTCAATTCTCTTTTCTACTTATTTTATAACTATTTATGTATTCATGCATAAAATCCCCGGAAAAATCTATCAACCACTTCAAAGATAGCTTCTATGTTGCAGGGCGTAGAAAAAACATTCCATGCGGATTTACAGCTTGCCAGAATCACTCAGCTTATTGCCGTGATGGTTGCTGACAAGCTGCAGAAACACCAATATATCCTCAACTCAAAGCCCCTAATTGCATAACCGCACGTACTACATACATTTCACAGGCAGATATCTCTATCTGCTTTGTTTTGATGTCTTAAAATCCTATTATCCACATTCGCCTCCTAAAAATTATCTTTTCGTCGGCATTAGCAATATAAAGACCGTTCAAAAAAATAAAATTGATAAGTATTACGAGAATACATATGCCATAAACATATAAAAAGGAGAGTATTCTGCCTAACACTTACGTTAACCTCTACTCTCCATTGACTGACATTCCCTATGACTAAATACAAAAAACTTTTATTTGTAATATGCTCTAAGGAATAGATTCTCATTAAATTTGTATCAATTTTATCATAAATACTTTTTATCGTCAATTAATTTTTCACAGAAAAAACATAATTTATAAAACAATATACATCTTCCATTACTACTTTAACCAAATTTAAAGAATAAAATGACTTAAAAATATAAGTTCTCATTATTTATAAAGCATTATTTTTCATCAATTAAATCATAGCTCATATCGATAAAGTCTAAAATCTTCTCCTCACTCACAGTCCCATCCAACAAAATCGTCATCCAATGCCTCTTATTCATATGATATCCTGACAAAAAACCTTCTGCTTTAACAAATACTCCTATCCATTCTGGGGTACTCTTTATATTTATGATATCAACTGTATCGTTTCCCTCTAATCCTAATTTTTCCCTCGATACATTCACAATGACAGCGTACCATTTCTGATTTCTTCCATGCCTAAGTACAACTTTTTTCGGATTTTTCTTCCAAAGATATTCTGGTTTTGTACCATACTGTTTTTCTACATACCTAAATATCGCTTTCCGTAACAATAATATACACCCTCTTCTTTCCTGCCTTCCTTTTATTAAGTATAAAATAATTTTTAAATTTATCAAGCAGTTTTTATGCAAAAAGATAAGTTATAAACTAATATTGATTGTTTTTTATCAGATTCTAAAAACAATTTTTAACTCTACTTATTCATTCCACTCAATACCTCAAGTTTAACAAAAGAATCTCATACCCTCTATATAAAAAGAGGATATTGCAAAATGAATTTTTTATGCACGATATTGATATCACTGAAATAATTCAGAACTATATCTCGTTAAAATTTTACATTTTACAACATCCTCTCAGAAGTTCATATTCTTTTTTTTAATGACATATTGAAATGCGCTGTTTCTATTTTTTACCTCATACTGAATAGCTTTATTTTATTTAGGTAAGAATGCAAAGTAAACAATAAATAACACAACTAATATCCAGATAATAAGTTTTACTTCTTTTGCCTTCTTAGCTGCAACCATTGCAATTGCATAAGTAATAAATCCAAGTGCAATACCATTTGTAATAGAATATCCCAAAACCATAATGATAACTGTCACAAAAGTACTTGTAGCAAATACTAAATTATCCCACTTAATTTCTTTAAGCTGCTGTGCCATCAAAATACCTACTGCAACTAATGCTGGAGCGGTCACTGCGCTCGTAACACAAGAAAGCAGTGGATAGAAAAAGATAGATAAAATAAATAGAAAACCAGTTGTACAAGCAGTTAAACCAGTCTTTCCACCAACTTTAACACCAGATGTGGACTCTACAAAAGAAGTTACCGTAGAAGTACCCATCATAGATCCGAATACAGTTCCAACTGCATCTGCCAAAAGAGCCCTCTCGATATTATCGAGTTCACCATCTTCGTTTACTAAACCTGCACTATTTGCGACTGCCACTAATGTTCCCGCCGTGTCAAAAAAATCTACAAAAAGTAAAGAGAAAATTGCCATCCAGCACTGTGGATGAGATGCCAACTCTCCAAAGCCACGTGCAAACGCTCCAACTAGACTAAAATCAAAATCAGCAGAAACTACTCCAGTAGGAAGCTGTGGCATATTGGAAACACCAAGTACTCCAAGAATAATACCCAAAATTGCTGTTCCCAAAATACCTAAAAATACAGCAGCCGGAACTTGTTTTACTAACAAAAATACAGTCAAAATAATACCAAATATTGATAATAAAACTACTGGATCTGTAAAATCGCCAAGTGTCACTAATGTAGAATCACTATTTACTACAATTTGCGCATTAATCAGACCAATAAACGCGATAAAAAATCCGATACCTGCTCCAATTGCCAACTTTAACTGCGCTGGAATTGCATTGATAATAATACTTCTGATACCAGTCACAGTAATCAAAATGAAAACAATACCAGAAACAAATACACATGCGAGCGCACCTTCCCAAGTAAGTCCCATTCCCATAACGATGGTGTAAGTAAATACAGCGTTTACACCCATACCAGCAGAAAGAGCTACTGGATAATTAGCTAAAAAGCCCATCAAAATAGAAGCTGCTGCGCTACTGACGGCCGTTGCAATAAAGACCCCCTGAAAGCTCATACCAGTCTCACTTAACATTCCTGGATTAACCGCAAGAATATAAGCCATAGCAAGAAAGGTAGTAAGACCAGCCAAAACTTCTGTCTTTACAGTCGTATTTTTCTCCCGTAAATGAAATACTTTTTCTAACATATTTTTTCCTCCTCTAAATATGCGTATTGTTATATACTTTTCATTAGTATGCGACAAAAAAAGTATAGCATAAATCATTTTTTATGCAAAGTCAAATACAAAAAAAAATGCAAAAACCTTATAATGATTAAAAAATATTTGTCTCTCATACAATATAAATTCTACCTACTACTGCAAATCCTACATAAATCATATTTTTTCTATCTTTTTCTCTTTTTCGCTTTATTATATATTTTTTCTCATTAAGAAATTATTTTATAATAAAAATCTCAACAATAATTTTACCCATCATATCCTGCGTATCCCCCTCATACTTCCTACTCTTTTAAGTATATCGGTTTTTAATTTTAATATCTTATATAAAATAGCATTTTCAAATTATGTCTCTGTAACCTTTTGGTGAAAGATTCCTTGTTTTGAAAAATTTATTTATCCTATTGTATAAACTGAAAGTTATCGATAATATTCTTTTATGTCAATCCCAACTATCAACTAATAAATACCATTCTCATTTAATAAGAAAAAACCTGCCTTCACTCTGAAAGTAGCCGAAATTTCATCTGTACTGGATTATGATCTGAATAGGCAAAATCTAAATCTATCGTATCATATTCTAACATTTCTATATTATCTGAGTAAATAAATCCGTCGAGTAACCATCTATCGTTTGTTCCATCATATGGACGACTTGTATCACGACAAGTTGCCGCCATATCAAATTTCCCCGCATCCACAAGTGCCTTAGAACCTAATGTAAAACCTTCTGGAATCGAGTCAAAATCAAAAGGTTTCGCCCAACTTTCCACCGCTGTCACTTGATTACCGTATTGTTCTCCCGAATTTCCTATCAAATCATGATTAAAATCCCCTCCAGCAATCACATAATTTCCATTCTCATATTCTTTTTTCATATCTGCATACAGCATATCTCTTTGTTCTTTCAAAATCTCTTCATTCACACCATAGGCGGAGAGATGCACATTAATCAAAACTAAATCCTGTCCATACTTTCCTGAAATTTTGCTGATTGAATAGCAACGATCTAAATCAAGAAATTTTTTCATACTATTAGAAATTGGCAGACTACGCCTCTTTGCTTTTGCAATATCATAAGAAGATAGGGTTGCCAAACCAGCCTGATTTTTTCCGTGAGGCTGATATATCGGCCAAAATAAAAAGGCCGAGTCATAGTTTTGTGCAAATACAGACGTAAAAGATGGATACTGTTCTCTTAAAATATCATATTCATTCACATGATAACTTCTTGTACCGTTAGTATCTACTTCCTGAAACAATAAAAAATCTGGTTGAATGTTCCAAAGTGCTTGTGCAGATCCTATAATATTTTCTCTCACTCGCTCTGCATTTTTTGCCCAAGACCGTTTTCCTCCATCCATAAAAAAGTCAAATTCTTGATCATATGCTCCAAATCCAAGATTTGCTGTGGCGATAACAAATTCCCTCTTTTCATTTATATCAATCTGTCTCTTTTTTATCTGCTCCAAAATAGATGCATCTGTCGTCAACATCAGATTATCTTCTATCCGATGATAGGATAATACCACATACCCAATATAAATAAGAACTATTGCTAACAATATTACCAATATGATTCTTACATCTTTCAAAACTTTTTTCACCACAATATTTCGTCTCCTTTTTCTTTCAATTCATTTTCTCAACATATATGCCGCTCCACTTGATGTGCTTCAAACCGCTCTGGGAATGTCATATTACCTAACATTCGACAAATCATTAATTTTTGTTCTGTTAATTTCATTTTTTCTATAATAAAAAAAGTCGGGAACTATCAATCCATTTGGCACAATAGGACGTTCCAACCAATGAGTACCCGATACATCTACATTTTGTAGGGAAGAAACTCTTACGTATTTAAGATTTCCTAACTCTGTTTTTCATCAATCACTATTTATTAAAATTTCATCGCTAGTCTAATTCTTTGTATTAATATATTAACTTAATTTTTATAGTTTGCCAATATATCTATTAATTTTTTATATTTATTATAAGCCATTTGAGAATTCTATGTTTCTTTCTTTATCATCCACAAAAACACTACAAACATATAAATTTCTATGACATATACTAGTATTATGTCTCATTTCTTTCAACAAAACTTGTATATTTGCTTTGCAGATACAATCAAAAATATAAGGAGGTTAAAACATGCAAATTGGAGCATTATACTTAATGTGTAGAGAACTACAAGAAAGCTGGCCAGATGCATATGCGGATATTTTAGGCAGTGAAGAGTATCCCAAAATTGCAGGCACCATAAAATTTTATAAATGGAAAAAAGGTAGTATTGTGGCAATAGAAATCGACGGTCTCCCAAGACAAATAGGGGAAGAAAAATATCCTATTTTGGGATTTCATATTCATGAGGGAAACCGCTGTAGTGGAAATAAAGAAGATTATTTTGCAGATACATTGGGACATTTTAATCCCCAAAATTATCCACATCCACAACATGCGGGAGATATGCCACCGATTTTTTCAAACGACGGAATGGGAGTGATGGTGTTTTATACAAATAGATTTACGCCAGAAGATATCGTCGGAAGAACAGTAGTAGTCCATGAAATGCCAGATGACTTTAAAACTCAGCCTTCTGGTGGATCTGGAAAAAAGATTGCATGCGGAGAAATAGAAAAAGTTTCATAAAATTTTTCATTGTAATCATAAATAATATTTTAATACTTTTACAAAAAAATGCTGCGGCAAACTGTACTAATTCTTGCCGCAGCATTAAATATCTAAAGAGAAACTATTCCAAAAAATCTATCAACAAAAATAATAATATCTTAATAAAAAAGTTTATTTTTTGACAGTATTTAAAACTATTTTTCCATTTTTTTTCTCAATGATATAGCTTCTTCCTCTAAATGGTATCCTCATTTGAAATTCTTCTATTTCCTCTGGAATATGTGGCTCAAAATAAAATCCCTCCAATTCTTTTGGATTTGGCATAAATCCTGCTATATCCTCAATCAAAATCGATATCGGAGCACTTGCCCAAGGATGACATAAACTAGTATTCCATTTCTGCTCTTTTCCCCATGCCTCCCAGCAAGTAGTCGCCCCCTCTCTTAACATATTGACCCAGCCGTTTTGGCTCTCATTGACTAACATCTGATATACATCCTCGTATCTTCCTATCTGGGCAAGAGCTTTTAAGTAAAAATAGCTCATAAACACACCACATTGAAATCCCTTTTCCATTAAAAAATCTGCAATTTGCGATTTTCCATCTTCTGGATATAGCCCAAAATACAACGCATATATATTCGAATGAAGAGAAGTATGTATACTGCTCTCACTATCTGTAAATAATTTCTTCTCTCTGGAATAAAATGTATTTATATAAGAATTTTTTAATTTCTCCCAGTCATAACTTACCGATATCTCGAGAATTTCTTCGATAGAAGATAATAACTTTACTGCTCCCACATAGAGTGCATTTATCACATTATGACATCCCCTTGCAACTACTGGACGACTTAAAATAAAGTCATAATTATCTCTAAGATTTTCTGGCCAATCAACTAAATTCCACTTATCTTTTACCTGTACTAATAATCCATCTTCTCTTTCATACTGACGAAAATGTTCTATAATTTTTTTTGCTATCGGATAATATTTTGCAAGAAATGCTTTATCTCCAGTGAACTGATAATCTATCATCAAAAACTGAGACCATAAAAGCGAAAAATCCGCAATTTCTTGCATAAGCGCACCTGGAGCTACTCCCATAAGCCCTGGACAGATTGATGAAGTATGAGCAAATTGGTCAATACATTTTCGCAGCATTTCTACTGTACCAGTCAACCATATTTGAGAATGTGCCGTTATAATCGCATCTCCCAAATACTGACCTTTTTCTCTTGTCGGGCAATCTAAATACCCCTCCTGTGTCCCATATTTCACTCCAGCTTTACAGATAGCAAATATCTGATCTAAATATGGATGAGTGCTCTGAAACATACATAACTCTTCTCTCATAGGATAATGTCTGACTACTGCCTCTACATCCAAAATATCTACTCCATTTTCGCAGACCAGCTGTGCATAGCGAAATCCTTTATAGTCATAAGGCTCCAATAAATTTTCGCCTTCCCTTAATGTCCATATTTCTTCATATTGACAATTGCATCTTAGATGATAACATATCGTTCCATCCTCCTGACATTCTTCTGCATATCGAATTATAATCTTACCGTTCTCTATACCAAATGCCTTTATTTGCAATACACCTGTAACCTCTTGCCCCATATCTAAAAACCAAGTATTTCCCTCTCTTTTCAGTACTTTCGGCTTTTTTTTGTAAACATCGAGCATTTTTACCGGTTGCTCCATAAAACAATAATCTGCCCACGATGCAGGCACCATATTATCCCATGTGCTATCGTCATATCCTATAGTATTCCAATTTTCTTCCCACTTGCGACTATCGAAATTTTCCAAAAACTGCGTATCATATCCTATAATGCTGCCAGAAAAAGCATGCGATATGTGATATTTCCAAGTAGGTACGATTTTATAATCCACATCATCGATTATATCACAGGCCAAACCAAATCTTCCATCCTTGCTATTCCATACCCGATTTATAAGTCCTTGATAATATAAATGTACCGCCAGTATATTTTTTCCTTCCCGCAAAAAAGGGGTAATATCAATGATATTATAATAATAATGTTCTGGATATGCTGGTGCAGGACCTTGACCAACATAGACACCATTTATATATAGCTTATAATAATCATCCGCTGTAATGCGAATTTTCATACATTTTCTTGCCGTCACTTCTAGATTTGCCCTCGCAAGCACATGAAGATTTTCAATTTCAGGAAACTCTTCTTTACAAATTTCGTTTTCTTTATGATACATACAAACTGGCTTTATTTGTGTAAATTCTTGAATTGTATACCATGTCGGTTTAAACTCAGTCATTTGTATTTCTTGCCTCTCTTATTTTTTATATTCAAAATTTGGGATGTCATTCCAACGTGCCCTAAAATAATGTGCCGCCAACTTTGGTCTTCGCTGTCTCGTAAATATTCCCTTTTTATTTCCATCTACACGTAAGGTTCCTTGAATTGTTGCAAAATCTGCAAAATTCCAAGTATGCTCACCAACTACAAAATCAAATTCATCTAAAACCTTATTCATCATTTTATAATATTCTACCTGGTATTCTTCGCTGAACATATTTGGCGTAACCATATGAATTCCCGCCACCGTATCTGCTCCGTACTCTGTAATCATCCATGGCTTTCCCAAGTTTTTCCAGTACTGCATTTCTTCTCTCATTGCCTTCTCAGCTGCCTCTAAATCTCCTCCAAATACATACCATCCATAATAACGGTTTGCACAAATAATATCCATCTTTGGCGCAATTATATCTTTTGTATAATCATTTTGACAAATAACTAGAGTAACTGGACGGTTTTGTGGGTCACATTCATGAGCTAGCTCATACAACGGCATAAAATAATCGTGAGCCTCCTGTGGCTGCTTTTCTGTATCTGGCTCATTTGCAATGGACCAAATAACAACACATGGATGATTTTTATCTCTCGAAATCAAATCTTTGATTACCTGTCTATGATGTTCTTTCGTACGGAATTTTTTATAACCTTCATCATTCCAACCAAAATTTAATCCAACAGCAGCTGTCTCATCAATGACTACAATTCCAAGTCTATCACATAAATTCAACATTTCTTCCGCATAAGGATAGTGAGAGGTTCGAAAAGAATTCGCCCCTATCCATTTTAGCAGTGATAAATCTTTGACGTTCATTACCTGATCTAATCCTCTTCCGTGAACTTCGCTATCTTCATGTTTTCCAAATCCCTTAAAATAAAAAGGTTTTCCATTAATTAAAAACTGATTTCCACAAATTTCTACTGAGCGAATACCAAATTCCTCTTCATACAAATCTTGTCCAAATTCCACCTTTGCTGTATAAAGATAAGCATTTCCTGGCTCCCATAATCGTGCATTTTGAATAATAATTTGTCCTTGTTCTCCAAATTGCTCTGCCACAATTCTTTTTTCTTCATCGTAAATTTGTATTTTTACTTGACCTTCTCCTCTACATTTTACTGTATATTCTACAATTCCATCCTGTCCGCTAATCTTAGGTATTAGTATGATATCTTCAATATATGCTTCTGGTGTTGTATAGATTTTTACTGGACGGTTAATTCCTGCATAATTAAAGAAGTCAAAATTTGGCGTATTATGTGGTTTTTGAATTGTATGGTTTACACTTGGTATATCAGGAAGATCTGCTCCAAAGAAAGCAGCACCGACTTCATTTCCGATTGGAAGTGTAGAATAATCTACTCGATTATCCACTGCTACGCAAAGCAAATTCTTTCCTGAATGCACAAAATCATTAATTTTAACCTCAAATGGAAGAAATCCTCCCTCATGCTCACAAATTAATATTCCATTCAAATATACTTTTGCCTTATGTGTCACTGCACCGAAGCGGAGTACGACTCTTTGAGAAAG
The DNA here is from genome assembly GCA_964439395.1 of uncultured Blautia sp. Taxonomy (GTDB): domain Bacteria; phylum Bacillota; class Clostridia; order Lachnospirales; family Lachnospiraceae; genus JAUUSJ01. The sequence goes on along the minus strand of CAYTNV010000008.1, from coordinate 83,423 downwards.
CAACATCTTTGGCACCATTACTTCTGTCTGATAAAAAGCCCATCCATAATGATCACGAAAATCCACACCTTCTATCTGATCATTATAGGAAGCTGGCACTGCGACGCATACAAAGTCTACAAGAGGATTTTCCGTCCACCTATTTTCAAACCCACTTCCATCGTCTAACTTGAATTTCCAAATACCTGATAAATCCACCAATGCTCTCGCATCATTTAATTTTGGGTATAACATACAAATTTTCCTCCTAAAAAATATTTTATCTATATATCTAAACAGACTTATACTATAAGTCTAGGATAATATTCTTTCCACAACATATTCAAAATCTTAGAATGAATATATACGACTCCTCCAACTGCAATTGCCAGTAAAGGTGCCATAACAAAAATTCCAATTACAAACAAACATACTGTAATTACAAGCATAAAAAGAGTCCATCCAAAGTTTTTCACTGCCATCACAAATGCCATAGCCAAAAGATGCTTTAAATCTGTCTGGCATCTCGCCATCAATGGAAACAGATATAAAACTGTCATAGCATAAACTATTATCAAAATCAGGGTTGACCAAAACATAATCGTTCCTGCGCTCCCCTTCATATGATAATACACATAAATATCACATCCAAGAAATACACCTCCGGCAATTGTTAAAATCCCTGCCAAAATTCCCTGCCGCAAATTTTCCTTAAATGCCCGAAAAAAGGAACGAACCACATAACCTTCTTCATTATTTGCAAGATTCAATGTTACATAATACAAAGCTGACGTTGAAGCTCCAATTGTAATAATAGGCAGACTTGTTAAAAACCAGAGTATGGTCAAAACAAACATATCTACCAACTTTCCCATGAATATCCACACTGGATTCTCCATTTGAAATAATCCCTTCATAATTTGTGACTCCTCCTATCCATCATAAATCTTCCTAAAAAATAATTTCCTTTACAATTTCCACTCTTATCTAAATAAACTCTCTAAAAATATCATTGTTTCTTCTTTATGCTCACTATTGTTTAATATACAAAACACTGTCTTACCATCTTCTGCGGCAAGCAAAGTTTTGCTAATATCAATTCCGTAATACTTTCTTTTCCCTTCTTTATTCCAACTTTTCACTAAAGTAGCCCCCAAATCTCCCCCTTCTTCTAGCCATTCATCCAAACTATAAAGTCCGCCGAGCTCAGCATAATAATCCATTATTTCTGGCGGTCCAATCAAAAAATCCAACTCATGAGAAAAAATCTGACTTGTCATTTTCTCTAATGCTCCATCTGTCAAATTCTTCTCTGGCTGTTCCACATCAATCATAAGACCTGTTTCCAGCAAAATTCTTTCCTGTTTTGAATCTTTTCCCATTGCTCTTAGCCCTCTATTACAGACAATCTGAACGACTTCCTCTGTCACTGTCTGATTCAATATTTCTCCGTATATTATGGGTTCCGCCTCACTTGTTATATAGCTAAAAACCCCATATATAAGAAGAGTAATGACTAGACAGCCTGCAATTACACTTCCTTTGTAATAATACAAAAAATTCTCCATCTTATTTCGAATCTTTTCTGCCATAATCATTACTCCTCTTTGTATTTTAACCTTTCACACCAGTAGCAGCTACTCCTTCTACAAAGTACTTTTGTAATGCTAAAAATACAATTAGTACAGGAATAAGAGTAATAATAGAGCCTGCCATAATTAATCCATATTCTGCTGCATACTGTCCAATAAACATTTTCAAACCAAGCTGAATTGTTTTCTTTGTCTCTGTCTTTAAGTAAATTAATGGTCCAAGATAATCATTCCATGTGCTGACAAATGTAAAGATAACTAATGTAGAAAGTGCTGGTTTGGAAAGCGGCAACATAATATTGAGATAAATTTTATACTCACTCATACCATCAATTCTTGCCGCCTCGCATAGTGAATCAGGAATTCCCTCATAAAACTGTTTCATCATGAATACACCAAATGCAGAAAACGCCTGTAGACAAATCATTGCCAGCAACTTATCATTCAATCCCATGCCACGCATCATAATAAACTGTGGAACCATATATACTTGCCATGGCATCGCAATCGTTGCAATATATGCTAAAAATAATACGTTCTTATATTTAAAATCTAATTTCGAAAATGCATATGCCGCAAAACTACTTGTTATTACCTGCAATGTCGTTACGATAATAGTCAAATATACCGTATTTCCTACAAATCTTGCCAGAGGTATTCTTGTCCATATATTTATGTAATTACTCCACTGTGGAACATCTGGAATAAATTGGAACGGTGTCATCTTAAATACTTCTGTATTTGTCTTGATGGATGCAGACAACATCCAAAGAAATGGAACAACCATGATAATCGTAATCAAAATCAAAAATATATAAAGCACGATTTTTCCAATTCGCTGACTTCGCTTAATCGATGATGTTTTAGCCATCTTTTTTCCTCCTCTACATTTTTTTAACTTTATGAATTCTCATATTTTGCTTCCACTCTAAACTGAACTAAAGTGATAATCAAAACCATCAAGAATAATACCATCGCAATTGCACTAGAATATCCTAAATCCCATTCCACAAATGCTTTCTGGTAAATATAGTAAACAAGTACTGTAGAGGACGTTCCAAGTCTTCCATCTCCACCGCCTGCAAGCATAATCGCGATATCATAAACTTTAAAACAGTTAATTGTCAACATAACAACAACAAAGAATGTTGTTGGACGAAGCTGAGGCCAAGTTACATAAAGAAATTTTTGCCAAGTTGTCGCTCCGTCAAGGGAAGCCGCCTCATATAATTCTCCTGAAATTCCCTGAAGTCCTGCAAGATAAATTACCATATAATATCCCATGTACTTCCACACACTAAATAAAACGAGAGTAAGTAAAATCAAATCTCCTCCAAACCAGTTTGGAAGATTTTCTACATGAAATATATAATAGAGAATTGCATTGACTGGTCCTTTACTCGGATGGAATACCATCGCCCACACTGCTGTAATCGCTACTAAAGATGCTACATAAGGAAAGAAGGCGATCGTACGGAAAACTCCTTTTCCTTTTATTTTCTGATTTAAAATAATCGCCAATCCCAAAGATGCCAGCATCGTCAATGGTACCGTACCCACACAATAAATAATTGTATTTTTAAAAGATGCCCAAAATAGACTATCTCCAGCTAATCTTGTAAAATTAGCAAGTCCTGCAAACTGAATTGCATTGTTTCCATCCCATTTTAGGAAACCCAAGGCAAATGCACAAATAATTGGAATCATTGTAAAAACTGCAAATCCAATAAAATTTGGTGCTATAAATGAATATGCCACAAGCGCTCGTTTTCTATCTCGTGCCTTTTTATTTTTTGTCATTTCACTCGCATTTTCCATATTATTTTGCGCTTACAAAGCGCCCTCCTTTCTTTTTCATAAAAGGGTACAATATAAGCCGATAACATGAGCGTACCGCAATATTACCGGCTCTATATGTCAAATTTTATACCTATTTCAGTGAACTAATTTCCTTATTCATTTTTTGAATTCCATCATCAATAGATGTATCTCCATTCATGATATCTTTATGATAAGTATCCAAAATAGTATTGATTTCAGAAATGTTATCAGCGTATGGTGCCTCCAAATAAACCTGAACTGTTTTCAATGCCTCTTTACTTTCTTCATCTTGTGGGAATCCATCAATACTTGTCAAAGTATCAATAACCTCATCTGTCATAATAGCTGGGAAGTTGCCGATGCTTGCAAGAACCATTGCACCTTCTTCACTACCTGCAAACTTAATGAAATCCCATGCAGCATCTTTATTTTTGGAAGAAGTTGGAATTGCAAGTCCTGTGACTGTTCCCAATGTAGTTCCTGCTTCTACTCCTTCTGGATGTGGATATTTTGCTAATCCCCAATTTCCAACCAAATCTGAATTATACTCTCCACTTGCAAGACTTGAAATCAAAGTTGTAATATACCAAGTACCCATATTCATTGTTGCTGTATTTCCTTCTGAAAATGCTGCTGAGTAGTGAAGCTGAGAAGCATTTGTATCGATATATGTTCTGCATACTCCATCTTCTTCCTGTTTTTTCACCATCTCATAATATGGTTTTGCAAAATCATAATTTCCATCTAGTACAGAATGTTTTCCGTCAAGAATGCCAAAAAGTTGGACTGCACTTCTCCATGTATGGTAATGAGCACCATAAATTTGCTCATCTCCAAATCCAGATTTTGTAACAGAACGTGCCAATGCGTCATATTCTTCGATTGTCATGTCATTGTTTGGATACTCAACTCCAGCATCATCAAAGATGTCCTTATTATAATAGAGTAACCAAAAATCTTTCTGGAATGGGAATTGATATAACTGTCCATCTACTGTTACCTGCTCTGTAATACCATTATAAAGTGATAAATCCACTCCATCTGCAGCAATTCTGTCGCTTAATGGTTCCAAAACTCCTTTTGATACTAATGTCGCATATCCGGGAACATCTTTAACCGTCACAACATCAAATTCCGAACCAGAACCAGATAATTCTGTCGAAAGTACAGTACCGTAATCCGATGAACCTAAATCTGTCATCTCAATCCTAACATCAGGATTTTTTTCTGTGTAAGCATCTGCAATTGCCTGCCAGTATAATGCTTTCTTCGCATCCCAGATTGCCCATTTTAGCACAGTCTTAGCATCATCAGAACCACTGACAACATTACTTCCTACTGTCTCCGTCTGCTCGTTAGAAGACTGCTCTTTTGTTTCGCCACCACCACATCCTGTGAGAGTGGCTGCTGTCATTGCCAGCACCAAAAAAGCACTTATTAACTTTTTTCTCATACCTTAAATCCTCCTGTTTTTTATATTATAATTATAATAAATTATACTTTTATTGCCATGGACTGGTCTATGATTTTATGCCCTTTCTCTCTAAAATTGCTATATATTCTTCCCTGCTTCATCCTAAAAAATGTTTTATTCTACAAAATTATATATTTTTTTTAGATATCCTTTCCCTTTCCTGCCCTTTTCAGGTATGCTATACTTATATATAAATTAAGTTATAAAAAATAAATTTATATCCCATTTTATTCGATCATATGAGGAGGAATATAAACATGAAAAAGAAATCTCCCACGACATTACGACAAAAGTTTCTTAAAATTACCATTGCTCTTATGCTAGTTCTTGGATTTGCAACTTCCACTCTCAGTTATATTATGTTTTCAAATAATCTGAAATCTAATTCTATTCATGCTGCTGAGACAAATTTACAGTCACTTAGAAATGACATTAATGGAAACCTTGAAAGTGTTATAGAATTATCAAAGTGGAGCCAGACAAATACAGATATATTAAATTATCTTTCTAGTAACTCAAACTCTTATGAAGCTCTTACGAAACAGGCAACAGAGAGATTATCTGAAGAGTATATTAGTAATCCAGCATCAAAATATATTTCTAGAATTATTATTGCTAATCTTACAAATAAAAAATTTTTACAGAGAATTGCAAATAGCAGCTATTCTATTGATCGTAATGTAGTAGAAGTCATTGAAAATCTACCTTATTATAATCAATTAATAACTGCCTCCGATTATACATTTTCCATCGGTATTCAGGAAGACCCTTTTATGGCTTCTCCTGAAAAAATGTTTCCTATGATTCGTTCCATTTTACATCCATATAATAATACTGCGATAGGAATATCTTATATACAGATTTCTCTTTCTCTGTTTACTAACCCGTTAATTGAATTTTCCAGACAGGTACAGCTTCCCGTATACCTTACGATTGAAAATGAAACTTATGAGATTCATGGTAATACAATGAAACATATAGAACAAATTCCAAATATGATAGATATAAAACACGATACGCTTCTTAGACAAGATACATTTGTTCAGAAAATATCCTCTGAATTTTTCTCATCAATCTATGTCTCCTCACCTTTGAATATAGATAATTGTTATATTACAATTCCTATTTCAGCTGATATACAAGAAAATTTCGTAACAGGATATCTTGCAATTTTTTTGTTCATTGTACTCTTTGTCATTATTATTGGTCTTTTGCTTATGACATTACTTTCTAAAAATGTTGCAAAACCAGTAGAAATGCTAAAAAAACAAATTGATTCCATCGCCAGTGGAAATTTCTCACAAAATCCATCCATTGAATGGGATAATGAACTTGGAGATATTGGACATAATATTAATCAACTTGCCATAGATATTAACAATCTGATAGAACAGCGTATCGCCTATGAAAAGCAAAAAAAGGATTATGAATATCAAATGCTGCAAAGCCAAATCAATCCCCATTTCCTCTATAATACATTAAATTCCATTAAGTGGATGGCTGTCGCACAACATGCAGATGGAATTTCTGAAATGACTACCGCTCTTGCACATTTACTAAAAAATGTCTCAAAACGAACTACTACTATTATTTCTATTCGAGAAGAGCTTCATCTTTTAGATGACTATTTCATAATACAAAAATATCGATACGGCGGAAATATTACAATGGAATATCATATAGAGGAAGAGACTTTGCTAGACAACCAAATTCTTCGTTTCACTCTTCAGCCTATTGTAGAAAATGCTATTTTTCATGGCATCGAACCGAAAGGACAAACTGGACATATTGATATCCATATCTATTCTTGCTGCAATAATAATATTCAGATTGATATTCAAGATAACGGCATCGGAATGGATCAAAAAACAATCGACTCTGTTTTATCCGATGATTCATTTAGCCGTTCCAGTTTCTTTAAACAAATTGGAATCAGCGTTGTAAATAAAAGAATTCAATACAATTTCGGCGAAGGCTATGGAATGCATATCAAAAGTATACCTGGTGAATATACTTGTATGTCCATCCTACTGCCTGCCTTGAAACAAATCACAAAGGAGTAGAAAAATGATAAAGCTAATAATTGCTGACGACGAACCATTAATTCAAATTGGATTAAAATCTATGATTGATTGGGAAAAAATAGGTGTAGAAATATGCGGAACCGCATCCAACGGAGATAGCGCCTGGAAACTAATCCAAGAATATCACCCAGAACTCGTTATCACAGATATTCAAATGCCTTGCTCTTCTGGACTAGAACTTGGCAAACGATGTCGAGACGAACTTGGCCCTCTCCCTGTTTTTATTATTTTGACAGGTTATGAAGATTTTCAGTATGCAAGAGAAGCTCTCAGCTTTCAGGCAGTCGATTATCTCGTTAAGATTGACCTTACTCCAGAATCTTTAACTGCATCTGTTAAAAAAGCATTGGAGCAAATCTGTTTATTCCAACATCGAACTCCTTCTATAAATGAATCTGCACAGAGTCTGCTTTTATTTCAAGAGCGATTTTATATCCGCCTTTTAAACAATCTATTTGAAAGCAGAAAGCAGTTTCTTCTTCAGGCAGAGGAGTTTCATATTAAGTTAGATGCCGCTGGATATGTCGCAGCAAATATCCAGTTCATACCAAATAATCAGATACAAAAAAATTCCATTCAGGCATATCACCAGACATTACAAATGTTTCAGGAACTAATTTCTAAATATATTTCCTGTCAGATTATAGCACTCGATACCCACTATCTAGCCGCCATATTTTGCATTGATAAGCGGCATTTAAGCGATTGGAAAGCTTATATCCGCTCTGCATTAAAATCTACTTTAGATATGCTCCATAATTACTATAATGTAACTTTTCTCACTAGCATTGGTGGAATTAAGACAGACCCTATGGATTTATCTTCCTCCTACTATGATTCAAAACAGATTACAGAATATATATCTGTTGAACATCCATTATTATTTTGGGATGAATTACCCAATACTAGTACTTTGAGAAATGTATTCAATCTCTCCCTCTTTCGAGACGATATTCGTCGAGCATTTGAGGAAGTAGATGAATCTTCCTTAAAAGATATTATGAAAAATATCACTGAGTTACTTTCAACGGAGCATGTCCCATTTTCTCAGGCATTAGATGCGGCAAGCAGTATCCTTCACCTATCTATCACTCTTCTGCCTGACGGAAATGAAATCGTTTCAGAAATATTTAAAAATCAACCCGACTCTTACTGCTCTCTTTACAGACAAAAAACGGTATTAGCCATTATGGATTGGTTACATCAGCTTGAAGTAGGATTATATCATTCATTTGAGAAATACAAAAAAGAACATAAAAACTCCCTTACTGCCCTATGCTGTCAGTATATAAGAGAACATATTCACGAACGAATTTATGTGCAAGATATTGCAGACAGTTTTGGAATTAGTCCAAACTATCTAAGTCAAATTTTCAAAAAATATATGAATATTGGAATTAGTGAGTATATTACAATACAAAAGGTTACAGAATCAAAATGCCTTTTGAAAGAAACAAATTTAAAAATATACGAAATTTCCGACAAACTTGGATTTGAAAATTCTTTTTATTTTAGTAAGGTATTCAAAAAAATTACTGGTATATCACCAAAGGATTATAGAAATATGTAGAAAAAAAAAGGATGTAAAAAAGATAAACTTCCAATAAAATATATAGTCCATTTGATTAAGACTACTATTTTGTACAAAAAGTTTATCTTGCAACATCCCTTTTTTATATATTCCTATTTACAAAAGTGATAGAAAAATACTCTCAATTAGGAAGAAACTGATTTCTTATCAAGTAAGTATATCATTCATCATTTTGGCTTACTCATCTTGCTATTTTTCTTGGCTCCTCTTTTTATATAATTTGAAAGTTCACCCGTAAAACAGATACCTCCGTTAACTTTTTTGACCGAAATAGAACCATTATGCAAATCTATTATTTTCTTTGCAATTGATAATCCTATGCCATATCCTCCTGTCACTGACGTGCGGGAACTATCTGGTCTATAAAATCGGTCGAATAAATATTTAAAATTCATATCATCATTTAATTTTGCTGTATTGAAAATCCGAAAGGTCGTATATTTGCTCGACTTTTTTAGTGAGACCTTTAAAATACCAGATTCCGTAACATACTTTGAAGCGTTCTCCACAAGAATGGAAGCCAACATATCAAGCTGTTTTTTATTGCCATTTAAAACTATATCAGAGTCGATATTCAATTGCATCGTAATATTTTTTTGTTTAAACACTTCACTAAAACTACTAATTGTCTCATTCACGATATCGCTAAAATTTACAGACTCAATTTCAAGTTCTTCATCAAACTCTTCCACCTTTGACAATGTTAGTAATTCGTTAATTAAATCACCCATACGGCTGACCTGTTCTGTAATATTGTTAAGCCATTCATTGCCTCCATCCTTATATGTTAACACTTCGGCATTGGCCGAAATAATAGAAAGAGGTGTTTTAAGTTCATGACTTGCATCCGTAATAAACTGTTTCTGCCTGCGGGAATTTTCCTCAAATGGTTTGAAAATACGTTTGGAAAATATCGCAAATAAAGACGTAATCAATCCAGTAAATACAACCAAACTTGCCGCCAAAATGATGACAGTTACACGCTGTGAGGCAAAATTTTCTCTGCAATCAAGAAAAATCACAAAATTTTTTCCTTTGCTATTTTTTACAATGCGAAAACGATATTCATTTATATATCCCACTTTCTTTTGCCCGCTCGCAACATTTTCTGCCATTATCTGGGCAGTGTCCTCATTTATAGAAGCAATATGTTCAATATCTACTTTTTTTATCTGCATATCATCATTAAAATATACAACAAAATACCTTGTCTTAAAAGCTGACTCCTCATTGAAAATAACTTGATTTTGTTGCTCTCCTACGTCATCTTTTTCATAATCTTGCATTTTAGGTACAACCCCGTCATATGTACTTATAATCTGCGTCATACCATCAGCCTGTCTCATATTATGTGCGACAAGAGAAAAATACACAATAACCCAAGTTAATGTAAAGACAGATACGACAGATAAAAAAACAGTGAAAATCATTTTTATTCTAAGATTTTTCATTTCACTCCTCTTTTCCTAAAAAATATCCTTTTTCATCTTGTTGAATATTCATGTCTGCATGAATTTGACTAAGTTTATTTCTCAAATAAGATATGTACAATATAACCGTATTTTTATCTTGTTCATGCCTCCACAATATATCGTTCATTTCATCAATTGTAAATATAGCTCCATCTTGTTTTATAAATAATGCAAGTAATTCACTCTCTTTACTGCTTAGACGAAGACTCCCTTTATTTGATTTTAGTTCATTCGTATCACAGTCAAGAAAAATATTTCCATATTTTAATATTGAATTTTTATATTTTATATTCCGTCTTATAATAGAGTTAAGACGAGCAATAAGCTCCTTAATAGCAAAAGGTTTTCCAAGATAATCATCTGCACCTACTGCCAAACCTTCTACTCTATCCTCGATTGTGGATTTTGCAGTCAGCATAAGAACAGGAATATAAATTTCATGATGACGCATAAGCTCAAGCACTTGAATTCCACTCATCTTAGGCATCATAATATCAAGTATTACTGCATCATAGTATTCGGACTGAATCTTTTCCCAAGCCGTTTCTCCGTCATAGACTTTGATAACTTCATACCCTTCCATCTTTAGTATTTCAGCAACTGCCATTGATAATTGTCTCTCGTCCTCCGCATATAATATCTTCATGTTTCCCCTCCTCTACTGCGTTTGCAGCATTTCTCTTATTGTCTGCATTGAAAGATCAGTTGACGCCATCTCATCTGCACATCTTTTTAGTTCACTGACTATCAAATCTGTATTTTTAATATTTTTCTTATATTTCATCTGGTGTTCAAGGCTTGCCCAACAATCCATCGCAACCGTTCTAAGTTGGATTTCAGCCATAATAAATTCAAAGTCAGAACATTCAACAGGAATTCGCAATATGACGTGTAAACTCCTATATCCATTTGGCTTTGGATACGATATATAATCTTTCACCTCGATAATTTCCCAATATCTAGATTTTTTTAGTAATTCCAAAAGCAAATATACATCACCGATGAAATGAGTTATAATGCGCACTCCTATAATATCTGACAACAATCTAAGTCCTGTTTTTATATCATCAGAAAAACCTTTTTTTCTAAGCTTTTTCTGCATACTTTCATGGTTTTTTATTCTACTTCGAATATGCTCGACGGGAAACTGTTCAGAATCTTTCGTTATGCCATTCAGTATTTTGTTTATCTCCGAAAAAATCCTATTTTGTCCATCCACAAGGATATCCTTATATTCACCATAATATTTTAAATCGTTTTGTTCCATAATTTATCTCCTTAAAAAATACTCGTATAAATTATACAGATAAGATATGATGAATATTTGATAGATTTGTGAATTTTTGATTGCCGTAAAAACGACTTATCGTTTTTTCCTTAACCAAATAGTAACTCTCTGTTCCTAATTTCAAAAGCACGAACTAATCAATCATACAGCTAGATATTTCATCTCTCAGCGTTTTATCTACTGGCTTTTTCCTATACTCCTGGTTTTTTGAACCTTTCTTCCTCTGGATATTCTTTTTCTTCTATAAAATAATCAATCGACTGATAAATGATAATCAGAAAAATCACATAACTGATACATGCCTCCTTTGAATAAGAAAGCAGCATACTCCCACTAATTAATCCGCCAAATACGACTACATAAAAACCATCCACTCCTGTAACATGTCTTCGGTCAAAGATAAGTCGGCGCTCAAGTATATGATAAATAAATCCCCAAACTGTAATCCCAAATCCTACCACTACTCCAGTCAAATACTCTATACTTTCCTTTGCTTCTATAACTAAGTTTCTGATAGAAGGACCAAAAAAAGTTATAATATATACAAATATTCCAACTGTCGCAACTGCATAACCAAGTTTATGAATCTGTTTTTCTATATTGGGCTGCTTCTCTTTTAATAAAAAAGAAGGAATCTCAAAGATTGTTAAAATCAACAAAAACAGCATCGGTGTAAAAGCCCCCTTCAAAAACGCAGTTACCCGATAGTCTTCAAGAAGCCAGACAATACATCCGCAAGCCAAAATCAAACTTATCCCTTTCAATATATATCTCTTTTTACTATAACGGTAATTTCCTTCACTATCTGTAACAGATAAAGTTTCTATAATATCTTCCTTTTCATATTTTAGTAAATCACTAGTAATATCCATAAAACGAAACCCTCTTTTTTCCTCTCTGTGAATTTCTTCCCAGTAAAACTGTTCATCAAAGGTTTCCAACTCTTCCTTTCTCTTATAAATCTGCCTACATATTTCCAAAGCCCCATTCAATTCCTGAATTTGTTTTTGCAACGACTCTATATTTTTATCGATAGACTCTGACAGTTCCGCAGCACCGTCAAACAACTCTTTAATTTCCGTCACTGACAGTCCAATTTTCCTAAAAATCAAGATTTTTTTTAATATGATCAAATCTTCATCGCTATAATCACGATACGCATTCTCGGCTCTTTTTGGATGAAGCAACCCCTGTTTTTCATAAAATCGAATAGTAGCTCTTAGAATACCTAATTCTTGTTCCACTTCCTTAATTGTCATACTTTTTCCTCTCTTTCTTTGTTTATAATAACATCAGAATACAGTATAAACAGGGTTTACAGTCAATACTTTTTTTATTTTAAATATTTTATACATAATTTATTTTTCACATATCGAATCAGATACATATATAGAGAGAGCCAGAAAGTCTGCTTTTCGCATCATTCCTAGCTCCATCTCATTTTTATGTATAATCAGAATAATTCAACCTATTAAAAAATAGCCCCATTGTCAGACTTTTACTATCTAACAATAGAGCATAATCTATTCTATCATAACAATCAACTTTTCTTTTCTAAATATTTCTCTAAATCCAACTTCATATTAGCTAGTGTTATCGATTTTAACTCCTGTTCCATTGCATTTTGCACTTGAAGTAACTTATCATCTAAAATATTATGAATATTTTGACCTACAGGACAATCCATATTTGGATTTTCATGAAAGTGAAATAATGTATTTTCTTCTACACAATCTACTGCATAATATATATCCAAAAAACTTATCTCCTCCAAAGGTTTCGCAATCGTTGCCCCACCTGGTCCTCGTTTTACTTCAATCAATCCTGCATCCTTTAACTGTAACAAAATTTTTCGAATAATAACTGGATTGACATTAATACTGGATGCTAAAAAATCGCTAGTAATTTTATATTCATCTTTAAATGTGTCCATACAGGTGAGCATATGTATGGCTATTGTAAATCTGCTTGAAATTTGCATAATCGTACTTCTCCTTCCAGACTTCATTTTATATTTATTTTCATATAATGTCAAGAAGCACATCTTTTCTGTTTCTTATTTTAGCTCTTTTTCATACAGTTTCTTGTCCACATCTTTAAATACATTAAAAATAATCCTGTCAAAATTTAATGTATATTTATATAAAAAATTAGTCACTGTCTCTACTGCAATCTTCGCCGCCTCATCATTTGGAAAATGAAACTCTCCTGTACTAATACAGCAAAATGCAACTGAGCGAATTCCATTCTCCACACAACATTTTAGTACATTTTCATAGCAATCACGCAGTTCCTTCCTAAGAGTCTGATTCAAAGCTTTCCCCACAATAGGACCAACTGTATGTATAACATAGTCCGCAGGCAAATTATATCCTCTAGTCAGCGCTGCCTGACCTGTGGGTTCCTCATATTTTAAGCCATACTGTATTCTTTTGCGGTTCATATAATGATTGCACTCTGCTCTAAGCTGAATCCCTGCTGCACTGTGAATAGCATTATCAATACAACGATGACACGGTACAAAACATCCTAACATCTGTGAATTCGCAGCATTCACAATAGCTCCCACTTGAAGTCTCGTAATATCCCCCTGCCAAATAGAAATTTTATCAGCGAAAGGGTGACTGCTTCCATACTGCTTAGCCACAGTAGAAATAGTTTCAAAAGAGAGAATCCCTTTTTCTTTTGTTTCTTCGGTTAAGAATTCATCTTGTATTTTTACTACATCTTTTTTCATCGTTTTAGGCATACGGATATTCATGAGAGAGCGAAGAATCATTCTTTTTTCTTCGTAACTCTCTCCCACTTCTAAATCTTTATATTGTACAGAGTCTTCCTTAAATTCTCTTAACAAAAAATCAAGTCTTTCTTTTTGTTTCTCATTTTGTATCATTTTCTCTCATCCTTTTTATTATATCCGCTATACTCTTGGCGATGTCTTCATTGATACCTACAGCCCTTTTTCCAAAACTTTCTGGCACAACTGCCTCGTGCAAATTCAGGCGTATCAAAGACCACTTTTCATTTTGACGCAACATTTGTTCAAACGGAAAACGAATAATGGTTGGCGTGTTAAATCCTACGCCCAATTCCAAAAGTACCACATTCTCTCTTCTATGTTTTTTTAAAAAAGAGGCATAACGACTTGCCGCCTCATTCCAATGTTCATCCTCCACAAAATACTGGTCACATCGAAGATGCATTGTCATCTCTCTGCCACAGACTGGACATTTGGGAACCATATAAGAAGGAACTACACAATCTTTTCTCGCCTGATTCATCTGTATAAACATATCTATGGCATCATAAGTCTTTTGATGACATCCCTTTTGACACTGTATTTTCCCGTAATCACCTTGCGTTGCAAAAATATTTTCATCCAAAAATCCAGCCTTCCAGAACTGGTGATCCACATTCGTTGTCAAAACAAAATGCGATTTTCCCCTTGCTAATTCATAAACTAACTCATAGAGCTGAAATGCATCTGGTTCAATTCGGTTTAACCATACATGTTTGGACCAGTATCCCCATTTTGCTTCTTCTGTTGGAAAAGGATAAAACCCCGCACTATACATATCACTCATATAAGCAGTACCATATTTTTCAATAAATTCTCCAAAATGATCCGTAAATCGTTTTCCTCCATAGTTCAATCCCGCAGCAGTAGACAGACCTGCTCCTGCTCCGATGATAACGGCATCTGCCGTACAAAGTAATCTTGCAGCCTGTCCAATTTGTTCCTCATATGGTATATTTTGAAATACATAATCATTGGCAGGAATTCCGCTTAGAAACTGTGTAAAATCAACTTTTTTTGTATTTTCTTTGCTGCGTAATATATGAATTGCCATTTGCTCACCTCCACAGATATACGTTGTATGAGACGATAACTTGAAAACTTTTATATAACGATATTAAAATTCATAAGGCGGATTACCTGAAAAATCTGAAATTGTACCATGTGCATCCTTAATATAAAATACTTCAAAAATTGGATTATCTGCTGTCTCATACTGTCCTTTTACAATAGGATTATTTAATGCCCCTTCTTTTACGGCCATATTGTTTTCAAAAACAGCTGTACCGTGAAGACGAATCCATGCATACGTAGCATCTGATATAGATACTTCAATTTCAGGATTTACCTGCATATCCTTATATACATCTTTTGTATTATTAGTGCAAAACCAAAGTTTTCCTTCCTGTTCAAAAAGGAACATAAAAGGACGTACCTTTGCTTTATTATCTCTGCCAACGGTTGCTAAATACTGTACTGGGTTTGCCTGTAAAAATTCTACTACTTTCTTCATGTTTTATTCTCCTTTTATGATTTTTATTGTAATGTTCTTTGTTACAATTAGATAATAGCATATCCTAGTTGTAATGTCAATAGTTACATTTATTTTTTATCTTTTTCTTTTCCACATTCCAAAACTTCCTACTTTTCCAAAATACTCTGTACTATATTTTATGTAAAATATAAGAAAAAATTCGACTAGTTCTCATTTTGAAAACTAGTCGACTATATAATTTCTTGTTTCAGTATTTGGAATTCTTATTAGTTTTTTTACTTAATTCATAACGTTTACTGGCAACATTCTTTCACCCATTCAATAAAGTTTGTCGTACTATCACCCGTGCGTTCTGCTTCCACATGTCCTTGTCCCCATACTGTCTCAAAATCTACATCCACACCATAATTTTTCAAGGCAAGTGCCAAATTGACTTCTGTCGTTAATGCAGTATCACTTTGATTAATTCCTGTACGAATTCTCCAATAAGATGCGATATTAGCAGTACCCTCTCCTTTATAGTAATTGTTTAAATAATATAATGGATTATACATATTGACACGCTCTTCTACTGAAGTTCCAAGTGCATCCGTACGCGCCATATCATCTGCAAATTGTTGTCCATAATCAGAGTCAGCCAATAGTTTTGCCATTACTGCATCAAAATGATCTCCTTGTCCATCGCCATCACCAAATAATATATTTTCTCCCTGAGATTCATCCAGTGCGTCAAAAGCCCCCAAGTCTTTCGAAGCTATCTTGCA
The DNA here is from genome assembly GCA_964439395.1 of uncultured Blautia sp. GTDB lineage: Bacteria > Bacillota > Clostridia > Lachnospirales > Lachnospiraceae > JAUUSJ01. The sequence continues at coordinate 67,066 of CAYTNV010000008.1, read as the reverse complement.
GGTATTCACAAAATCAGCAATACTTGTAATCGTGGCTGTATTAGTTTCACTATCATATATCACCCATGTTTTCTCCGCATTTAATGCATCAATATAATCTTGAACAGTCTCATAAGTGCCAGATAATTGAAGACCTCCTATTGTCTCTTTTCTGTCAATTCCATCCATTTCATAATAATCCTCCTGTTTAGGAGTTTCCCCATCTATTTCTCTATCATCAAAATTAGGCATATCCTTATCATCACGACCATCATTTTTCTGATCATTATCACCGAAGTTTCCCCTACCGCCACGACCAGAGCGACCGCTTTCAGCCGTATAAGGAAATGTAGTATCTTCCAAGAAATGATTCAACGATGTTTCAATCACAGTTTTCAAATAATTATAATAGCTTCCTGCCTGATAAATACCATCTTCAGAAGCAGTCAAGCTAAGAATATTGCCATCTTCATCCTTCAAGTTTAACTCATTAATATATAGTGCAAACTGCTCTGCCATTGCATCAGAAAGTTCTTGCATATCCTCCGACAAATCTGTCCTAGTAACACTAAGATTCCACTCATAGGCTTCGCTGGCATAATCTAAATTAGTAATTGGGCACCAACACATAGAGCCTGCAACCGCATCACTTACCCCGTTCACTGCGCCGATTGCTTCCAAATAAGGAGTATAAAGTTCACTATCCCCCGTTGCACCTAATAATGCACTCTGAGCACCACCACCACTCATACCGAAAGAAAAAATACGCTCTGTACTTCCAGGTAAAATATCACTATTATAACGAATATAACGAATAGCTGCTTTTAAGTCTGTTACACCTGCTGGAGCACCTGCCTCACGTCCACGACAGCCAGCATATACATAAATAATTCCCTCATCCGTATAAGAAGCTACATTATCGACATATCCTGTTGGTGCAGCCATAGCTGAATAACCTGGTGTGTCCACGGGAATAACAATAGGTGCATTTTCCACTGTATAATCTTTCAGCTCTCCCGAAAGATTCACCTCACATGTATATGTTCCATCATCATTTTTTGTACCATTCATATAATTACCAGGTACATAGATACCCAAGTTTTCATACGTCTCATCCGCCGGATTTTCACAGTATATAATTCCAGTCTGCCAATACACATTTGTATCTTCATTATACTGCCACTTAGTCATATCTATTTTTTCCAGCTGAATTTCCTCCTGTATTTCTTTGCTACTATCTTTCATACTTTCTGTATTACTTTTATTTTCATTGCCGCTACATCCAGATAATAATAAAATTCCAGCTAAAAATATAGTTAAAAATATCTTTTTCAATCTCATACTTTATCTCCTACCATTTATAATGAATTTATTTATTATTAAAACTTCTTAGTTTCCATAAAAATACTTATCGTCTTTTTGCTTTCCTTATTCTAATTCAAATGCCCCTGTATAGAGCTGATAATATTGTCCTTTTTGTGCAATCAGCTCATCATGATTGCCACGCTCAATAATATGTCCATGATCCAACACAATAATAACATCAGAATTTTTCACCGTAGACAAACGATGTGCGATAACAAATACTGTTCTTCTCTGCATTAATGCATCCATCCCTCTTTGAACGATGGCTTCTGTACGAGTATCAATCGATGAAGTGGCCTCATCCAAAATCATAACCGGCGGATCGGCAACAGCAACCCGAGCGATAGAAAGTAACTGTCGCTGTCCCTGAGAAAGATTCGCTCCATTTCCATTGAGAACTGTCTGATATCCTTTTGGCAACCTCGTGATAAAATCATCTGCTCCTGCAAGTTTTGCAGCGGCAATACATTCTTCTTCACTAGCATCCAATTTACCATATCGAATATTTTCCATTACTGTACCAGTAAATAGATTTGTGTCTTGCAATACAATTCCAAGTGCATGACGAAGATCTGCTTTCCTTATCTTATTAATATTAATATTATCGTAACGGATCTTTCCATCTGCAATATCATAAAATCGATTCAGCAGATTTGTAATCGTCGTCTTACCTGCACCTGTTGCTCCAACAAATGCCACTTTTTGTCCTGGCTTTGCATACAGACTGACATGATGCAAGACTGTTTTTCCCTCTTCATAAGCAAAATCCACATCAAATAATCGCATATCTCCAGTCAACTTAGTATAAGTGACAGTTCCATCTGCCTGATGGGGATGTTTCCATGCCCATAGTCCAGTACGTTCTTTACATTCAACTAAACTACCGTTCTCTTCGCGGACATTAACCAAAGAGACATATCCGTCATCCTGCTCACACGGCTGATCCATTAAATTAAAAATTCGTGCTGTGCCAGCAATTCCCATTACAACAGCATTAATCTGATTCGACACTTGGTTAATTGCCCCGACAAATTGTTTTGTCATATTCAAAAACGGAACGACAATACTAATATTAATTGGCATGCCAGAAATACTTAAATTCGGCAACTGAAAAATTAGTAAAATACCACCTATAACGGCTACAATAACATATAAAACATTTCCAATATTATTGAGAATTGGAATTAATGTATTTGCATATTTATTTGCCCGCTCCGCTTCCCGAAACAGTTGTTCATTCAGTTTATCAAAATCTGCCTCACTTTCCTCTTCATGACAAAACACTTTAATAACCTTTTGTCCATTCATCATTTCTTCAACAAACCCCTCAACCTTCCCCAAAGCAGTCTGCTGTTGAAAGAAAAACTTTGCTGAACCTCCACCAATTTTTTTCGTAATCATAAGCATAAGTACCACTCCAAGTAATACAACTAAAGTCAGCCATAGACTATAATAAATCATAATACAAAGAATAGTGACTACTGTGATTGCAGAAACGAGCAGTTGTGGAAAACTCTGAGATATCATCTGACGTAGAGTATCGATATCATTTGTATAATGACTCATAATATCTCCGTGGTTATTCGTATCAAAATATTTGATAGGAAACTTTTGCATACCGTGAAACATCTTTCCTCGCAATTTCTTAAGTGTCCCCTGTGTGATGATTGCCATTAACTGATTATATGCAATCGTAGTCACTAAAGAAAAAATATAAAAAACAGCCAAAATTTTTACAAGAGATATTATTTTAGGACCAATCATAGTCCAATCTCCATTTTGCCAATTTTCCTCTATCACTGCAATAATATTTTGCATAAAAATTGTTGGAACAGCCGTAATACTAGAGCTAAATACAATACATACGACCGCAACAGACATCATAACAGGATAAAATTCCCACATTGTTTTTAAAAGCCGTCCTACCATTCCTTTTGTTCTCTTTTTATTCTCCATCTTTTTCACCTGCCCTATTTTGAGAAGTATAGATTTCATAATAAATATCATTTTCTGCTAATAACTCTTCATGCGTGCCAATAGCATTAATTCTACCACCTTCCATAACAATAATTCTGTCTGCATTTTCCACAGATGCAATACGCTGAGCGATGATAATTTTCGTTGTTTCTGGGATATATTCCCGCATAGCTTTACGAATTTTGGCATCTGTTTTTGTATCCACCGCACTGGTAGAGTCATCTAAAATTAAAATCTTTGGTTTTTTTAGCAAAGCTCTCGCAATACATAAACGTTGTTTTTGTCCGCCAGATACATTGGCGCCTCCCTGCTCAATATACGTATCATACCCCTGAGGAAACTGTGAAATAAATTCATCCGCACAGGCAAGTTGGCATGCTTGCATTAATTCCTCATCACTCGCCTCCTTATTTCCCCAGCGGAGATTCTCTTTAATCGTGCCAGAAAACAGGACATTTTTTTGAAGTACCACTGCCACTTGATTACGCAAAGTTTCCAGATCATAATCTTTTACATTTGCACCACCAACTTTAACAACGCCCTCTGTAACATCATACAAACGAGATATTAACTGAATCAATGAAGATTTTGAAGAACCTGTACCGCCAATAATACCAATCGTTTCACCAGATTCAATTTTCAAATCAATATCTAAAAGTGCCATTCGTTCCGCTTTTGACGAATATTTAAAGCTAACATGTTCAAATACAATAGAGCCGTCCTTAACTTCATGCAAAGGATTTTCAGGATTAGTTAATGTACTTTTTTCTGATAATATTTCCACAATTCGTTTTGCGGACTCGGCTGCCATTGTAACCATAACAAAAATCATAGATAGCATCATCAAACTACTAAGCATCATAAAACCATAAGATAAAAGAGAGGATAATTGCCCTACATCAAGCTTCAACCCATGGAAAGTAATAATCATATAAGATCCAAAGGACAAAATGAATATCATTACTACGTATAGACAAAATTGCATGAGCGGATTGTTTAATGCAAGAATACATTCTGCCTTCGTAAAGTCAGAACATACATCTTCTGCTGCAATATCAAATTTTTTTTGTTCATAATCTTCTCTTACAAAAGACTTTACCACTCGCATAGCTTTAATATTTTCTTGTACCGAGCTATTTAGATTATCATATTTTTGAAATACCTTCCGAAATAATGGCAAAGTTTTATATATAATAAGAGCTAGACCTACAATTAAAAATGGCACAACAAATAGAAAAATCCAAGCCATCTTACCACCCATAATGCAAGCCATAACAAACGCAAAAATAACCATCAATGGAGCACGAATCGCACTTCGTATAATCATCATATAAGCATTTTGTACATTGGTAACATCTGTTGTTAAACGTGTTACTAGTGATGAGGTAAGAAATTTATCGATATTTTCAAAAGAATATGCCTGAATACCGTGGAACATATCTTTACGAAGGTTTTTCGCCAACCCACAAGATGCTGTAGCACATGTTGCACCGGCGAATGCACCAAATATTAGAGATAATACTGCCATAATGAGTAAAACGACTCCATACTTCATGATCACTGCCAACTCACATCCAGCTTTCATCTCATTTACCAATATAGCAATTAAAAATGGAATAATACATTCCATTATAACTTCCAACGATACTAGTATTGGCGTTGCAATGGCATATTTTTTATATTCTCTAATACTTTTTGTAAGTTCTCTTATCATAATTATGAACCATTCCTTTCTATGTAGTATTGTTATTAGTTGTAATAATTTTAATTACATCCAATAATACTATACCACGTCATTTTTGTAATTTCAATGGTTACAACTGATTTTTTTGATATTTTTTATAAACTTTTTTTTAGAAGACAAACTACGATATATCCGATATGATGAAAAGATACAAAAAATAATTCATATTTCGATATAGATACAAAGGCAATCAATGACTCACGATGCTCACCCATGTAAAAGATTTCTTTAAGATATTATAGAAATATAGAACTGTCAACTTTAAATCCAACTAACTTCATAATTTTATATACTATCCAATCTATTTTAGTATTTATTAATCTCTTTGTTGATATTCTCTATCATACAGCCTATAATTATTACAAAATTAATATAAAAAGGAATAATATAATCGAAAAATTGACTCAGGTTTCTAAAGCCGAATATGAGATTATAAATTTCAAAATAAAGAGTGGTGATAAATAATGGCATTTCCTATACATTTTTTAATTTGTAATGTTTTTATCAGTATATTGCTTGGCCTTTTTTTATTGTCCAAAAAAACATAAAAAACGTATTACGGCAAGACAGGTACAGGTTCAGTCAACGGACAAAATGTAAATGGCTGGTTTATAGGATTTATCGAAAATAATGGAAATACATATTGTTTTGCCACTAATCTGCAACATTCTAAAATTTGTACTGGTCGTAAAGCTTCTGAAATTACAATGAATATTTTAAATAATATTTTATAACTTAAGAGGGATAACTGTCATATTTTTGACAGTTATCCCTACGCTATTATGTCGAAATAACCTTTCTCTATATCAACTAACTTCAATAATATACCAATATCAACCAAACCTTTTTCCATCTGCCCTTTTACTAAGTCTGCGTTTGCTGTAAAAATATCATAAGTGTCGATTGGATATTTTTTATGAACCTCTCTTTGAAACGCAAATTTTCTGAAAATGCTTATTCCACGGAAGTTTCAACGATTTTAATTCATTTTAATTTATGACTGGCTCTAATATACATTCCGAGCATTTTCTGTTTAAGAGTGGCATCATCAATAATTAATTTTATTTTTACAATACCTGCTCTGTACGCTCAATAATATCATCTTGTGTCTTTTTAGATAAAACATTGAAAAACGCACTATATCCTGCAACTCTCACAATTAAATCTCTATGATCTTCTGGATGCTTTTGTGCATCTAAAAGTGTTTCTTTACTCACCACATTAAACTGCACATGGTACCCATGGAGACGGTTAAAAAACGTGCGCAGCAAAAAGATTAGCTTTTGCTTATTTTCCTCCTTTGCAAGAATCTGCGGAGTCACTTTTTGGTTTAAAAGTACACCACCAGTAATCTCCTCCGTTGGTAATTTTGACACACTCTTAAATACCGCCGTTGGACCATTTTTATCTGCTGCATGGCTTGGAGAACAACCTTCTGCCAACGGCTCTCCAGCCTTTCTTCCGTCTGGAGTTGCCAGTGTTCCTGCTCCTTGAGGGACATTTGCAGAAATAGATGATGTACCTGCATAGTAAATGCCACCAATTGGTCCTCTTCCGTAACGAGTATTATGGTATTTCTTCATTTCATCAATATATACATTATACGCATCCACGATAAGATGGTCGACATAATCATCATCATTTCCATATTTTGGAGCTTCCTGTAAAAACTCACGAATCTTCTCATTTTTTTCACCTACAAAATCTGCCTGCAACGCCTCCCAAAGTTCCATTGGAGTTACTTTCTTTTCCTCAAATACAACTTTCTTTATGGCAGCCAAACTATCTGCAAGGTTTGCAATGCCTACTTGCAAGTCACTAATAAAATCATATACAGCGCCTCCCTCTTTCATATTCAATCCTCGCTCAATACAATCATCTGTAAGCGCAGAGCAAAGAATATCTGCCGTATCTTGTTCTAAAACCATATCACAAGTTGCATCAATAATCGTACACTGGCGACACATCTCACGAATTACTTTATCCCAGCATTCTAACACCTGCTCAAAACTAGTAAAATCTTTAAAATGTCCGATTCCTTCACAAAGTTTCGTTCCAGATGCTGGATCTACCCCATCATTCATCGCAATCAAGAGTGCTTTTGGGAAATTTAAGAAACTCATGCCTGTGCAGCGATATCCCCATTTTCCAGGAACTGCCGTCTCAACACATCCAATGGCACTATAATTATAGGCATCCTCTGGCTTTACCCCTTTTTCAATAAAACTTGGAATAATCACCTCGTCATCGTTAAATGCCGGCATTCCAAATCCACATCTTACTACTTCAATGCATTCTTTCATAAATTCATTGGTAAGACCGCTGTGATATCTTACTGTAAGATTGGGCTGTGTCAAATGGCATTTTGCCACGCTTTTCAAAATGAGCCATGACATAGAATTTGTAGCATCTTTTCCATCTATAGTTTGCCCAGCCACCGTAACATTTTGATATAGCGGTGAGCCTGCAGAAAACTGAGTATGACTCCAGGAGCGAATCTTATTAATCGTATATGTCTTAAGCCATAGATTGCACATTAACTCACATGCATCTTCTTCACTGATAATTCCCTCTTTTAAATCTGCCTCATAATAAGGATTTAAGTACTGATCCATACGCCCATAGGAAAGACTATGGCCATTTGACTCAATCTGGAGCACTAGATGTACTAACCACAAACTTTGCACTGCCTCACGAAAGCTTTCTGCCGGTTCATATGGAACTTTAAAAAGAATACGACTCATTTCTAAAAGTTCTGCCTTCCTTACTTCATCCATTTCCTCTTTTGCCATCTCATCTGCAAGTACTGCGTAACGTTTTGCAAAGCTTTTAACCGCTTCCACTACAATCAAAATTGCTCTATAAAAATAACTTTTTTGAATATTTTTATAATCTGTAAAATCAAGGGCATCTAATTTTTCTTTCGCACGTCTCTCATAATCTTTAAGCCCGACTTGCATCATCTTTCCATAGTCTACCGCACAATGTGCATCACCCGATGTAATATTACCCTCGGATTTAATAATTCCCAAATCATAATACTTCTTAGAATGAGGTGGAAATGCTGCAAGTCCTCGATCTAATAATGTATTATGTTCCCAAAATGGTGCAATATCTCGAAGTTTTTGCTTATTTTGTTCTGTAATATAAAACACATCTCCGTCTCGATGTTCAAACTCATCTAGCTCATCAATCACCCACTTCATAGCGTACTCTGGAAAAATCGGAGCGCTACGATTTGTGGATGCTTGATTTCCTGCAATCATCGTTTGAGACTCAATAAAAATAGTCATTCGCTCTAATACATTTTTCAGCATCAACGCCCTCTTTATCGCCAATGGCTGATCCTGATTTTCCTGATAAGTTTGTGTCGTAATTACTGCTCGCTCCACGCATACTTGAGGCTTTGTATTTAAAAGTTGCTCACGAAAACATTCCATTCTCTTTGTTAATCTTCCGAAATAATTATCCATAATACATTCTCCTTTTATTCGTAATGTTATTTTGTTTTGTTTGTAATTATATCCTAATATTTTTCTGTTATTTTGTCAATAGTTTTTCATTAAAAAATATTTTTATTTTCATTTGAAATTTTTGTGTTTACATTTAAACTATTTCATGATAGAATTAACTTATAAAATAGAAAAAGAAAAAAATTAAAGAAAGGAAAATTGCAAACATATTCTCTTTTAGCTTTCGTGTTTGCTTCTCAAAGGAAAATTCAAAACTACTGATAACTGTTTTACATTCACTATCGATTTGTTTTTGGCATTCATCTCATGACTAAAGTTACAAATGTTTTACATCAAATCATAAAAATTATCCCCTTTGAGCTTGGTATAAATTATGAAGGAATTATTATCTAAAACAGGAACTATTTTTAACATCCAAAAATTCAGCCTGCATGATGGTCCTGGCATCCGAACTGTCGTATTTTTAAAAGGCTGCCCCCTAAGCTGTAAATGGTGTGCAAATCCCGAAAGTCAGGATACAAAACTTCAAATTCTTTGGGATAGGGAAAGATGTACCAGTTGTAAAACTTGCACAGCTATTTGCCCCACTGGAGCTATCTTATATAAGAAAGAAAAATTTCACATTGACACAAACCTATGTCGCAGATGTATGACCTGTGTATCTCACTGTCCACATCATGCATTAAAAGAAGAAGGAGAAACAAAAACGGTAGAGGAAGTCCTTCGTGTCTGTCTTCAAGACAAAATGTTCTACGAAGAAAGCGGAGGCGGGGTTACACTCTCCGGAGGTGAAGTATTAATGCAACCAGCGTTTGTCATTTCCTTGCTAAAAGCATTGAAAAAACATAATATCCACACTACTATCGAGACAACAGGATATACCAACACAAAAACATTCCAAAAAATAATTCACTACTGCGACTTAATCCTCTTTGATATAAAACACTGGGATGAAAAAAAGCATATAGAAGGAACTGGCGTATCTAACCAGATTATTTTGGAAAATATGAAACAAGCCATAGCCTTCGGTAAACATATCCTTCCTCGCCTTCCAGTCATCCCTGGCTATAATGACTCCTTTGCGGATGCCGAATGCTTTGCGAAATGTCTCCAAGAGGCAAAGATAAAAGAGATCCAGCTTCTCCCATTCCATCAGTTTGGCGAAAAAAAATATGATATGTTAAATCAAACTTATGCTTATAGCAATATCCCCGCTCTACACGAAGAAGAACTAGAAAGTTTCCGCCAAGTATTTATAGAGCACGGTATTCACGCTTTTTTCTAAGAAAGTTAATATTATTTTGTCGTTTAGGTATTATAATAATAAGCATTTCTTTTTAAGTCAATTTTCGTTTCATTCGTAATATCATTCTTGATAATAAGAAAATTTTTTGTTATAATAAAAAAAACGGAAGAAAGGAAGCTGGAAAACACATTCTCTCTCATTTTTGTGTTTGTTCCCCAGGTTTGGTATAAATCATGACAAAAAGAATAAATGAAATTTTAGAATTATTGACAAAAGAAAATAAAATGGAAGTATCCCTTTTAGCAGAAAAACTTGGCGTTTCTCAGGTTACTGTCCGCAAAGATTTAGACGAATTAGAAGGAAAAGGAATTATTATGAGAGAACACGGTTTTGCTGTTCTTAGGAGTCCAGATGATATCAACGGGCGAATTGCCTATCATTATGAATCAAAAAAAAAGATTGCAGTAAAAGCAACAGAATTAATCAACGACGGAGATATCCTTATGATTGAAAGTGGCAGCTGTTGCGTCCTCCTGGCAGAAACACTGGCTGCCCAAAAAAAAGATCTAACTATCATAACCAATAGTGCCTTCATTGCTAACTATATCCGCAGCAAATCTAATTTCCAAATTATACTTCTAGGCGGTATTTATCAACAGGATGCACAGGTTTTAGTCGGACCTATGGTTCGCCAATGTGCTGAAAATTTCTGTGTCGACTTATTTTTTATCGGAACAGATGGCTATTCTTCAAGAACGGGCTTCACAAACCGCGATCAGATGCGTGCACAGGCTGTAAGAGATATGGCTCGCCAGACAGAAAAAGTGATCGTTTTGACAGAAAGTGAAAAATTCGATAAACACGGCGTCGTTCCTTTAAACATCAACCAGCAAATCAAAATAGTAATTACAGATCAACAAATAGACAATGCAACAATTTTAGAACTTGAAAGCAAAGAAATCCAAGTTATTTGTGTATAAAAAAATAAAAAGTACTTAATTTATGACTAAGTGAACTTGTTTATAATGGTATTCAATAAAGAAGCTCTGAAATTCTTATAATCGTTTTCATTTTAAGAAGACATGATCATAAGTCTTTCAGAGCTTTATTTTTTTAAAATTCTCGAAATTTCGTCCCACTAAATCAGATACCCAATGAACATAATGCCATACTGGGATATCCCCATATTCCTTTCCAGCAATGGCAGTAAATAACTTTCATTCATTTCACTATCATTTACTAATCTCACTATCTCATCTAATGTCATCACTATTTCTTATAAAAATAAGTGCCAAGCCAAAGTAATTATCACTTCTTTTCTACACCTACATTATGATAATTATTATTTTAAGTTATAACAAATTTTTGCTTTCTATATCTAACTAGTAATTTAATATCGCTGTATTGCATCACTGCTATCATCTACTGTATTTTCTATTGATTTGATTATCACACCATAGCTATAGTTTTCATTTACCTTAACCCAAACGCGGTCACCAACTTTATGACCTAAAACTGCTTTTCCAAGAGGAGATTCTACACTGATTAAACCGTGGAGTATATCACCTCTTACTGTTGTCACAATTTTGAACGTATCTTCCTCATCATCTTCCTCAAAATATACTGTTACTGTATTATTAAGTCCCACCTCATCCTCAGCAGATTCATCTGAGACAACTTTGGCGGTGCGAATCATTCTCTCTAAATAGCGAATTCGACTTTCATTTCGGTTTTTTTCTTTCTTGGCAGCATGATATTCAAAATTCTCACTTAAATCACCGTGGGCACGAGCTTCCTTCACCGCCTCTAATGCCTGTTTTCTAACTACCAGCTTGCGGTATTCTATCTCTTCTTCCATCTTTTTAATATCCTGCTCTGTAAGCTCATTATGCATATTATACCCCTTTCTTTCTCCACATAATATTCATTAAAATAAAAAATCCCTTGAAACCTCCATAAAATAGGCACTTTCAGAAGATTTTGATTCATTCTAATTTTAGAAATTACATATTCATCTGTTCTGCAACTTTTGAATTACATTCCGGCCTGATTTGCGAATTACAATCCCATAAATAAACATTTTTCCTAGCAAAAACGCCTTTCTCTAATTTTACCATACTTCTTCCTCTTAGTCTATCCCCCGACTTTTTATTTAGGAATACTTATCCCCAAAAAACACTTTGAAATCTATACCTCCAAAATAATTTAGGAGACAGAAATTGAAAAATACGCTCCCCAAATACCCTTATCAAAAATAGTTCCATGCTCTAATTCTTTCATTACTAAAACCACTTTTCTGATTTATCTGATGTGGTATAAAAAAGTTGACACCTCATTCTCAAGTGTGATTGGTCTGGCGATGGATACAAACATGAAAGCTCCGTTATGTGTGCAAACACTGGAAAATGCCAGCAAAGCATATCCAGATATCCGAAGAGCAATCATCCACAGTGACAGAGGAAGCAGTATATCAACCAGATTTACCAGGAAGCGATCTGTAAATATGACATTCCGCAAAGCAGGAACAGCGTAGGTGGAAGATGCCATGACAACGCCCGCTGCGAAAGCATATGAGCCAGGATGTAATACTCATTTGGCACAGGTTACAGTGGCTATACCCCTTGTCTGTTTACTTGAAACGATATAGTAACTGTATAGTCAAGAGGAGATTATTCTATCAATACCATTTTTAACTGTTCTATTGTCTCTTGTGATAGACCATGTGTTTGCAACAATCCAAGATAGTTTTTTTGATGTGCCAATTCCAAAAAATATTTCATAGTTTCTGGTTTTGAGGTCAACATATACCTCATTTCTTTCGGAATCAGATCAAATACAGGATTACTGACCTGATATGTGGCCGATACCTGATAATCTGCAATAATATCCTCATCTGAAACCTGACATAGCAGATAAAGTATAGCAGTCAGCACACCTGTCCGATCTTTTCCTGCTGTGCAATGATAGAGTATAGCCCCATTTTCTAGTTTTTTACAGATTATTTCCAGTAAATATACGATTCTGGAAGGGGCATCCTCTATCATTTTTTGATAGCCGTCCTCCAGGCTTTTCCCAAACGCAGAGGAAGCTATTTTTGCCAGACTTTTATCATCCATTTTTTCAGTAAACGCCAACTGACTGTCATATTTCTGTAAGGGATAAAAAATCCTTTCTATACAGTCAGGCACTTCATAGGAAGCAAATTTCTGTTCACTTTCGGATCGCAGGTCAATGATCGTTTTTATTCCTATATCTTCCAATATTTTCCATTCCCGAACCGTGAGATGTTCCGGTGCTTCCGAGCGGTAAAGCTGATGGTATCGGACCATCTTTCCGCCACCACAACTGTACCCGCCTAAGTCCCTACAATTTTTCAAATGTTCCAATGGTATTCGTCTATAATTTTTCATCGGTTCCTCCTACAAAAATATTTCATCTAATTTTGAAATTCAAGGGTTATGTAAGGATATTTTTCCTATCCTCAAAATACTGCCAAAAAGAAAAAAATTCGCTTTGGCTTATGATTCCTCCATAAGATAAAATCTGATATGGAACATCATGCCATGTATAGAAAATATCGGTTTCCTGATATCCGTTTTGGATATAGAAATTTTTTCGACGTGTTCGCTGTTCATAATTGTCAGCCATGCTGTTTTCTATTTCTATGTCTGCTATAATCAGATTTTGAGGTTTCATTTCATGAATCATCTGCAAAATTTTCGAGCCATATCCTCTATCACGATAGGATTCCATAACTGCCAGATATGCAATATGTGTAATACCGTGAAAACTGAGCAGACAAAACAATCCATAAAGCTGTTCATCTCTGTGTCCTGTGATTTAGTAAGTCAATCGAAACACCCTCTTGTATTTTGCGAATAAAGATAAGGTGTGAGATACAATCTATTACAGAATGGACGGTATTTCTGTCTTTGCTATTTTAACATACAAAAAAGCCCTGAAAACCTTACAATCACTTGAAAATACGTGATTATAAGGCTTTCAGAGCCTCATATTTTTACAACGTTATTTGGGAAGCAAACTTCGCTTACATTCCCATCTGATTTGAGAAGTTCCCTTGAAAACCCTTTATTCATGAGATTTTTCACTACTTTAACTTTTTTTACGCAACTTTATACAATAGCATCAAAAGATTACATATAGCGATTGTATTTTATTTTTTACGCAAAACAATTTTTACGCAATTTCACAAATCTGTTAGTTAATACATTAATTTAAGAAGTCTCCAATTTTATCTACTTCTTCTTTTCGTTTGTCATCTAATATATGAGTATATGACACAGTAGTACTGTAATTGGCATGACCCATAATACTCTGAACAACCAAAGGAGACATCCCTTTTTCAAAACATCTTGTAGCAAATGTATGCCTAAAACAATGCGGATGGATATGTTCAATAACTCTAGGTTGCCTTGTCTCTAAGATTGCCCTTGACTGTTCTTTTAAAATCATATTTTGTTCGATTCTTTTAAGGTCATGTACAATTACATATCTAGTAATAGGAGAACCCATAGTGCTAGTAAAAATCAAATCACCATGCTTAGGATCAGCTCTCCATCTATTACCCAATTTAGCCCTGTATAAATCTTGTTTTTTCTTCCAATCTTTTAAGATTTTTTCTGTTTCCCCAAAAAACGGAATCAAACGATATGAATTTGAAGTTTTTGGAGGCATTAGTTCTTCAATCTTTTTCCCATTTATATATCCTGTACTCATAGTTCTACTAATTTTTATAACCCTTTTTTCCCAGTCAATGTCGCCCCATTGCAACCCTGAGAATTCACCAATTCTTACGCCTGTAAGTAAAAGAAATTTATATACTTCATTGTAATAGCAATTCTCTATTTCTTCAAGAAGTAATTCCTGTTCCCATTTTGCTAAAACTCTGCGCTCCTTCTGGCACTCGTTATTATCTTTGATAAGAATTTGCTGACAAGGATTTACTGGAATAATTCGATTTATTAATGCAGACTCAAGACATTCTCTCAGCACACCAAGAGCCTCTCTAATACCTCTTTCCCTCCTGTTTTGTTCCATTAATTCATTCGTTGCAACCTGAATATTTAGCTGTGTAAGTTCTTTTAAACACTTATCTCCAAGTATATTAATAAACGTATTCCTTATTTTTCTATCGTATGTTTTTCTGCTAATTTCTGATTTTAATTGTGGTGCCTTACATTTATCGTACCATTCTCTATACCATTGTCCTAGTGTTATATTAGAATCTACACTTTGTTGCCCTCTACGAACTCTCGCTTTTTCTGCTTCAAAGGCTTTTTTTAATTTTGATAAAGAAAAATCATAAAGATCAATCTTAACTCCATTTATTTTAGCCCTTGCCTCATATCTTCCATCTTTTCTTTGACTATATCCTTTACCTAAATCATTACCTTTTAAATCTTTTCCCATAACCACATTTCCTTTCCTGATTATGGCAACTACTTTTATATTAACATAATAATACAGTTACCATAAAGAATCAAGATAACTATAATCTTCATTTGCATTTTTTTTGTGACACTATCAAATTTTAATCTGATATTTTGCACATCTTTGCAGGTAGTCGTCAAATAATTTTTTATTAACATACAATCTATTACCTAATCTAATTGTAAATGTGCTACTTGGATTTTTTAAAATTTTTCTCACTTTTGTTTCTCCCCATCCAGTATATTCACATACTTCTTTTAAACTCATCACTGCTTTTTCCATAATACTTTCCTCCTTCTGAAAAATAATTTAGACATCCTCATATCTAAATAAAAGATGCCTAATTTCTTATTATTTATTTTCCTGTACTGCCATGACCACCTCTTGATTTTTCTTCTAAATTCTCCACTTCTTCAATTTTGTACTCTGGCATTTTTTCTACGATTCTAAATTGGCAAATTCTGGAATTCTTAGGGATAGTCGCTCTTCTTGTTGCATATACTGGCATAAACCACTGGTCATCATTCCCGCAATAAGATTCATCAATAATTCCCATTCCATTCGTTTGAATAATCCCATAGTTCTTAAAAGTGCTACTTCTTGGAACAACATGAGCTTCACAACCGTTTGGAAGAATCATCCCCACTCCTAATGGGATCAACGTAGAATCCCCTGCGTCAAGATAAATAGTCGCAGCAGTTCTTAGATCGATCCAATCCCCTTGTTCAATTTTCTCTACTTTATCAATTTTTTTATCAAAATACTTAATCTTAATTAATTTGTTGTTTGTTTCCTTCACTACATTCCCTCTCTCATATCCTAAAAAATCAACAAACCCAACTAAACTGTTTTTGCATTCATGTACTTCATATCTAGCCGCCAAAATTTCCTCTTTACAATTGGAATATTTTTTTATTACTTATCATATGTCCCCAGCACCCGCCTCTCGATGCGATCCTCCACTCTCTTATTCAGCCAGTAAAGCGCACGTTCAACATATTCAAGCGCCTTCTCATTGTGCTCGCAGGCAAATTCTCCTGACTGAAAACCTCGCAAGGTATCTCTTACGATTTCTAACAAATCTGAGCCTAAAACTCCATCTGTAGCGTTCATATCATTTCTAGCACCTTTTTGAAATTGTACCTTAAGTATTTCTGTGCCATAGTAATAATCATCTTCGTCCACACCTTCTAAGACTGGAACAACCACATAAGCATGATTCGCACCGCCTGGTCCTGCTTCATCAACAGCATATACCCTGTTTAAATTTCCTCTTCTTTGTACCGTCTCTAATCTTCTAAGCATCTTCTTTTCTTCCTCCTTTTACAAATGAATATCATCTGAACTACCGAGAGAGCCGGGTGTCATATGTTCTATTTCTAGCTCCAGTAGCTCTTTCGGAATCTGCTTTTTACCACCTCAATATACTTCATAAGCTTTCCTTTACTCAATTTAAACTTCCTTTCCTTCATATTCAATTACTTGAAACCCCTCCAGTGCCTTGTTCAATACAAGTCTATCAAATTCTTCTTCTGACACAGAAGAACCAAACAAATTTTCTAAAATAATATTAACAGTCTCTTTATAAAAATTCCTCACAATCTCCTCAAAAGAATGAGTCATATCAATTACTCTCTGATTAGAACTGCCTTTCCATTTTAATTTAAAATCCTGCAATCCATCGACATATTTCCCATCTACCACAATGTCTGCTCCTGTTATTGTGATAAATCTCTTAATATCAAAATTATTTTTAGGTTCTTGTATCTTTTTTAAAATCTCTTCAAACGTATATCCTGTATAAAGCCATATCTTTTTTTCTGGGGAATTTTTTTTTATCATTCTTATCAAGATTCCTACTTCTTTTACATTTTCATCGGCGAGAGGCTCGCCGCCCAGTATACTCACTCTTCTCACATATGGGCGACTAACCAACTCCATAAATTTATTTCTTATTTCTTTTGTCCAAGGTTTCCCTCCACTAAAATCCCATGTTTCTTGATTAAAACAATTTTTACAATGGAAATAACACCCTTGTACGAAGAGGGCAACTCCTATACCCTCTCCGTTTGCTATATCACATTCCCTTATTTGATTGTATCTCATATCAACAATCTCCTTTGTATAAATGGTTATCAAGATGAACATATCTTTCTGCAATCTCTTCAGTTCTTCCTTGATTCCAGAAATTATCTCCTAAATATCCGCAAGTCCTTCTACACACATTCATTTTATTATGGTCACGATTACCGCAATTAGGGCAATACCACTCTAGATTTTCATCAAGTAGAATTTCTCCATCAAATCCACATACTTGGCAATAATCAGACTTTGTATTAATTTCTGCATACTGAATTGTTTCGTACATATAATCCACAAGTTGTTTTATTGCTTCTATATTATTATTAAGATTTGTAACTTCAACATAACTAATAGCACCACCAGAACTTATCTTTTGAAATTTTGCTTCAAATCCAAGTTTACTAAAAGCGTCAATTTCTTCTTTTACATTTACATGGTAACTATTGGTAATATAATCTTTGTCGGTAATACCCTCAATAACTCCAAACCTTTTTCTCAAACATCTTGCGAACTTATAAGTGGTTGACTCTAGTGGCGTTCCATAAAGAGCGAAACCAATACCTGTTTCTTTTTTCCATTTATCACATGTTACCCTAAGTTTATTCATAATTTCTAAGGCAAATTTTTCTCCTTCTTCTGTAGTGTGGGAAATCCCTAGCATGGATACTACACATTCATATACTCCTGCATACCCAAGAGAAATTGATGAATATCCACCATGCAACAAATCGTCAATTTTATCGTCTTTAGACAATCTAGCAATTGCTCCATATTGCCAATGAATAGGCGATACCGTTGTGCTTGTACCTTCTAATCTTTCATGTCTTAACATTAATGCTTGATAACAAAGTTTTAATCTTTCATCAAGAATATCCCAAAACTTAGCCATATCTTTCTTAGCCGAAAGCCCTACATCTACTAGATTGAGAGTGACTACCCCTTGATTAAAACGACCATACCACTTATATTTCCCATCCTTATCCTTCCAATTTGAAAGAAAAGAACGACAATTATGACTATGAATACCGCTCACTTCAAAATGTTCACTGTCTGTTGTCACATCATAGCTATACATATTTGCATCTACTGGCAATATTTCTAGCACTTCCGCCCATGTATTATAGTGATCAGAAGTCATCTCTTTATAATGGGAACATTTCTTATTACAAACAATATAATCTAAAAGTTCTTTAACAGCATAAAATTCTACTCTATATCTAATAAGATTGGAATTTCTTTTTGCATAATGATCATGATAAATCTTAGCTGGCATTCCTAATGCTTGGGCTAATGCCATTTGCTGTAACGCTAATTCCTTGTTAGTAGACACAATTTGTACAACAGAACTGCCATAGGAATTATCATTAATATAACCGTCTGCATCAATCATACCTGCTAAAAACGCCATTTTGCTTTCGTAATTCCATGAAAACACTTCATTTGGAATATGTCTGTTTGCTTTGTTAATACCACCAAATTTTGAAGTAAAATAATTAATTGCACGTTGCAAACTGCCATTCTTATCATTAATTGCAATTAAATCTTTATATGTTCCTTTCTTATTACGTTCTTGTAATATTGTTTTAGTATTAATATCAAAATACTTCAAAAGCGTCGCTTGGAACTTTTTCTCATTTTCATCTTCGCCATTAGCAGTGATAGAAGCAAAAATGTGATTTGATTGGTAATAACCATCACACAACATAAAACCTAATAGCCATGCCTTGTCAGTATTAAAAATAATATTTTCTTCACTATATTGGCTTGGATTAATCATCATCTTATCCGATACTTTCAAATCTTTGGCTATTGTTTTACCTTTGCCCAAAATTTCGAATGGATGGTCGGAAGTGCATAACAGCCTTCTTCCATTTGATAAATGAACATCCACCCAATCATTTGAAAGATTTCGGATAATCCTTCTGGCATTAACGAATCCTTTTTCTGTATCATAAATTTCTACATCTACTAAATCCATATATAAATTAGGACTATCCTCTTTGTATTGATGATGAATCTCAAATGTATCTGTCAATCTATTCCACATTCTTTCAAAAGATTCTACAAATAACTTATTATTAAATTTATAAGTTATGATCTCTTTACCATCAACACATCCCATACACGGGAAAACCTCGCCATCATAATTCTCTTTCATCATCTTTGCAGAAATAAAGTCTGGCATCATTCTTTTAGCCACGCATTTGCAAGCCAAATCCGTTAAATATCTATATTGGCTATTTTGAGGAATATTATTTTCATCAAGAACATATATTATCTTAGGGAATGATGGTGTTACTGGAACGCCTACCTCATTTTTCATTCCCTCATATCTCTGATTTAATACTTCCTCGATAAGCATAGCTGTTTCTTTTTCATACTCTGGATTCTCACTTATATACATAAATATACTGAGAAAAGGACTCTGACCATTAGATGTATTAAATGTATTCACTTGAAATTGAATCGTCTGAATGCCTGCCTTAATTTCTTCTTGTAATCTCTTGCTTACAATATGTTCTATATAATCCATATCATATGAAATGCCTATTTCTTCAAAATCTTCCTTGATACGTTTTTCCCATTTTTCTTTACTAATCCTTACAAATGGAGACAAATGAGATAGGGAAATAGTTTGTCCTCCATACTGAGCATTCGCCACTTGTTGAACAATTTGTGTGGCAACCGTACAAGCAGTTTGAAAACTTTTAGGTTTTTCTATCATTTTAGTGTTAATAACTGTCCCATTTTGTAACATATCTTCGAGATTAACAAGTTGACAGTTAATGATGTGCTGCGCGAAATAATCCAAATCATGTACATGAATGATCCCATCATCATGTGCTTGAGTAATATTTGTGGGAAAAAGATTTCTTCTCGAATAACTTTTGCTTACTTCGCCAGCAATCAAGTCTCTTTGTGTAGGAGCTATATAAGAATTTTTATTTGAATTCTCGTCCAATATCTCTTTGTCAAATCCCTCTACAATCCCTGTTACTACATCATCAAGCTCGTTTTTCTCTCTCTGAAACTCTCGTATACTCCTATACCCTTCATAAGCTTTTGCCGTAAGTTTTTGCTTTTTGCAAATCAGCTTATTAAAAACTTCCTGTTCAATATCATAAACAGATATCTCATCAACATCCTTATTCTCTTCATAAATTTCATTGGCAATACTCTCAGCGATTTTCGGTTTTACAATCCCACTTCCATTTTTCATTGCCTTCAAAATAGCATCCGAAATTTTACTTTTATCAAATTCTGCTTCTGTACAATCTCTTTTAATTACTACCAATAGCATCCCTCCTATTTTTTTCTTCTAAACTTATATGTTTATATTTGAAAAGAAAATCCTGCCAATCTTTGATATGTTCACCAGTCCATCCTTCATTCCACGGGTAGCTTCTTCCGAACAAAATTTTCACATCGGCATTACTTTCTTCTAAGTTATCTTTTTTGTCATCTATAAAAATCCCACCAGCCATATCGACCTCGCTTTTTGATATATCTTCTCCAATCCCAATAAACTTAGCCCCAATATTTTCATGAACCCATTCACTCTTTAATAATAGATTTGCCGAAAATCCTTTTGAAACAATCACGATTTCGTAACAGTTTTTCATCATCTTAATTACTAGCTCGGCAAAAGGCATGAATTCAAGCTCCTCAAAAAATCTTGGGCTATCAAAGTAAATATTCATAAGTTCTTTTGTCATTCCAGTACACTCATCAAAATTCAAAGTTTTAATGTCTTTCCAATTCACTTTTGGAGAAGGATAACATACAAAATCATAATTATATAAGTCGCAAATCCTTTTTATCGTATTAACAATAACTCCATCGAAATCGATAAAAAGCCTTTTCTTGTCCTCTAACATAAATCTATACACCCTGCTTCCTGTAAAATTATTTTTGCCATTTCTCTTGGAGTATGAGTGCCATCATTATTCAAGACTAATGAAACTTCATTTTCGACTCCTTCAAACATTCCGAAATCACGCTCAACTCTTGCACACAATTCATCTTTATCAGAAAAATCAAATCTTTCTCCACATCTATCAATGTATCGTTTCATTCTTATTGACAACGGAGCGTCAATCAAAACTGAAAAGATAATATCTTCCTCCATAAATTTTTCATATTCTAGTCTTTTGATCAATTGTCTATACCCAGAAGGAGTTATAGTAACAACCCTTAAATTTGAAGACTTCCAATCATCTGGCTTATAACTTTCTATTAATGTTCCATAAAATCGATTATTGGAATATCCTCTATACTCAGCGAATTTTTTATTTTTTACCAGCTCCATAAAGTCCTCAGGCTTCACAAAATAATAATCTTCCCCATTTACTTCGTCCTCTCTAGGAGTTCTAGTTGTATAAGAAACAATTCTTTTAAGCCCAAATTTTTGTAATTCTTTTTCTATAGTGGACTTTCCACTCCCCGAAGGTCCCATCAACACAATAATCATATACTTGTGACTCTCTTAGCACAGATTTTTAGTTATGCTAAGAAAGCATTCCCTCCTCTTTTATTTTTTTATTTGCAAAATTTGCAATTTCTATATACTCGTTTGCATATTTATTATTTCCATGAGTTTTCTTAACCGCTTCCAAAAACTCTTCGATCGTTCCGCTGAAACATCCACAAGATACGGAAATGCCATTATCTTTGTTTTTGTAAAATGTGGTATAGCCATTTCGACTTCCAATAGGTCCCACAACCAAATAGTCTTCTGTTTTGGAAATGCAAGTATCTTCTCCAATTACTGCATGTACTCTAATTACTGCATCCCCTCCAATTACTGCACCATCTCTAACAATAGCATATCCTTCTACACAGGCATATTCTCCAACCCAAGCACTTCCTGTGACCCAAGCATTTACTCCAACCCAAACATTTCCTGTGACCTGAGCATTTTCTACGACCACTGCATTCCCTGTGACATAGGCATCTCCTGTGACACGGGCGTTTTCCACGACCACTGCATTTCCTCCAACCCAACAATCTCCATCATGAGAAAGATTCTCCTCTTTCTCAATGAACCCGCCGAGTTCTCCTTTTCTTACATTTCCAAAATCATGAACTGCTCGAATTCTGTGTAAAGTTTTCCCTAAAAACACCTTTGTTTCTTCTGCAAATTCATATTTTCTCATAAACACTCTCCTTCCTTTACTTTTTGCATTCTAAACGATTAAAAAGTTTCAACACATATATCATCAAAAATAATCGGCAGTTTTCTTTTTAGTTCCTCTAGTAACGGAATTGTTACCTCTTTCATTTGAGGATGTGCAACGTTCGCTGTTCTTAGTTTGAAGAAATTGCGCCATTCTCGATAATTCGCAGTCATAACTAATTCTGTTTTCAAAGAATTTGGTAAAACACTTCTTGCGATTTGCGGAGTTGCCCCAAGTTTAATCATTTTAAAATATGCGGCCTCACATACTTCCATAGTATTTTTCCATACCTCATACATTACACTAAGTGTGCTATTTGGTAACACTGACATTTTCTTATCCTCTAACATTCCATCAATAATAGATATATAAGATATCTCACTTTCAAATTTTTCATTAGAGTAATTACAATATCGAGTACTCTCCTGGGCATAGCTCGCAAGCCTATGTCTTACAATTTCGTGAGAAATCCCCCTGTCGACAAAGAACTTGATTGTCAAACCTCCGTGTTCTAACATTGCCTCGTGCCCATTCTTAATAAGCGTAGTAATTAATCTCTTTGCACTTTCACCATCCTCTTTGATAAGCCCTTCACTTTTATAGCAAGTTCTAGCGATTTTTTCGATTTTCTTTAGTTCTTCTAACCCTCCCTCCGAAATAGGGGTAATTATTTCATAATTCGAACTAATAATTCTCATAAATTTATATCCTTTCCAATCTAATACTTTATCCAAAGTTGAATATCTTCCTTGAATTTTTTGCATATTTCCTTATCCTCAGAACAAATGCAAACTTCTGCATCTTTGCTTATCCCGATACACATAATCTCAAGGATGGACTTTGCATCAACTTTGTTTCCTGCGATTATATAAACTATATCGCTCCTATATTTTCTACATGTAGCACAAAATAATGCTACATCATTTACGCTCCCTAATTTTATGACAAACTTATTCATATGTGATTCAACTCACTAGAAATATCGGCAAAAAGTTTTATCGCCTTCTTCATTTCTATGGAAGAATTTCTTTTTTCGTAGTCTTCATCCAGTAGCCATTTTTTGCAAGCTTTTAAAATCAAATTAATTCCTTCTTTAAAGGAAAGTATCGCGTCAGGATATTCTGTTGTTACAATTAAATGATCTGGTACACTATTCTTACGTACTTTTTTATACATCTTTAAATGTGAATAAAGCCACTCCACAAAGAGCCTATCAAGTTCCCAGACTTCTCTACGATCAAACCCATATTTTTCCTGTTCCTCTTTCCAACACTTTTGTCTCGCATCGTTTAAGTCATCACACATATTCACGCCATACTCATCTATTGGAATTCCGATTTTTTCTAAATATTTATTTCTCTGCATATATCTATCACCTCATGAGGCCTTTCTTTTTGCTTCTTTTTTCTTTTCAAGGATGTAATCATCCAATTTTCGCATAATACTTGTCCATCTCTGTAAAGGTAGCTGCTTGTTGATATTCTTATGCTGTCTTTTATTTGCCTCTAAAATATATTCCTCAGATTCTTTTTTATAAGGATTTGGAGAATATTCATAAGACCTTCCTTCTTCTCGTCTTTTGGCGAATCTTTTCATTCTTCGTTTATGAGTTTCTGCTTTTCTAATTTTGTTTAACTGTGTATGTCCAGAAGCTTTATATCTGTCATACTTTGCTTTATGTTTTCCAGGTCTTGCCATGTTTTTTCTTCCTTTCAGTCTTATTTTTTGCAAGGTATCCTTTCAGATATCTCTCTATACATATCTTCTTAATAGTTAAAAAAAATTTAGGAGAAATTTTCACGTAAATAAGGAGCGATTTTTATCGCTCCTTATAAATTCTATTTTTATTATTTTAAAATTTTTGAATCTAAACAGTTCTTGCATAACTCGTGAACTACCACGCACCTAAAGGTACGTAGCTTCTAAGGAGCTTCGCTCCTATTTAAGAAGTTTGGTATTTAAGTTTCCACCTGAATACTCAGGCAACCCTTATTCTTATAGGCGTGTCCACTTCGCCTCTACTGTATAGAGCTGTGAGGCTCACAACATTACTTTTAAGCAAAATATTTAATGCACCATTTACATCAGCATTCAATGTAATACCATTCTTTGTTTTATACATTCCCCTATGGATGCGATTCCCACTAAAATGATAGCTTTGCGGATTATCAGCATTGTAAACAGGCATAATATCTTTATCCCAAAATGATGCTTTAGAAGTGTAGCTTTCTTCCTGTTTTACAAAAACGATATGATTCAGACCACACAGATACTGAAGTTTATCCCTTAGCTGACCATAAGGAATATTTACAAAATTCTGGTTATTCTTTTTTCCTATATGGCTACTGCGTTGGAATGTTTCGTTGTAACCAACCACAAGAACACCTATATCTTTAGAGATACAGTAGTTAATTATCATACGGGCAGTTTTGTTCATGTAATCATTCACTTTGTTGTTTCTATCCCTTGCTATAGCCTTTTGACGGTTTGTAGTCTTTTTACCAAAACCCTGTTTCTCTTTTATACTTTGTAGCCTTGCGTTCTCTTTATTAAACCACTGGTTTATAGATTTTAAGCGTCTTCCATCAATGATGAAACTCTTTCCATTGCTTGTAACAGCAGTAACAAGGTTATTGATACCTAAATCAATCGAAAGTGCATGGTTGGTATTAAGATTTTTCTGAACAGCTTCAACTTCATAAATATACTGAATTTCAAAGAACCTTGCTTTTGCTTTAGGAATAATTCTGATTTCCTTTATATGCTTATCTGTAAAGCTTTTTTCTTGTATTCAATTTTTTGTCTATCAAACTCTTCTATGATATGATTATTTTTCGCTTCTCTTGTATCATAAAGGATAACCATATTCTTAACTAGTTGCCTATAGTTTTTAGTTGTATAATATAGCTTCACTGTACCATCCTCTCTAAAATTTCGTATTCCGTTGCCCACCACTCCTTTTCATTCATTTTTATATATTCTCCTTTGATGTACATTGTTTTGAATCTTTTGTGGTAATTTTTAACGTGAATAATATCCCCTCTTTTTAATGGATTTTTTGCAAAAGTTTTAGCATCTATTTTTATAGAAATATCATTTCCATTTGCTAATGCATATAATAAAATTTTAGGAGAATATTTTACACTTAAATCTTTCACCACACACATACCAGCGTATTTCTTGTCAACAATTCCAATATATCCTAAATACTCTATTTGATATTTTATTTTATCAGAAAGAGGAGTATTTATTGTCTGCATTATTCCATAAAATAACATACTCAACATTTTCTCCATATCAACCTGTAAAAACGTTTTTGCTGTCTCTTTTTTGCAACACATTCTAATTATCTCGAATTTAATTCCTAGCTTAAATGCTTTTTCTTTTACTATTCTTTCTTTTCCATATAATTCTTTGAATAATTCAAATATATGTAATAAACAATTGATATCTCCAAACTCTTCAAAATATCCTATTTTAATGAGAATTTTTACTGTACTGGCATTTATTTGTGACTTATTAATATCTTTCAAAAAAGTTATAAAAGAATCATATGTATTATTCCTTTTTTCATATAATAACTGAGCACACGTTGATGAAATCCCTTTAATAGATAATAATGACGGTGTAATACAGCTATTTTCTTTATCTATAGTAAAAGTACGATTATCTTCTCTAAATCTATACCCCCCTTCTTTTATTCCAAAAAATTTTTCCATTTCTTTTTTATAATCTGCAACCTTATCTTTCTCTCCTTTTTCTGAATAATGTTGCATCATAACAGAATAAAACTCATATGGATAATGAGCTTTTAAGTATGCTCCATAAATAGAATCGTAGGCATAACTATATGCATGGGAGGCATTAAATGCATATTTTGCGAAGGCTTCTACAATTTCCCAAGTTTTCTGGAATCCTTCTTCGGATCCTGTGCGAGATATCCAACCTTTAATCAACCTTTCCTTTAGTTCAGAAAGCTCTTTTTCTTTGAATTTTTTTTTGCTAATTTTTTTGATAATAGCGTATGTTTCCGTTTGTTCAATTCCAAGCCATCCAAGATAAGTCATAATATTCTCTTGATACATTATATAGTGGTAACTATCTTCTAACAAAGCGTCCAATTCATCTACGCCTGTAGTATATGGTTTTCTACTCAAAAAATTGTTTAACTGTGTCTTAAAACCTGGTCTTAAAGCACTTATTAATCCAGTTAATTCCTGCATATTCTTAGGTTGATATTCTGTGCAACATTTTCTTGCAAACACCGAATCAAATTGATTTACTCCAAGAGTGCAGCCCATTTTATAAATATTCCAAGTCTTTTTATCGTTCTCAACTAATTTTGTAATTTCTGGTACTGTTGGTATTCTTATTCCGATTTTTTCAAATACCTTGTTAATGGTGAGCCATACATCTACCTTTAATAGATCATTTTTTACAAATTTATACTTCTCGGCAACTGCACCATCTATTACGGTAGTAATGACACTTTTTTTGGTACTTTCAGATACACATCGAATTAGACCGATTTCTCTTTTAATTGAGCCATCATAAATCAAATATCCACATGGAGCTTGAGATTTTGAATTAATGATTCCTTGATATTTCTTGCTTTCTTTTAAATATTCATGATACTTTTTATCCACAAAATCATATACACTTATCATATCTTTTTCTTCTTGTGTATCCGCGTTTTTTAATTCCTTTTCGTATAGTTGAATTTGCTTTGTAATTTCATTCGATAATTTAAAATCAAGATTCTGAGATTTTGCATAAAGTTTAAAAGCAGATGATTTTTGCAAAGGTTTATAAGAAATCATTGGAGCTGCATGGTCACTTCCTCCCATAACATCCTCCTGTGCTTTTGCGAATATTTCAACTGTACCTAGATTCAGGTCTAAATCGGGTAATGACCTCGTGAGCAGAATTCTTGTTTTAGACATAAATCTATCTGGATATAATTTAACTGGAGAAATGAATCTATCAATATTACTAAAACCAAGTAAGGTATTTACATAATATGAAACTCCACTACCTCTTCCTGTTTTAGTAATAATTCCGCCTCTGCTCACCCCTAGAGTTACAATCTTATGATCAATTAAAAAGTAGTCTGCCATATTCGTGTCTATAATGGCAGCTAATTCATACTCTATTCCTGCTTTATATTCTTCGTATCGAGATTTGTCCACATATTGTTTCATTTGATTCCACGCATCATAAACTAAATCTTTAAGCTTCTGATTTTTCCACTCCTGACTTTTTCCTGGATAACTATCTGGTAACTTTATTTCTTTATCAAAATACAAGTCATCAAATTCCAATATAAGGTCTGTATTTTTTATACATCTATCAATTTCTTCATCTGTAAGGATACCTTGTACTTGGAGTCTTTTTCTAACTACTGTTTCATTAGGATAATCCATATACCAGCCAGATTCGCTATCTTCTTCTACTTTATAATTCTTCCTACGTGTTGAAATATAATTATCCCTTTGTTTAGAATCTTCTGACAAAATATAATGACTATCATATCCAAATATAATATCTATTCCATATTTTTTGCTTAATTCTATTATCCTTGTGTTGATTTTCTTTTGTTCTATGGTATTGTGGCACTGAACTTCTAAAAAGAAATTTTCTTTAAAATGGTCACGGAAACTTTTGGTTATTTCTTCTATATCATCATATTTCCAATAAGCAATACAAGCCGTCGTTACAAAAACGTTTTTAGGATTAATTTTCAGTATAAGTTCTAAATCTAATCTCGGTTGTCCATAATATCCATCTATATTGGCATCAGCAAGAGCTTCATTAATATCTCTACGTCCTTCCTCATTTTTTGCCAGTAAAATAATATGACAATTACTCCTATCTTTCGCATGTCTATCTTTTACCCAGTAAGCCTCAGCTCCAAAAACAAATTTTAACAGACTTTTTTGGCACTCCTCTTTACTAATTTCCCCATCATCAAATTTCTTTTTAACAGAATCATTGTGATTTTCTACTAATTCATATGGAACATAATAATTTCCTTGAAAACCATGTTCTACACTTGAAATTACTTTGTGACCTAATTCGATGGTGCGATTAATATACTGTTTATAAGATGCAGCACAGTCAGACACAAAACAATTGGAATATGAAGTATGCTTATGGTAGTTTTGCATCCATTCCCTCTAATTCTCTAAATGTCATTTTTATATTCACACTCGTTTCTAAAATCACATAGCTTATTGCATCTCAAGTATGTAACAACAGCATCAAAAATCGTATCCTTCTTAATTTCTTCTATTAAATTAACTGCCCAGTTAAGCGTTTCTTCCATTTCTTCCTCATTAAAAAGGATTACCGTAAGTTGCCCATCATCTTTAAAATGATGCCAACAAATTATATCTATTTGTATTCCAAGTTGCTCTTTTAAACCTTTACAATATAGATACATTTGTTTTTTATAGGCAAAAAAGTCATTTTCTTTTGTCTTTAGCGGAGTTCCATCTTTTTTTAAGAAATGATCTGATGATTTATGATCCACTAATATAACTTTACCATTTTCTTTATCTTTTAAAACACAATCAACAAATCCAAGAAATTTATATCCCTTATATTCAAATTCAATTTTAAGTTCTACGCCCAGAATCTCATATTTATTTGACAACTCATCTACGTTACACAAATAGTCGAGGCATTTATCAAATATTTTATTCATCGTAGAAATACTTGTTTCTTCGTAAATTGTTTCATACTTATCCATATAACTCTTCGGAGCATCCTGCAAAATAATCTTCTTATTTAATAATTCTTCGAAGAGTTCGTGCATCACTTTTCCGTTAGCAGCAAAGAAATTCGACTCTCCTTTTTCTTCTAATATGTATTTTAAATAAAACGCATAGGGACATTCTTCATAAGTGCGGAGCCTACTAAAGCTCCACACCATTCCTTCAAATTTTCCTATTTGATTACCTCCCTTACTTATCTGGAAATACATCCTGTAGTGACCGATCAATATATGGTAGCTTATTTCTATAATTCATGTCATCCCAGTTATATTGATAATCATATTCATCATAATCTGTATAAAACCTTCTGCTTACATTATCATACCATAATCCAATTTTTTCGCCTGTTTTCCCAAAAATTCTATCTTTCATGATTTCTAATACAACATCATATTTTCCCCACTTAGAACTGGGATCTCCTTGTTCTTTTTTAGAGGTTCTTCTCAGACCAATAGATCTCATTGCTAAATTTATAATGTTAGAGGACCCAGAGATGTCGTATATACCAACATCTGCATTTGAGTCCTGCATTTTTTTTGGATGTGCGATTAATACGACTGCTATATTAAATTTAGCTGCAAATTTAATCAAATCATTAATTAGATTAGTTTGTGCTGTATTTCTATTAGTTTCATTGCATTGTAAATCAAGCATCATAAGATTATCTAATACAACTAGTTTTGCACCATATTTCCTAACACATTCCTCCGCAGATTTCATAACTGATTCCACATCGTTTGGTTCATCATCTTTATATATCATTAACTTTCCTCTATAGTAATCTTGCATTTTTCTTTTTATTTTTAAGGGTACTATATAATAGGAATCTCCATCACAATTCGTTCTTTTCTCTAAATTTCTCCTACCTGCAAGAATTGAATTAAACCAATTCGCACTCATACGCTCTGGCATCTCCTTAGAGAAAAGAAAAACTGGTTTGTCTGCATCCAAGGCCTGAGCAATAGCTTGATCTATTAAACTCGTTTTTCCACTCCCTGGTCTACCTGAAAGAATTGTTAAGGTTCCATAAAATAAACGCATTAATTGTTTATCTACTTTTTTTATCCCTATCTTTACTCCATCCATTTGGCTCACATCCAAATCATCGATATCTGCATAGTCTACTACACTCTTGACGGGGACATCTTTCGCTTCGGATATTAATTTTAGAACAAAATCTTTTCCTCCTATTTGTAGACAATCATTTATATCTTTTAAAGGAATCAATTTTCCTGATTCTTTTTCATAATGCGTTGGAGTTATTATGTATTTTGTCCTCCAACTTCCTAGTCTAAAAATACATTCTTTTCGCATATCTTCACCAGCTTTGTCATTATCTGCCCAAATGATAATCTCGCTAAACTGATTAAGCCAATCCCAACATTCTTCTATCCAATGTAGATTTCCAGCCCCTAATGGTATACTCACTGTATTCAAATATCCAGCTTCTATCGCACTCATACAATCTGTCTCTCCCTCACAGATTAATAACGGATTAGCTGTGTTTGCTCTATTCATATTAAATAAAATGTGGGCTGTATCTGCCCCTTTTTGGCACCATGTCTTTGGAGTATCTGAATTTTTTGAAACTGTTCTAGCTGGTCTATATTTCACTAAAGTCAATACATCGTTTTCATCGTAAAAATTAAATACTCCATTTTCGTTTTTATCTTCTCTCACATCTAAATAATCTAATACTTCTTTAGAAATCCCACGCTTTCCCCAATACTCAATTACGCTCTCCCTCGCATTTAATGGTTCTTCGTGTGGATATCTATAATCTCTTTTAGTCTTAACATTTTGCTCGCCAAAACTATATTGAACGTCTGCTTTTTCAAATAAAAACTGTATAGCCTCTAAGAATGTATGCCCTTTTTCTATGTAGACATCAACCAAGTCCACTGTCTTGCCACATCCAAAACAGTGGAATCTTTGGTCTTTTTTATTGTAAATAAAACTAGGAGTATCTTCAAAATGATAAGGACAGCAAGATTTATAATTCTTCTCATCAAAATCCTCTAATTCAAGCAAATCCGCCATCAATATAGCGTTTTCATCTCCTAGCTTTCTTTTTGCCTCCTCAATAACCTCTTTCTCGACTCTCAACAATCACCATCTTTTCTACTATCTAACCATTTCTTTTTCATGTAAGAATTTCTACGTAAACCCATAAGTGCAAAAGGAGATTTAATTTTCTGCCCTGTTTTAACATAATGCTCAACAGAAAATTTCACATAATCTACGTCTAAACGATATTTGAAAATCAACTCATTTATCACTTTTGCAACTACTGGGAAATTAGCATCTGGATCAAGATCAAAATATGTCTCTCTAATTTGTTTTATCTTGTCGTGCATCATCGCACAATCCCAATGCATCCACTTATTGCTCACACGAAAAGCTTCACTTTGTGGAACTTTCTCGCCTTCGTGTAGGCAATATTTATATCCACATTTATACGATTTTTCTTTCATTTTAGTTGAATGGCAACTCTTCATCTAGTCCATCTGGAACAGTTACAAAATCACTTGTATCCTCTTTTTCGCTCGGAACATAACTACTTGCAGATTGAGGATTCATATTTGCTTGATTCGAACCTTTACTTTCACAAAAATCTTGCTCTTCCACAATAACATCTGTCGTGTAAACTTTTACACCATCTTTATTCGTATAACTTCCTGTCTGGATTCTACCAGAAATAACAATTCTCATTCCCTGCTTTAAATACTTCTCTGCAAATTCTCCCTGTCTGCCAAAAGCAACACAGTTAATAAAATCTACATCCTGTTCTCCCTCTCTCTTAAAACGGCGATTCACTGCCAATGTATATCTAGCAACTGCTATTGAATTTTCCCCTTGAGAATAACGAATTTCTGGATCTCTGGTCAATCGTCCCATTAAAACTACTTTATTCATAAAATTTTCTCCCTTCTAAACTATTTTTCTGACTGCCCTTAACTCCTTCTCTAATTTCTTTAAAATATCAACATCTTCACAAAGTCTCGGATCTCCATTTTCTTCTTTCAACGCACCCTTGCAAATTTCTCCTACCTTTTCGGATGTCTTTGGAGATAATCCAGACCTTTTCTTAATTAAGTCCCAACAACTATTTCTAATCCTGTCTAATTCCTTTACTTCCTCTGGTAAATCTTCAGATTCATAGATATAAAGACCGATCCCATGTCTTGCACAGGCTTTTGTAATGGAACGCTGAATTGCCTTATTCGCATCTGTCGACATAACTTTACTTGCAATAATTGCCTGATTTTTAAAATCCATTATAGGCAAACGTTCGAGATACTCTATTCCATTAATTGTCACGCCTGTGATAACCCATGCACTTCTCCCATCGTCAAACCATGGTCTATCATAAGATGTGTAAATTTTTTGTTCTTCCGAAAAAGTTTCAGTTTCAAAGTGTTGTTCATGCACTTTATATGTAGCATCTGGAAATCTTTTTTTCACTTCCGCCCAGGCGGCTGCCCAAGGGATATATGTTAAATCTTTCTTTGTCTTTGTTTTATTGCTAAAATCAACGGCATATAGTCCTTCAAAATAATTTTTTTCTATAAAAATCATCCCTTCTGTTTATTATTCTGTTTTTTACTCCAAGAATTTTGATATTCTGCAATCTTTTGTTGCTCATAAGCCATATCTCGAATTTTCTTTTCCTTTTCTCTGCGACGTTTTGTCTCTTCTGCTTTCTTCTTTTTAATCTTATCGTTGTAACGTTTTATACCAGACTCGACAACTCTAATTGCCCCTTTGTAGCATTCTAAATCATCTGCAATTTTTTCAATGCCTTTCATTGTATATCGCGCAGAATACATGTATTTTGCAATGGCAATAAATAATGCTCTTCTTAAATTAAATGTATCATGTTTATGACATTCTGTTTTTACTTCTATTCCATTTGAAAAAGTAACTTTAACCACTTTCTTCTCGTCTAAAATTTCTATATTTTTTATGCCTACAAACACTTGTTCTCTATAAGAATAAATCCTAGCTCCCTCAGATACTGAGAAATAACCATCGTTTAGGGTTTTTAAAGTGCCTGTATTTGTGATAGTGCATGTATTTGTGATAGTGCCTGTATTTGTGATAGTGCCTGTCTGTATGTTCATATTTCCTCCTTAAATTTTAATTTATTTTTTCATACTATTAATTTTTTTATTTTTTAAAATTATCAACTGCTCGAAGAACAGCTTGAACAAATCGAACTTTTCTCTTAGTTTGAATATAAGTTTCATTATTCATAACAAATTTGATATAACTTGTATCTATTGCTTCAAGTATCATCATCAAACTCTGTTGTAGATTTTCTCTGTGCTTCTATTCTTTCTAGTTCTTTTGTCGAAATAATCAGTGCATACGAACTCACTCTATATTTTCCTTTTTAAAAATTTTATTGTATCTTCTCTATTTGAGAAAAAACTCTTTCCAAATTCTTCTGGTTCATGCCAACAGTCTGATGTTAAACTATTTATATCTAAATTTTGTTCTCCAATTAGAAGTTACCCAGTGAATTCATCATATACTTTCATTTCTTTTGGTATTCCATTTTTTACAGTCCAAACCATATCTCCCACTTTAGGATATTTATGGTTCATATGATACTTCTCATTTTCTTTTCTACTATTGGTTAATATTTTCACTTTTTCCCTCTTCTTTTAATATAATTTGAGTTCTTGCCATTTCCATTGCTTTCTTATAAACAGCCGCATATTTACTATCACCATGAGTTTTCTTAACCGCTTCCAAAAACTCTTCGATCGTTCCTCTGAAACATCCGCAAGATACCGAGATGTCATTATCTTTGTTTTTGTAAAAAGAGGTATAGCCATCACGACTTCCAATAGGTCCCACAACCAAATAGTCTTCTGTTTTGGAAATGCAAGCATCTTCTCCAATTACTGCATGTCCTCTAATCCAGGCATTCCCTCCAATTACTGCATGTGCTTCAATTTCTGCATGTCCTCCAATTGCTGCATCTTCTCTAATTACTGCATGTCCTCCAATTGCTGCACCACCTATAACAATAGCATATCCTCCTACACAGGCATTTCCTTCAATCACTGTATATCCTCCAATTACTGCATGTGCTTCAATTTCTGCATGTCCTCCAATTGCTGCATCTTCTCTAATTACTGCATGTCCTCCAATTGCTGCATATCCTCTAATTGCTGCATGTCCTCTAATCAAGGCATATCCTCTAATTACTGCATTTTCACAAACTATAGATTCATCTCCAACCCAACAATCTCCATAATGAGAAAGATTCTCTTCCTTCTCAATCCAACCCCCAATCTCTCCTGCTCTTACCTTTCCAAAATCACGAACTGCTCGAATTCTATGTAAAGTTTTATCCCAAACTTTCTTTTGTTCTTCTGTAAATTCATATTTTCTTTCCATAATTGCCTCCTTAACTCAACGGGTCAACCTTTTTTGCACATAGGATTAGGATACCTCGTATATAGCCTAATCTCCATAACCCTTTTAATTAATGTCGTTTCTATGATGCCCTATTCTATAAAGTTCCTCTACCAACCAAAATGCGCATTTCCCACAAAAGCACCTGCAATAAATAAAACAGAAGCCTTTTATTTATTACCCCCTTTTTATTTTTTGAAAAAACTCTGACCATATAGACCACCATCAAAATCATGATGGCGGCTATAGTCACTACTAAAATCTTCATTACTCAATGCACTTAAACGAAACATCAGTTCTGCGGTTCATAGCCTTGTGTTCCTCTGTGTCGTTCTTTACAACTGGTTTACTAGATCCATTGCCGACAGTAATAATACGATCTGCCGATATTCCATTGAGTACAAAATACTGTTTTACTGTCTCAGCTCTTTGTTGGGATAATTTCTTATTCGCAATATCTTTTGGGTCTGAATTTGGATTAGGGTCTGTATTTCCTGCAATTTCAATAATTGTTCCATCCAAGATTTTAGCAATCTCGATAAAACCATCTAACGACTTAGTAGCTGCGGCTGTATCAGAAAATTTCGCTGTATTAATTACAAAATTCACTCTTGCAGATTTTTTCAATAAAGCTTCTGCATCAATTACCTTTTCTTTGTTTTTTTCTGTCACAGACGATTGAACTGTACTTGTATTTGCCATGTCGTATTTATCAGACAATTTCACAATATAGGAAGCATCAAAAATCGTATCTACCAATTCTTCGTTTATTAACTCACCTGTCAATCTCCATACAGTACACATATCTGTATATATTTTCTTTGCAGTTCCTTCAAATAAATTAATATTATCGGCATAAGTTGTTAATTTTGCTGACTCACAATTCTCTTTAATATCTTCGTCTGATGCTGTCGAAAACATCGGCATTACTTTTTTAATAGTGTCTGTCTCAGTTTCATAAGATTCAGATGCTTGTAAAGCACCATCAATAAATTTACTCACAATATCAGAATGCGACTTTGCAAACTCTTCATTAAACAAAATGCCATCCATGATGAGTGAAGAGGAACTTGCTGTACTAAATAAAATACGTGCATCTGACATATTCTTCGCTTGTGTTAAATAAGGTTCCCATGTGGCAGCCACATCAATTTGTCCAGAAAAAAATGCTTTTGCTACTTCATCGGGTGTTTCGAAGAAAATTAAATTGTCAATAATGTTTTTCTTGTCTCCATCGGACAAATCCGATTGATTTACAAACCAAATTACTAAACTATGTGCTTCCGAGAATTTTGGTACTCCAATTTTAGTTCCAACTAAATCATCTACAGATTTAATATTAGATTTAGAAATAATTCCGTCTCCTCCATTAGAATAATTTGTAATGTAAGGCATTATTACATTCATGCCAGCTTCTTTGAACTTCTGGCTTAAAAACGCTGTTCTATTAATTGTGTATCCCGCCGCATCAAGTTTTCCACTAATCAACGCGTTACTTGACTGTGTCGCATCGTTAATAATACTAATATTTACTTTGATTCCTTCTTTATCGTAAATTGATCCTGATTGTGTACTCAATCCACCGTTTGCATCAATAATCGGTTTCCATCCTATCCATTCGTCTAACGAAAGGTTGATTGTATTTTGATCTTGTTTCTCCGTATTAATTACATTCCCATCGTCATCCGTCTGAATGGTAGATTCCACCTTACTTTTTACATTTTTAAATTTACTTGCAATATCAGGCTCGACAAACCCTTTCTTCACACCTGCAAAAACTCCTCCACCCACTACAACTAACAGTATTAATAGCAGTAAGATCTTCGCAGCTCGCGTCAATCTAAATCTTTTTGCTTTCATCTTCTGTCCTCCTATTTATTATACTTTTTCTTTAATCCTTCCAAATAATCTGAACTTGAAACTTTTCTAGCTTCCTCCTCTGCTTTTCTTAACTTGGTAGATAATTTATTATTATGAACAGTTTTAGAACCTTCGACTATCTCATCTAAATCTTTATTTTTCTCTCTAACAGAATCTAAAAGTTTGTCTATATTAGAGGAGCATTTCAATTCATCCATATCATCATAAACAGATTTTAACTCTTCTTTTGTCCTCATGTTTTCTACAATTTCTTTTGCTTCACGCTTAAGTTTTTTTAGATTCCTCTCACTGAGATCATATGCCTCCCTTGCTGTTTTTTCTGCCTCAACATATGCTTTTACTAATTCTTTTTGACGAGCAATTTCCGCTGTGATTTCTTCACGTTCCTCCGCTTTTAACTGAGCAGATTCTATTTTTCCATCTTTTACAAGTTTTTCACATTCACTCTCAACTTGAGAGAGCTTCTCACTTAATTCTTGTAATTTTTTTTGCCCCATATGCAATCTTCCAGCAGCTTTCTTAAACGCATCATTGATTTTTGCATGAGATTCTTCAGCTTCGTCAATTTTTTCTCCGTAAATAGCAGCGGCTCCATCAGGAGTAGTTGCCATATCTTTTATAAAAAGTCTTGTAAAACCACTAAGCAAAACTCTAGCTTCTGGAAACAAAATTAAGACCAGAATAACTACGGCTACTACAATAAATAGTATCAATTTTCCAAGCGACATCACTCCTCATCCTCCTCTATAAACTCAATCAATTTCAAAATTCTTTCTGTCTCATCATTGATCAATTTTTCTGCCATATTCATCTCTTCTTTTTTAGCAACAATATCTTTTGCTAATTCCTCGATTTCTTTTTTGTGATTTTCAATCTCCAACTCTTTTTGTTCAACATCTACATCACCTTCCTCCAAAATCTTTTTTCTATAGGAAGTGAGTAGATTTGCTCTTTGAATTCCATCTTCTATTACTTCTCCAACAGGAATGCCAAATCCATTTAATATAGAAGAAACACTTGCCTTTTTGGTATCCGTCGCCATTTCTTTCGGCAGAGAGTCGATTAACTCTTCTACTTTAAAAATTGATCTTGATTTATCTTCCAAATTATTTTTATAATAAATTTCTGTGACCGTGTTTGTCTGAATATTTGGAAGGCTTTGTTTTTCATCTTCAATCTCCTCCAAAACGACTGTGTCAAACTCTAAAGTATTTCCAACATCTTCTACTAACACAGCCTTAACTTTGTTTAAAAATCCCATTTTATCCTCCTAGCCTAATGACCTCATCACACATTTTTTCTGCTTCTTCTTCGCTATGTGTAACAAGTATTATTGTATTTCTATTTTTCTTGTGACCATCTATAATCATATCCTGCATTTTTTCCCTAGTAACACCATCAAGAGCAGATAGTGGCTCATCCATCAACAGAATTTTAGGGTTCATAAAGAGAGTTCTCGCCAGGGCAAGTCTTTGCCTTTGCCCACCAGATAACTGCCCTGGATATTTATCAGCATATTCCGACAATCCTACTAGTTGTAAACTCTCCTTAGCTCTTATATAATCTTCTTTTGTAACTTTTCCTTTAATTTCCTTTGCAATCAAAACATTATCCATGCAATTTCTCCAATTAAAAGAAGTATAATTTTGATGAAGCATATATACACCATTATTCTTCGATTTATTTGCGGGATTCCCATTTATCAAAATTTGCCCAGACAAAGGCTTCATTAAACCTGCTATTGTTCTAAGTAATGTAGTCTTTCCACATCCTGATTTTCCGAGAATTCCATAAATTTTTTCTTTAAACTCGTAATTGAAATCTTCTAGCAATGGTCTGTCTCTGCTATATCCAGTGACCAAATCTTTAATCTGCATCATTATCTATATACCTCCATCTAAAAATTTTCTTTATAATAAACTTCGAAAGAGAATCAAACAGAACACTAATTATCACAATTACGATAATAGCCATAAATACCATATCTGTTCTTCCTCTCGAAGATGATTGCTGAATTATCCATCCTAATCCATGCTTCGCATTTACACCTTCACAGACTGAAATATAAGTAAATCCAATTCCATACATCGTTACAAATCCACTTAATATTCCTGGAAGTGAAGCTGGCAATTGAATTTTATATATTGCTTGAAAATTGCTCATTCCTATAGTTAAACCAGTATCAATTAAATCCTGGGTTACTTCTTTTAAACATAAGACTACAGACGGAACCATATATACAAAAGTCGCAATAAACAAAAATGCGATTTTCATTTCTTCTCCGATGCCTAACCACATTATTAAAAGAGGATAAAATGCTGTAACTGGAAGAAATCTCATTGCATCTATTAATGGTTTTATTAATGAACTTGCTATTGGAATATTAAACACAATTAATCCAATCGGAATTGAAATTATTGCTGACAGGAGCGTTGCAATTGTAACTCTTAAAAAAGAATATTTTATTGCGTAAAATAAATCTCCGTTTTTGGATAAGATAATTAAATTCTTAAATACATCTTTTGGAGCTGGCACAAATAGCGGGTTTGCATGAATAGAACAAATCTGCCACAATATCAATACAATTATCAGCAATAAAATTTTTTCTATCTTACTCTTCATTCTTCTCACACTCCTTTCTCTTTACTTATTGTTCCTTCTACATATATCTTCTTGATATCAAAAAAAATTTCAGATAAAATTTTCGCACAAAAAAAAGAGGCGTAACAGCCTCTTTATAATTTTAATTATTAATTTTTTCAATCAACTCTTCACGAGTCATCTCTAATAATTCTAACGCTTTTTCTAGCAAAATGTAATCTGGATAGTCTTCATGCCTGCAATTTTTACAACTATCAGGTTCATAGTATTCACAATCGCAACAATCTTCATAGTCACAATGTTCTTCTCTATATTCTTCCATTAAATCTCTATCGTCTAACTCTAAATATTTTTTACAATGTTCCCTTACGTATCCCTCTTCTGTTGCACATTCCTCCGAGCACCACGAAGTATAACAACTCTCACACGTCACGTAATATCCGCAATCTGAAAAAATTTTCCCACAATTATTGCAAGTAAGATAATCTACTCCTATCGTAACTCATCCTTTCCTTCTTCTGATAAATGAAAACATACTATCTACATCCTGCATCAAAGGGAATCTTTCATCAAGTGGGGCTACTGAACTCTCGGCAAATTTTCCTTCTACTGTATCAATATAATAAGTAGTAGTTCCTTCATCCCCTGCATAAAATATATCCCAAAACGCATCAGATAATAAGTTCTTTAATTTGAGTTGCTCAATTGCTAAATTATCGAAACTAATTGTTTTGAAATCATTGCTTTTTATGATTTCTCCTAAATTAAAAGATAAACATCGCATTTTTCTCTGAACTTCATCTTCAAATTTTTTATAATTTTCTTCTCCTCTTCTCAATTTTTTATATCCAAGAATAAGGAGTTTTAAGTCATTTCCTCTCAATTTTTTATAGTCATCTTCACTAAAAATACCATTAATTACATGAATTACAGCGTTCGGATATTTTTTCACCAAGAAAATAAACTCGTCTGTCGGATTGACCAAAGATACTCCAAGTCCATAAATTAATTTTTTCTCTACTAAATAAGATATTAATTTCTGCTCTTGTTCAAAGTGCTTCTGATTTACGGTTATATTAGGAATTACTTTCATTTCTTCCATTTTTTTTAGAAACGGAATCAAATCTGGATGAGTCAAAACGTTTCCTCCACCCAAAGCTATTTCCTGATAAGGGTGAAGCGTATCAAATAATTTTAGATGCATAATATCTCCATGTTCTCCTTCTAAACAGCTTCCCTCATGGCAATATCGACATTCGATATCACACTTATTTGTAATTTTTATATCCATATTAGAGGCAAATACAGGCCGAAATTCTTCATCCTGTGTTTGTCTAATTAAAGTTCCGTCATCCAAATTAATACTTGTTAAGACATTCCCATTCTGATATGTTCTCCAATTATTCATGATTCCCCCTTTGATTATCTACTTTCTCCATAATATCCAAATGCTACAATTTTTTCTTCTCCCTGAATATAATGCTCTGAGAACCGTTCATAATATTCTCCAGGATAATCCTTATACCTATAAACCGAATCATCGGACATCCATTCTTCCATTCTTTTCTCTAATGCTTCACTGTCATCTTCTAACTCTGGGTATTTTTCCAATATTTCTTTTCTTAATTCATTTAGATATTTCTCTGCATCAACAAATTCCTCATCTCCATATTCTTGATATAATACCTTTCCATCTATCCATTCTCGATATTTCTCTTCGCTACACATTGTAATTGAATGAACGCTTGAACTATTTGTCTCAAAAACTCCTCTTCTGATTTGTAATTTCATCTTATATCCTCCTCATAACGTCTTTCCCTTTCTCTTTATCGGAAACCCAAATTCTACACATATTATTCTTTATTTTATTCATATTTAAAGGAACCTCATTACAGTGTGTAAAAACAAGATTCATTGGAAATGTCTTTACTTCACATTCATCATACCAATCAAATATATGATTTTTATCAGCCAAAATCCTTTCATTAAGTTCCTTATAATCTAACAGAGCGTATCTTAATACATCTTGATGCGAGTTCGGCACATTTGTTAAATCTATTCCTATCTTCTCAGATATCTCTTCTTTTTTACATTCTCGATCTAATCTTCCTGCTCCATGTCTAGTAAGGTAAGTTCGACTTACATAATAGTATTCTAAGTTAATATCATCCCTCCAGTTTATACTCCTAACTAATTTCATCGGTGTAGAACACCCTGTGTTACTTGGAGTTAAGTGTGGAAAATATTCTTCATTATCTCGATCCAAAAGTAATCCTTGACCACATTCAAATATAACATCCTCAAATGTTTCCAAAAATTGCGGTTCGACAAATGTCACATGATTATGCATAAATTCTAAATCTTCCATAAATCTATCTAAGATTTCTTCAAGATATATTATTTCCTGCCATTCATCCGACAATTTAATTCCTCTTTTTTGGATTTCGTCTTTTATATATTCTCTACAAAAAATCAAATTATTCTTTTCAAGTGACAAAAAAACAAGTTCTGGATAAGTAATGCTCATTCGTTTTTGCGCTTCAAATAATCCCATCCCACAACTTCCATGTTTTTCTTTTTCCCTAGCTTCCTCTGTTATCTGATTAAGCATCATATCATAAGGCGTTATCACAGGGCAATTAGAACTCATATAAACTTCTGGAAAATATCCAAGATTTCTTAATTCTTCAAATTCCTCTCTAAAAAAAATAGGATTCACAAAAAAGCTATCTGCTATATATGTAGCAGCCCCTACACCTGTTCCAGAACCAAAATGTTTAAACACATGTCTTGCTCCATCTGGTAAAATTACCGTATGCCCACGCTGGCAAGTCCCATTATGTAGGACTACACAACAATTTTTTCCTTCTTTTTTGCTCTTTAAAGCAAGCTGATTTGTTACTAAGCCTTTTCCTTCATCTCCGAAGTTAGCGCCTATAACCACAGAAACATTCTTCATTTTTTCTCCGCTCCTAACTGTGAACTACCCATCACCTAAAGGTAATGGACTTCTAAGGTGTTAACACACCCGTTTAAGAAGTTTGATATTTAAGTCTCCACCTATTATTAGGCAATCCTTATTCTTATAGGTGTGTCCACATCGCCTCTACCAGCTAATCATACCTAAATTTTCTCTAACATAATCAACTTGTTCGGTTTTTCCTACACAACCAACTACAATCTTTATAATTTCGTCGGCAATATTATCGAGATTCACAACACGGTAATTTTCCCCTAGATATTTTTTGAATGAATCATCTACACAATTTGTTCCACCCGTATAAG
Source organism: uncultured Blautia sp. (assembly GCA_964439395.1). GTDB lineage: Bacteria > Bacillota > Clostridia > Lachnospirales > Lachnospiraceae > JAUUSJ01. The sequence continues at coordinate 24,599 of CAYTNV010000008.1, read as the reverse complement.
AATGTCCATCATTAATATGTCGATAGCAGGTATTTTTATCATTCACCGATAAATGAAAAATCTCGAATTTGTCAATTACTTCTTTGTATAGATCTTTTGTTGGAACATCTCCTTGATTCCTATCTCCTGTAACAGCATTGAGTGGACGCCTTGGTAGATATGGATTTAATGGCTCATCCCCCATCGTAATAATAATTCCCTTTTTACCACGATTCCAGCAATCCAACTTAGTATGTTCTAATCCAAAATACCAAGCGGCAGTATATGATTCATATCCATTTCCACCTCCACCACCTTCAAAGTAAATCTTATCAAGCTGTTCTGCAATCCTAATGTCTGACTCAAACTGAGACGCTTGAATCGGTGCATTGTCATAAGCCAAATCTCCAATACCCATAATCATAAACTCAACATCTTTCACCTTCTCATAAAGAGATGTCATCACAACATTTAATTTTTTAGCTACTTCCATTGCTGCGCTTCCCATACTTCCTGTAACATCTAACCCAAGAATGACTGGAATTGTACATGGATGTTCTTCACTATCTCGGCATTCTCGAATCACATTTCTAGGACTAAGAGCAGGATCAATTCTTCTTGCCACAAACATATCTTGTGCATTTCCCACAAAATCCATTGTAGCAATTCCCCTATCATTCAATTTACATGACATACCTTTTGTTATAGAATAGTCAACGAAACTTGCACTTGTCCAACTTCCTCCGCCCATTACTCCTCTTCCTCACTTTCCGCTTCATCTGATTCAAAAATTCCAGAAAACATATCTCCAAATCCATTCCCCATCATCATTAATAATAACGGATTAGACAACCCCGTATTCCCTATTTCTGTTCCCTGTCCATTTTTCATCATCTCTGTTAGCATCATATATTTCATAATATTCTTTGTATTATTTTTATTTCCGCTAAATGTGTCCCCAAACATTGACACAATCTTTCCATAAAAATATGTGTTCCCCATAAAAATATGACGTTCAGGCAAAATATTTTCTACAGTTGCATCCTCATAATTAATAACAGTGATCATATCTTTTTTAGGTTCAATTACGCATTTCGGTTTCCCTGCCGCAAAAATAATATCTCCTTTTTCAACTTTATTTGTCGGAATTACAAAAAAGTATTCTTCTCCGCCTGGAAAAACAAAATTATCACAATTTGTCAATCTATTTTTCTTTACATCGTATTTCTTGTATCCATTAGATGTATGTATAGCAATTCCACCATCCATCGCTAATCTGCACTTCCCTGGTTTAATCGTCCCAAACATTCCATTCATCAAATTTTCCATATATATTCCTTCCTTTCTAATTTGTGAACTACTCGGCAATAAGTTACCGAGCTTCCTGTTTCAACCACCGTTGCTTGGCTAATACGAAAAAATAGTATTGCTAAGTCTTACACAATGTCCACAGGCGTATCCGTTCGGCTCGTTCCAAGCCTACTATGAACATATGGTATTTAGAAGCAAAAGATATCTTGCTCCTAATCACATTCTATTTTATGGTTCGCTTACTTCTTTTAGCAATCTAAGCCCTTCCTTTAGAATGTTCTGTGCACATTATAAAACGAAAAACTTCAATCTCTTGTTAATATTATTTTGCTGTATGTGTGCCATATGTGGAGGTAGTACATGAAAACAAGAATCAGAGGACAAAAAACTATCATAACTTGCATCTTTTAACTATTGCTGTATGCCCTCTAAAATTTTATATCAAACCTTTTACAGCTTGCTCTACAGCTTCATATCGTTCCGAATTTAGCTGTTCAACTAATACTTCAAAAGGATCGGTCTTATTACTCATTACCATTTTCATGATAGCTGGACTAAACCCACTTACAAGTGCAACTCCCATATCATTTTCTTTTACAGGAATTGTTCCTGTTCTACCACAAATATTCCAAAATACTAATCTTGGAAGTTTATAACCATGAGCCTCGTACCTTTGTTTAATCATTTCAAATAATGCTTTATTTACTAGCCCATTATTTCCTATAGCACAATAATTAAATTCCATATCTGATAAAATCAAAATATTTGCAGGAATCTCTTCTTGCTTCATATGGTTATTGATAGCAGTTTTTAATATTAACTCAAAAACTGCTTCAATATTCGTATCTGCGACTTCATTATAGTTTGATGCAATTTTGATTTTATCTCTAAGAGTTGTAGCATTGCTAAAGTCTACAAATTGTGGACGACGCGAAAAGGTAATATATTTATTTTTAAACTCTCCACTACATTTCTCTGAAAAATAAATTGCCAGGGCATTTGCAACATCTAATGCCCTTGCTTTTGTCCTCCCAATTCTAGTCTCCATACTCCCAGAACCATCTGCCACACAAATAGTGCTACCTTCTCCTTTAACATAATCGGGCAATGCTTTCCACAAAGCTTCTAATGTATCATCTAAATTTTTAACACAACGATTCCATCCATCATAGGTCATATAATCCGATACAATTTCATGTGGGCTCAGTGTTGAGGCATTGATTTTTGTCTCACCATTTTTTAAACTTTCAAGATACTCTCTCCTTCTTGCCTCATCATTTTTCAAAAATGCCTTATTATATTTTAAATTCGCTTTTGAAGGTACAATTGAATAATCAATATCTGTCCATCTTTTTGCGCTCATATCTCTTTCTACCACTTTTAAATAAGCACGAAGAGAAGATAAAATTTTTCTGTATTCTCTTTCTGTGCAACCAAAGCACTTGATAAAATCTTTTGCTCTTTTTCTTACATCATTTGAACTTGCGTGTTCAGACGGCATCCATTTTGCTAATAGAGAAATCGACTTATTTTCTTTCGCATTCACTAAATCCGCAGCGAGTTGAGTCGAGACAATCTTCATAATATCATTTGCCACTGCATCCTCACAAACCAATCTAGTCAAATCGTCCCATCTTCCATATTCTGGAATCAAAAACAAAAGTTTTTTTGCAATCTCTAATTTGTTTTTTAATAACCAATCAAAGCATACTCTAAACAACCTCCTTTCTCCTGCTCCACCTCGCACATCCCTAGCATAAAATAACCATTTAATTGCTAGTAGTGGATTTTCAAAATAGGCTCTTTCGAAGTTCTTTTTAATTTGCTCTTCACTCCACATTCTCATTGATGTAATTTTAAAATTTATGTCAAGCAATTCTTTACCTGTAGTTCTATATCCAATAGCTCCATTTTCTGTAATGGAGATTTCGTTTGTAGTTTCTTTTTTTAAATTATCCATAAAACTCATATATTTTCCTCCTTCGAATCAAAATCTACTTTCAATTCCGTAGCACTTTCTTAACACATTTTTGCATCCGAAAAAGAATAAAATAACATTGCTGTATGTGCTACAAAATAGCAATTAATACTCCTTTAACACTTGATGTAAAAAAATACGAGACGGTAACCATTTCCCCAAATGAGACTATCTTTTTTATACAAAATTAAAGCGTAAAGATAATACTAATTACCAATGGGTCATCAAGGAATTGAACCTTGCCTCTTGTGTTTATTAGACACCTGCTCTCACCACTAAGCTAATGACCCTTATAATGCTAAAAAACGGACTGGTCAGAATCGAACCTTTGTCTACTGTTTTGGCGACCGCCATGCTACCATTACACCACCAACCTATAATCCACCATTTATCAGCCTTGTGTTAAACTCATAGGCAAGTACAATCGCCCTAAAACATTTCCCAAGGATTTTGTAAAACTTTATTCTGTGAAATTTAACCTTTTATCTTTAATAAATTTAAATTTTGAGTTTTGAGATTTCAGTTTTGAATTTTACTTTTTAAACTTTACAGTCCAAACCATTTAAGTTGCATCTACTCTCTTACCTAGAACGATATTCGAACGTTCTAATTAAGGTCGAGATGACTTTCGTTATTCTATATCCTTACATAAACTATATTTTCAGATTTCTTTATTTTTTACATAAGTCTATATCTGGAAAAGACTTACGGATTGTAGTTAAGAATTTTCGATAAACAATGGATATCTGCTAATTAATACTCAATTTTGATTTCCGTCAAAGCATTACTGACAGAAAGCGCTGAATCGACTTCTGATAGAAATTCACTTGTTTTCTTTTTTAAATCTTCAATTTTTTCGATAACACAAATAGGATCAATAAAATCATAAGATTGTTCTGTTAAAAAAGCTTTTCGAACCTTTTCAACATCATCCCCATTGGTTTTTCCTTCTTTTTGTCCGTAAAGTTCTATCACATATTTGTCTGCTCTTTCTTCAATTAAATTATTATACATGCTAATGGCATTTTGTGCCTTTCTATATTGCTGTTCCATTACAGCCATTAACATTTTTTCATATTCTATGCCATGATTTTTCATTTCAATCGCCTCGGCAACTACATATTCTTCCCCGCCTACTGTTATTTTAGTAATTGCATTAGAAAGGACTACTGCCTTTTTAATAGCTTTGCGTCTCTCAATAAGTTGGTTTGCCTTGTCGTAACTACCTTGTATCATTTTTTCAAAATCATCTATAGAGACCCCTTTGATTTTCTTGTTGGAATGCTTATTCTCGATGCAATATGTTCCACTAGAAATTGTATCATTTATTCTTTTATCCAACATTTTCAGCTCTGATAAAGCTTTATGTATTGTCATAACTTCAACTGTTGCCATTTTTATTCCTCCTAATATTAAAATTTTTCATTCTCTAATATTTACTTCTAGAATGAATCAGCAGCTTTTATTGAAATTTCATCTTTTTAAAAAAATCTTGTCTTAAACTAATAATGTCTGTCTTAATTTCATTTTGATTTCCAGATTCATAAATCTCTTTTACAAAACCATAAAAATAATTATCTTCTGGTGTTAATAAACCTCCAGTTCTTCTCGTGTTTCCACTCCTTAAAATCTCCTTCGAAATTTCTCTTAATTTTCTCCAATGCCAATAATATTCCGTTTTTAGCTTGACCATAAAACCTTTGGAGTCTTCAATTACAAATCCCTCTACATGGTTTCCATGCAATGTATAATCTTCTCTAATTGCATCCTCATAAAAATCTAAAAATTCTTTATAATCATTTATAACAAGAACTTTCTTTTTCAGTTCGATTCCTGTTCCATCAAAAAATCTCATATAAATCTGATTTAATTCGTCTAGTGATATCTTCTTAAATTCCAAAGCATTGAAGACTATATCTAATAAAAATAATTTACTATCCTTATATTCAATTACGTGTGGATCTCTTTCTATATCCACAACTTCAAATAAAAACGAACATTTATTATCCTTTAGCCATTTTTTTATTTTCTCTCGATCGAACTCTGTTGTTTTTTTAAAAAACAAATCCTTAAAATATGCTGCATAATTTCCGCCAGGATTCGATTTTGTAGTAATAAATAAATCATCTTTATATTCATCATAGGATATAATTCCCAAAAAGCCGTTTTCTTTTAATGATACAGTTACTGGAAATGCCATTCTACGTCCCAGCTCTTCTAATTTTGTGTCTGGTCTTTCTCCTATGTTAAAAAATTTTTCATATCCACGAGCTACAATTTCATATTTCATGGTGTCAATATAAAGTCCTCTTGCTTTTGTCGTAAGAGCATCCCACTCCTTATTCGCAAAAGCTTTCTTTGTAAAATTAAAAGAAGATATATTTCCGAATTTCTTTTCTTTTACAAATTTACTACTTCTCATTGAAACAACCAAATCTGCAATTTCTCCGCTAAATATTTTCTCTCGTGTTTCCCGTTCTGATATTTCCTTAAAAACTATATTATTTACTTCTATCGCTCTAAAACCTTTATCTTCTAAAATCACGCATCTTAGTTGCCCACCAAATTCTACTCGTCCTTCAAGATTGAAAGTTTTAGAATTCACACAAATATCATCCTTCATAACATTTCTATGTCCATGGATTTGATATACTCCAAGAGGAGGAGTTGAAGCAAATTTTTCATCACATTCATGATGCTGAGAATAGAATCCGACCCCTTTAATCAGTTGTTCTGTAGATATAAGAGTCAAATTTTCTGGAATTCTGCTAAGTCCTCCGTGAGTTACCAAAACTCGGTATCCTTTATAATCATAATAGGCACATTGAGCCAGTCTTTTATAAAACATTCTGGCTTCCTTCTGGGTAATTCCTCCCTCGATAAGTGCAGACTTCGTTTCAAGTTCAAATTGCTTTGATTTTGATATTTCTCCTATCCCATATTTTTGCAACCATATTTCATGGTTTCCTTCGAGTAGCAGTATATTGGGTTTCTTATAAATAGAAAGCAAAAATTTCATAACTTCTACGTTTTCAATTCCTCTGTCTATGTAATCACCCAAAAAAATGTAATACTCATCTTCTTTAATTCCGCCATTACCCTTAAAATATTCTTGCAAAACTGTGTTGCAACCATGAATATCACCAATATGATGAATCTTTTTATAGGAAGAAAGATCAATTGGTTTTACCCAAATACAATCTAACTCATCAGGCTTAATAACAGTGATTCCAGATGGAATTTTTTGAGTCGCAAATCTTGAATACATCTTGTCAACCACTTCCTCTGGAACTCGTTTATATCCTTCTCTTAGTGCATTTTGCATTTTCGTTGTTTCGATTGGAACTCCTGTGAAATCTACGCAATAAATTCTATATTTATATTTTTCTCCAAGTTGCTTATATCTATTGAGTTCAGTAGACTTTGTATTAGTGGCATCAATAACTGTAAAATCTCCACGTTTCATTCTCTCTTCCAGCAACTCAAACAATATCTTCCACACCTTGCCATCATTTTTTTGATTTATTGCATAGTTTCCATTAATATCCATTATCGGATTACAATACATACACCGAATATCATCTGCTGATAAAGCATATGGCTTTAACCCATTTTTTTCGATCCATGTGGATTTTCCGCATCCAGCAGAACCTCTAAGTAATAATAATGTCCTCATCAAACACTCCCATCCCTTTTTAATTTTATCATTTTAAAATTCAATTTAGTCATTTTGTTAAAAATGATAAAATTGAATTATTTTCAATTATTTTTCTCTCCACATATATCTTCTAATTTTCTGCCAAAAATTTAGGAAAAATTTTATATTTCTCCTTTTATAATTCTCTCATTCACCGACATAACAAATTCTTTTATTTTTTTATGATCAGGTTTATCTGGTAAATTTGTATTTTTTTTCGCATAATCCAATTTCTTTTCAAAATCATCTATCATCTCAAAGAATTCAGGAATCGGCTGCCTATTGCTATCTAGATATTTGCCATTTCTAATTTTCATCAATAAATCATGTTCTTTTTGTCGATATGTGATAATTTCTCCTCGTTCCAAAATATCCAAACACATCATATATAGTCGAATTAAATGCATCATATGCTTTCCAAGTTTTTCATGTTCAATGGCATAACGATTTCGCTTACCAATTTTAGAATAATCCTTAACAATATTATTCATCTCAGCCCACATAGATTTGAAGTCTCTTAGTGGATAATGTGTTAAATTAATATCCATGAAAATTTCCGTGTCATAATCCTCCTTGATTGATTCATCAATATATAAAATTAAAGCATCGTCTTCAAATGGAGAATAATAATTTTTAAAATTATACATGGCGTTTTTAATGCTGTTTAAAATATGTTTTTCTTTATCCGCTTGTTCCACTAATCTTATAGCCTTGTTATCTAAACGTCTCAATTGGCTATTAGCATAGCCCCTAAAAGATTGAGCTGCTCTTTTGGACAGAAAGAGTCTTTTATTATCTAAAAGTTCTCTTCCTATAGGAGATAGATACAAATAATGCTCTGATTTTAATCCAAGCATCTCAATAGTATTAGGATTACAGTTACTAAATAACGAAATTATTTTATTAAAAGAATAAATAGTTGTATCTGTCTCTTCATTTACAAATTGCTCAAATTTCTCATTTGTAAGAATCTCTTCTTTCCTATTTAGACAAATTCCTCTAATATCAACATCAGAAGCTTCTATATTGGTCCCATACGCATAACTACCACCAAGGCCGAGTAAAATTATATTTTTCCCCAAATGAGGATTGATTCTTAAAAAATCATATTGCGGTGTTTGAACTTTTTCTTTAATCTGTTCAATATTTATATAAAACACTCCTTCCCCTACTTTATGATGCACACCTTTTTAATTCCACCAATCGTCGTTCTCCCCGCATACAATCGCAGATATAGCAATTGTTGAAACGAAACCAATTACAAATCCAGCAATAAAACACATAACATTACCCATTTCATTCCTCCTCATCGTATCTATCATTTTTTTGCTCTCTTGATTTTAAAATCACATTTCTGTATCTCTCATAGCTTTTTATTGAGATATATCTACAATTAATTACATCAAAACATTTTTCACCTCTTGCCAATTCATACTCATTAGCCGCAGATACAATATAAATTTCTTTGTCTGGATTTCTTTCAAAAATTGTACCAAAAAATCCTTCTTTCAAATCTACAATTGCATCTACACTCAATCCACTGTCAATAGCATCAAGTAGAATCCATAATTCATTGTTATCTTTGTTGTTTTTGAAAAAATCTCCAATTTTTCTAGCGAATCGTACTAAGCTCATAACAATGTTTTCCCCTTCACTCGACCACATGCTTTGTGCTACAAACTCAAAATTTCCATAAAAAGCTTCTTCTGACCTTGCATGTGAACTACCATCATGGAGATTATCAAAATATAAGTATGGAATATTTTCTTTTTTGAGATTTTCTTCAATTTGTTTTAACAATGTGGTCTTACCAGCACCATTACAACCAACAAGTACTGTAAGACCAGATTCTAGGATAATTTCACTTTTTTGGTACATTTTGATATCTTCGCCATAATAATCTTGATAAATTCTAATTTTTTCATATTTCTCATTCCTTCCTACGCACTTTTTCGCTTTAAGCTAAATAGCATCCTCAAACTTCCTAATGCCTCTTCACTATCTAATCTTCTATATCCCTTCATGTCGAATTGTTCTACGTAACTTTGAAACCACTTCATAGCGATCTTCTCATCTACATTTTCTTCATATACATATTGTGTACATTTTACGAGAGATGGAATATTCTCTTCATGGAAGATAGAGGAATTTTCGTTAGTTTCCTTTGCCCATGAATCTAAATCCATTGTACATAAAATAGCATTTTCAAGTGATTTTTCTGATTCCCTTTTTGCTATGAGTTGAATATTTTTGTCTGATAAATCTTTTTCTTCACAAATTGTTGCTAATGTTTTTAATGCAAGTCTAATCATACTATTAGAATCATCAATTCTAAGATTTTGTATAATTTCGATTTCACTAAAATCTTTAACATATTCTTTAACATTTTTAGAGATATCAAAATTTTCTATTTTTTCTGGCACATTTACATTAAAATATTTAGCCATTAATTTTTCTAACAATGTTATTTTTCCAAGAATAATTTTTTTATCTTTAGAGGCTTTTGTTGATAATTCCGCCCAAGATGTACCATCTATAACTTCATCTTCCAATTTATACTTTAGATTTTTCAAGAAGTCATTAAATTTTTCATCTGGAATATCCATTCTTAAAAACTTGTCAAAAGTGGCAAATAAAACAGGACTATTTTTTGTATTGAACAACGGCAAAGTTTCTAAATCTACAACTGCCTCTAGTCTTTCCACTAGCTCGGCAAAATAATTGAGTTTGGAATCTGTTAAATTATCCTTTAAATAAGCAGAAATCGTTTCAAAAGATTTGTTCCATTTTTCAGGGAAATTAATTGTCATAATACTTTCACATACCGTTCTTTCTATATTTCCATTCTTGAAATCAGCTGGGCCATATCCAACTCCAACATTATTTTTAAAGAATGTGGCATGCTTTGCATAATTTTTTATAATAGCACTACATCTTTTTCCTAAGAATGTGATTCCTTTTTGTGCTGGTTTCATAGGCCTAGAAGAATTATAACGGCGAATAAGTTTTTCTATTTTTTCATCGCTACAGTTCTCGTACTCTGTCACTCTAAGAGAATACTGACAAAACATTTCTTGTAATTCTTTGGGCAATTCTGAGTACTTCTTTCCAGCTATATCAAATTCCCTCCATTCTGTTTCAGGAGAGCCAATGTAATCATATATAGTATTTCCATCGTCATCTTTTTTTGTTACCTGATATCGAATATTCGTATCTTCTGCTTTTTTACTTATTCGAAACATATCTTTCCTATATTCCATAAATGTAGAAATTCTTTGCAATCCATCGATTAACCATCTACGAACCTTCCCATCAATTATTTGTTTTACAATTATAAATTCTGGAATTCCATCATCTATTATTGCAGTAACAACAAGATTACTTTTCATCTCAAGAGTCCATTGTGACATTTGTCTTTGTAATGGATAATTTAATAAAATTCTATCATCCTTTATTTCAAGTAAAAATTTTTCCAAAATAGTTGTATCCATTTTTCTACTAGTTCCACCAACTACTGCTAATTTAGCATCTCCCATTCCGTGTTCCTCCTCAAACAACATCCTACTTTCTTCTTTTGTTTGTCTATTTCTTAAATTAAATGTCTTTTCCAAACTCGTTATTTCTTTTATTTCTCTATCATATTCCCAGCCAGAAAGTCCCATTTCTTTCATTATCTCATGCCTTCCGAATCCTTGTGCATTTAGATACAAAATTTCTTTCTGTTTTTTTGATAACCCATTTAAATATTGTGACATTTCTTCACTTAGAATGTCTTTCAGGGCTTCTTTTTCTACATTAACAGGAGACATGAGTGTTTCCCCTATCGTCGTATCAGTGTCTGATCCTATAGTAGAATCAAGTGAGACTGTCATTTTTATTCTTTCTCCATCCTCTGTTATAATGTCACAATTCCTTTTTTGCGTATTTCGTTTTGTCATCTCTTCTTTTATTGAATTGTCTAAGCATTTAGACAAAAAACTTTTAAACTTTCCTTTCTTAGCTTCATATTTCATCACTACATCTACGAAAGTTTCATTCGCCACCGAGAAAAAATCATGATAATCTACATTTTCTATTCCTCCGAATTTTTTAAGCTTTTTCATTACCATCGTTCGCAATTTATCAGCATTATTTTCATAATACTCATTAATCGTAGATTCCATCATGGTAAATTTTTGGAGCTTTTTTGTCTCAATCTCTTGCAATTTTTCTATATTATTTCCACAGTATTGATTTATTACAGATTCCATCATGGCTTTCATCCTGTCTCCCTTACTTCAAGTTTTCAAGAACTCCATATATGTACGTATTCGCTTTATACGGAGCATACTGGCTCCCCCTCATATTTTTAACCAGCTTATCGATTGGCAAATTATTATTCACAGCATCTATAAGATTGTTGGTAAATAAGAGAGATTGTTTTACATCTGCTCGTTCTCTCTCTAAAACCTGTTGTATCTTATAAACTTTCGTGCGAATATGTGCCGCAGGATTGTTTATTTTAATCCAATGATGTACATCTGACAAAGCCCTGTCATAAAAGGATTGATCTTCTTCTAATTTTCTTTTTATAGTATTTAGCTCCTGTTTTGATGGAATTTCGAGTTCTATAATATTTTTAGCGAGCTGCCTAATTTTCTCTATACACTCAGTTCCTCTTTTTTCTCTCTTCTCTTTTTCTTCCAAATCCGCTATACGAATCTGCGAAAATGTCTCAACTCCTTCTAAATAAAAATCTTGGCTAATCTTTTTTGGCATACCACGCAAAACTTTTTTTGCATCCTTCAAATCATATTCTTTCGCAAGAACATGACTTCCAACAGTAGAAAAATTCGTCCCTTTCGCATACTTCACATATCTTTTGCCGTCTGTGACATAATACTTTTCCATTTTCTTCTCTCCTTTCATTTGCCTTTATACAAATATTTTTATTTTGAAAAATATTATCAGACAAAATTTTCTACTTTGTTTTTTTAGATTGAAAAAATTTTATTTTTGATATCTTCAAATTAGTATATCTGTACATCATTACAGATATATATATTAATACAGTTATACGAAATTAAAAGCACTTTTTCTTCCAATTTTTACTATATATTGTACTTTTTTAAGAACATTCTTGTTTTAGTTCATACGAATAGTCGTATAGATCAACCAAATCTGCATCTTCTTTACCACACGCAGCGGCACTAATAAAAGCTTTAAAAATTTCTTTTTGCATTCTTCTATCTTCAATTCTTCCGACTTTACTTACGGTGTCTTTGTCTATACAAACAATATTTTCTGCCAGAAGCATTGAGTCAACTCTTAGCCCAGTGCCCTTATCCGCCCTTATCACAAGATGCGTCTTTTGGTAAATTTTCTTAATTCTCGATGTCAAGGGCAAACATAAAATTGTTGGAGAATTTTCATTCCCTATGTCATTTGAGATTACAATTGCGGGTCTTAATCCATATTGGACTCGACTGTCAATAGCAAACGTTAATCTTGCATAAACAACATCGTATTTTCTTATAGAGAATTTATTTGCTGTGACTCTCTTATTTTCCATATTTTTACATTTCCTTTCTATAAAAAAAAGAGAGAAGTTTCTTCTCTCTAAAGTTTTTATTTTAATTTTTCCAAATAGACCATCTACAGGTCAAACAGTTTTAGATTTGCACAACATTAGCCCTTCTATTCCATGTTTTTATCAGCTCTTGCTTATATCTTGCATACTCTTTCGGTGAAGAGTATTTATCGAATTTCTCTCCCTCCATAAACAGTCTGCATTTACAAGCATTTTTATTATGCCCTCTCGTAATGAAGTAATAACACTCTACGTCGTCTCCGCATCTCGCTACGGACACTTCACCACCACAAAATGGGCACGGAAATAATTTTCGTTTTTTATTCATTCTGAATTCACCTCTTATTCTAACAGTTTTGAATTGTCGAAGATATTGCTAATCACCTCGTATTTTTCTTCAAAAAACATTATATCTTTTCTACATTAGTGGGTGAAGCAGGAAGCTCCGACTTATAGAAGTCGGAGCAGTTAACTGTTATCATAAATTGTTATTCCCAATTCGTTACTTAACCATTCCATACCTTCACGAGTCATATACCTTCCCATTAATTCCTCGGCCAGTCGCATAATAATTCCGGTATGGACGGTAAAATTTCTTTCCATGACGGATATAGAGTTTCTTCCGGTCAAGACCTATACAATGTTTTGCCAATTCTATATATGTGTTTTCCATCATTACACCTCACTCAAAGCGTCGATTTCTTCGTTCTTCCCCCACCGTTCTTATAAATTTCATTTATTACTTCTGCTGTTGTCATATATCTTCCCCCTTCTCAATTACCTGTTCTACAATGCTTTTGCATTGTTCCTCGCAGTATTCAAGCGTTCGGACAGGATTTTCGTCACGAATACCAAAATAATCCTCCATTCTTTCCAATTGTTCCACCACATTTTTATCATCTGCAAACAACCTTTTTGCTGTTTCTGTATCATAACCATCACAGCCATGAGCGCAATCAAAACCAATCCACCAAGTATTTTCATCGCTTTGATGATAGAGATTTTCATTAGAATATGTCAAACCACAGTGACAATCCACTGGTATATCGTCATAATCTTTTCCATAAAATCTATTCCTTTTCGGTAATCCAACGTATCCACAGCGATACGCCCCTGGCATGAACAAAATCACACATGAAAATCCTTTGTATTCAAATCTTTTTTCTTGTACTGGTATCATAATCCTAATAATCCTCCTTAAAACAATCTATTAGAGTCAAAATCATGCGATTCATTAATCCTGCTTGCGTATCTTCTACCACCACTGGAACCAGAAGAACGCCTGATACTAATACAGTCGATTTCATCAAGCATAAGTATGCATGGATGTCCTATAGCATACGAAAATGCTTTGCTTATATTTTTGGACGTGCATCCCATATGAGGATCTATCAAACTCGAAAAGTTTAAATAACAGAATGGAAGTCCAGATTTATATGCCACATATTTCCCAAATGTAGTTTTTCCAGTTCCGCTCTGACCATAAAGCAAAGTTGTGTTTAGATATGGAATGTCCATTTCCATTAGTTTGCTGCAAATCTTTTTCGCATAGATAATGTTGTCAAATACTGTCTTTTCTCTTTCTGGCAGGTAATACCGACTCTCTTTAAAAGACTTTGATACATCTTCAACATAGATAATCCCTTCAAGATTCCGTGGAAGCTCAATCATATTAGTACCACCAGAAGATTCCAATATACTTTTATATCGTTTGCACCAGGCACTATTTTTCTGCGTTATGTCTTCTGTAACGCACGCAATCGCACATCTTTTAGCTGTCTGTATATCGTTCTGTGATACTGCTTTAATCAGCTGTTTTTGATTTTCTGTTAATCCCATTTTCGCTCCTCTCTCCCTGTAAATACTGGTATTTTTATAAAAAAATAAATACCCACACCATCATGATGCCCTTCTCTTTTCTTTTTGCTAATATATTCTTTAGCAGCTTCTTCACTCTCACATATAACACAAAAATCTTTCTCCATATAACAAGCATATTCAAAATATACTAAATACATCTTTTTAAGTTGAAATTTCTGCGCCAATTCTTTTTTCGCTAATTGTCGGAACTTCTTCTTTAACAATTTCTATAGCATTATTAAATCGATGTAACGCTCCAACAGTTCCACGATCTCTTTTATCAGTCAAAAATATCTATAAGTCTTTCTTTATTAATATATTCTTCTTTAGATATAAAAATTGTTTCACTATTTCGTAAAGTATAATTTTTACTCTGCGCCTCCTATCATCCCCAAAAAATCCTCCTCCGATATAATCAAAACTCCAAGCTCTTTCGCCTTTTTGTTCTTTGAAGATGAGGATTCTTTATTATTATTAATTAAATATGTTGTTTTCTTTGTCACAGAGCCTGTCACTTTTCCGCCAAGACTCTCTATCTTTTCTTTTAATTCACTTCTATTTTTAAAATGGTTGACAGAGCCTGTGATAACAAAAGTTTGATTTGCTAATTTTAGCGCCTCTCCCTCCTCTATCTCGACTTGCTCAAAGCTAAGCCAGGACAAAAGCTCATCCACCAATCTCTTATTATGCTCATTTGTAAAATAATCAACGACACTCTGCGCAATAACTTCCCCAATTCCATCAATCTCCAAAAAATCTTCAACCTCTGCATTTCTAATTTTCTCCAAATCATAAGAAAATGCCTTACAGATTAGTTTTGCATTGGATAATCCCACATTTAAAATACCTAGTGCAAATAGGAATCTCGGAAGCGTCGTATGTCTTGACTTCTCAATAGAATGAATCAGGTTTTCATAGGACTTCTTTCCAAAGCCCTCCATCTCTATAATCTGCTCTTCCCACTGAGAGAGCGTATACAAATCGCTAAGCTCCATCAAAAATTCTTTTTCTATCATCTTATCGATAGTGGCCTCTGAGAGACCATCAATATTCATCGCATTTCGGCTCACATAATGCGCAAAAAGCTTTCTCTTTTTCGCACTGCAAAGAGGATTCGCACAGTATAAAACTTGCACATCGTTTGTCTCTTTAATCGTCGTCTCTCCACCACAGGCTGGACAATGTGCTGGAATTTCTAAATTGTCACTCTGCGTAAAATTCTCTGCCACCTGTGGAATAATCATATTTGCCTTAAAAATGGAAATCTCATCTCCAATTCCAAGCTTTAATTGTCTCAAAATACTAATATTGTGAAGGCTCGCACGGCTAACACTTGTCCCCTCAAGCTCCACAGGCTCAAAAATCGCCACTGGATTAATAAGTCCTGTTCTTGATGGACTCCACTCAACCTCTAACAAATGTGAGTTTGCAATCTCATCTCTCCATTTAAAGGCAATAGAATTTCTTGGAAATTTTGCTGTTCTTCCGAGACTATTGCCATATGCGATATCATTGTAAATAAGTACAAGACCGTCAGATGGAATATCATTTTGTGGAATTTTTTGTTCAAAATCTGAGACAACCTCTGGCACTGTCTCTGCCGTCACTTTTTTATACTCAACAACATCAAATCCGAGCTTTCTCATCCATTCAAAGCTTTCCTCAACTGTCGCTATCTCTTCTCTTCCCTCTGCTTTTACGAGTGTAAACGCATAAAACCGCACTCTTCGATTCGCTGTAATCTCATTATTTAGTTGTCTCACAGAACCACTGCATAAATTTCTTGGATTTTTATATTTCGCTTGTACATCTTCAATTTCTGCATTAATTTTCTCAAAATCCGAGTACGTGATGACTGCCTCACCTCTTAACATGAGCTCTCCGTCAAACGGAATTTTCTCAGGAATATTTTGAAACACCCTCGCATTATTTGTAATAACCTCACCAATCTCTCCATTTCCTCTCGTGACAGCCTTTGTCAACTGTCCATCTTTGTAAGTGAGAACAACAGTGAGTCCGTCCAATTTCCAGGAGAGAATTCCCTCCTTATCTCCCAGCCATTTTGAAAGAGCAACTCGGTCCTTCGTCTTATCAAGAGATAGCATCGGAAACTCATGAGTTTCTTTTTCGAGTTCATTTAATACCTCGTAGCCGACATGAATCGTTGGACTATTGGATAAAACGATACCCGTCTCTTCTTCTAGAGCTTTCAGCCTATCATAAAGAGCATCATACTCTAAATTTGACATAACCTCTCTATCTTCCTGATAATAAGCTTTTCCCGCCTTATTTAGAGCCTCAATCCACTTTTTCATTTGCCTGATTTTCTCATTCATCTTCTTTCCTCCCATTTTTAATAATCGTCCAGACAACGGGAATTAGTGCTTTTTCAGGCCAGTGCCATTCGCCTTTATCACAATCCAATTCGTAGGTTTCATCTTTCATGTCACGTGTAATTGTTGCTTCAATTCCTGCATATTGAATCATATCGGGAATAATAGGTTCTATTTTGTGATATTCATTTCCTTCTCTTAAATCTGTTCTGATTCTTACTTTGTCTCCCACTCTAAAGCTCATATTTTATTCCTCCATTATAAAATCTCCGCTGGTTGTCCTATTACATATCCAAATTTATCTTTCCTACTTACTCATATTACTTTTTATGCAGATAACAATACTCCCCGTTTACCCAATCATCTTGATAATCGACATTTTTATTCTCTCTTTTAACAATGAAGGCGTGATTCTTTACCTCATCCCAATCCATATTGCTTTTCGCCCAGTCCGCAAATTCATAATCGCCAGTATCAAACCAATGTATCATAGCTTCAAAACATTTTTTATAATTTTCCCCTATTGAGTGGTAATATGTGGCATAGTTATCGGCAATAACTATTGCTGGAACTCCATACACATCTCCATTGCTCATTTTCACTGTATATATCCTTGTCATTAAATCCTCCTTATTTTATCCCTTCTTTTTTCTTCTTAATTTGAAATCATTATTCGGGAAAAATTTGGAATTTTGAGTTTTACCTTCCTTTCTCCCCTAAGTCTTGCATTCTCTTCTCCTAAAATATTTAATTGCTTACATAAATCGGCATATAAAACGTCGAACTCCTTTATCTGTTCTGGGCTTAATTCCAAATCCTCATATTCTGCCAATCGAAACATGGCATTTTGAAAGTCAGCTGCATTAATCACCACTCCTTCATTTTTTCGAATCGCCATCTTATAACGGACTCCATCTTTCATCTCCATATCAACAATCTTACATTGTTTTCCAATTCTTCTTGTAAATCTTTTAAACGTCTTCATCGTTTATTCGTCTACTCCTTTCTCTCTGATATGTATTTTTAAATATACTGTCAAACGCATTTAAACAACCATAAAACCGATTTTCTATGTGAATATATAAATTTTGTCCACTCAATCTAGAGAACACGAAAATAAGGCGATATAAGCGTTATGACAGCATATCGTAATTAACAGTTACTTCCAAGGTTCAAAAAACTGTTTTCTCATCATTCTACAGATATGTCATGTTATTTTCCCTTCCATCATTTTTTTTCTGAAATGCTTTTTCCAGGGCATCAAAATCGTATTCCCTTTGCTCGAAATTATGAAATGCATTTTTCTTTTGCTTGACGGCTGTGTGTCTTTTTTGTTTTTTTGACACAGGAAAAAAACTTTTATAATTACCAACAATAGATTGCTCTATAATTTTCTTTTTGTCTTCCTCCGTATCTCCAAGTTCATCAAGTCGTCTTTTTAGCAGCTCTATTTGTTGCATTGTTATATTTTCCTTTTCTGTCCTTGATTCTATATAGGAGAGAAAAAGTTCATTCAGACCTTCATCACTATAATATTTTATATATTCTCTTCTCTTCTCTTGTTGCGTTTCTGTTACATTAATATCGGTTTCTGCTACATTAATATCGGTTTCTGTCGCAGAAACAATATTTTGGGGTACACTTAATAAAGGTTGTCCATCTCCATCCAACAACCAGTAATTTTTTTTACTTACCTTTCTTCTCGCTGTGATTTGTTGATAAGCTTGCTGAATTTGAACAGAGGTTATAACATTTTGTTGCAAGAGGTCTTTATGGATTAGACCGATATCCGCACAGTAATGTATAACTTGTAATATTAACTTTGGACTTTTTATCCATCTGCTCCCGATTTTGGAGCGAATTACCTTGGCAAGCCAATCAAGGTTTTTGATTTCGATGTAATATCCATTTTTATACACCAGGCAACAGAGTACCTCGTAGACGGTTAGACCAATAGGCCCATATTCGTCAGATAAATCTCTGATGAGGTAATTCTCCTCATCATAAAAATTAACATTCTTATTATAGTAATGAAGACCAGGTTCAAGTGGTCTTGCCATCTCCAAATCCTTTCTTCTATCTTTTTTATATGTTGCAATGTCATATTACGACACTATCTTTTTTCTCTATAATAGTGTATCATTATGACATCGTCAATACTTTTTTAGGAGGATTTTATGTTTCCACAAAGATTAAATCAAACTCGCAAAGCAAAAGGTTTCACTGCTCAATTTATGGCAGACAAACTTAATATTAGTATTCGAAACTACCGTAAATATGAGAGTGGACATGTCCGTCCTACTTTAGAGTGTCTTGTAAAAATAGCTGACATACTAAATGTATCCACGGATTACCTTTTGTGTAGAGATACCTTTTTGGATACTAACACAAAATCCTATATTGAAAATTAAAGTATCTTCAACTATTCGTTTCTTTTCTGCTCTGGCAAATTGGCAATCTCTAACGCCAAATCTGCCATATAATCACTGTTCATCATATTAGAAGCATAAACATTACATCTCGTAAGCTTGCTGTATGGAGAATTTCTATTTTTTTCGCACGAATATTTGCCTTTTCCGAAATCGATTGGACATTGCTCACAGTCGGTTTCGTTCTCTTGCTGATCGTATTCACAACAAAAACAGGCATTCATAATTTCAATCCCTAAATTACGTGTATATTGTCTCTTCAATCTCCAATAATCTTCCTCGCTTCCACCTCTGTACTGCTCCGCTATCCAGCTCCACATTTTTCTATGCTCTTCAATCGCTCGTTCTCTCGTTAATATCTCTTTCATTATCATTTCTCCTTCCTAGTTCATATTTCATCTAAAACAGTCATCCTAGTCTACTCCAAGATATTTCCTAGGGTAGTCCAAAGAATCTAGTATTTATGCGGTTTACAGAGTCTACGCTACACCGTAGACCTGCCGTAGACCATCGTAGACTTATCAATTAATTGTTGTTTTTGATCTACTTTTATATTGTTCAACAATCTAGGTCTACATTTTGCGATGTTCGTTTACAGCCTGTTTTTTATTGATTCTATAAAACTCATCTCATTTTCTATATCACTTTTCCTCGTAGCATATTGTAAATATCAAAATAAGTTAGGCAAATATTGCCTTCTTTATTCACAAAGTGAACGCAATGTGGATAAATCGCAACACAGCGATTCTTTTGTCTTTTAACAGAAACATCGTCATTTCCTTTTTGTACTTTTCTCTTAATGAGATATGCCTTTCCCACTTTAATCTTTGTTTTCACGATTCTTTTGAGCATTTTTTCATTCAATGTAATATCTTTTTGTTTTTTATTGTACATAATTTTCCTCCCTCCATCGGGTCTATATATTTCTTCTAATTTCCCCCCAAAAAATTCGGATGAAATTTTATACTTTCACACCGAATCTATTCATAGAATTTATTTCCACTAAAAATAATGGAGTTTTTATTTTCTTTCTCTTAAAAAAATTGTCTTCATATTTCTCACAATCTTCTCTTTTCGAAAATCTCGTACCATCATTTGCAACAAAAATTTCACTTTCTACTCGCATTAATTTTTTTCTTTTCTCAACTCTCATATTTTCTCCCTCCTAAAAATCAAGCATCCCAGAAATAATATCAGCTGCTTTATCTTTTGCAGCCATATCATTTATCACATACCTTTGTGTTGTTTGGATGTTTGCATGTCCAACTATTTCTCTCACGAACTCAATATCTCCTGTCATTCTTACCATATTTGTGACAAACGCACCTCTTAGCTTGTGAGGCGAAATCGGATATCCTAGGGCAAGTTTTGAATATCTCTTTACCAATCTTTCCACATTATTTGATGAAATCCTTCCTCCTTGCCTTGTAGGGAAAAGAGAATCACTTTTTCTTCCAGACAAAACACACTCCCTAAAATCAAGCCATTTATTTAATGTAGCGAAAAATGTATCGCTCATTTTGTATGTGTGATATTTATAACCTTTATCAACTGCAATAAATGTACGTGCCTTGAAATCAATGTCCTCAACATTAATCTCTGTAAGAGCAGTTCTTCTCATTCCAGTATTTAGAAAAATAGCAAGAATGAGTTTATCTCTGTATTTTAGGGACTCCGACTGTCCTTCTTTAGTTCCATAATATTCATCAACTGAGTTATAGATTGATTGCAGATCTTTCCAACTCAATTCATATTTCTTTACTTCATCTTTTTTATGAACCCTCTCTACAAGCTCCATTGGATTCCTCTCAATAATTCCTTTCTTATAAATGTAGAGAAGAAAATTGTTTAGAGCTGAGTAAACTAACTTTCTATATGCGAAACTAGTCTGCTTAATCTCCCCATTTTTTAATACTTTTATCTCAATAGATTTCATAAATATGGAAATTTCCATATCTGTAATATGATCTAATTTTATAGAATCCATATCGGGATTTAGAAATATCAAGAATTTCTTAACACTCTTGATATATTCAACACAAGTATTAGCCTCATGTGAGGTCGATAGGTTGAAATACCACTCTTTTAAATACATTGGGCAATCTGATAAAATCTTTTTAATCTTATCTTCTTTTTTTATTTTATTTTCTAATCTTCCGTTCATATTTCCCTCCAATAAAAAAGCCATAGGTTTTACCTATGGCGTGTCTTTTTTTACAATACCTTTTGCTACAAAATCATCGAAAAGGATTTTATATTCTTTTTCCGAAATTTCATATTTAATTGGAAGTTCCTCTGCACTTGGGTCATAATATCGGTTCATCTCCCATGCTATCAGAGAGGGGCATGTTATCTTATATTTGTCCAAGTTGGATAAAATTTCTTTACAAGCATCCCATTTAGCAGCTTTAATCTCCTCTGGAGTAGAAAACTCCTTATATATCTTTTTAAGAATTCTTTCTAGCTGATAATCCCCTAACATACGATTGTACTCCTTTGTCTCGTATTCTGGATGTTCAACAATATATTTTTCGTAGAATTCTATGAATATTCTATCGGCATCCTCATTCTCTAACGAAACCGCGCAGTTGTTTTCCGTCTTATAATTCAATCCTATTTGGATTTTCTGTCTGGCTCTGCTATCCTTATATTTCTCTGGATCTTTTTCTATATACTCTCGAAAAGCTCCCTCTCTTAAAGCTTTAGCCATCCTATAATCTGGGACACCCAAAAAGCTTTCACTAACTCTCCACGGTTCTACTTCCGTGATATCATCAGTTTTTCTCTTTGGAATCATCCACTCTGGAATTCCCAATGTGGCAAAATACATAAAACAAAATGCTAATATGCCACAAACGAGTTGCCCTGTCGTGACAAAACCCATAAATCCAATAAATAAATCTAATAAAAACAAACTATCTCTTGACATAAAAATCCTCCTTAAAATTGCCCTGTGAACTACCCACCACCTAAAGGTAGTGGGTTTTACACTTTCAATTTATAAAATTATTGCTTCTCCTCCAAGCGGACAAAGAAAAGCCTTGTCATAAATTTGCTTTTCATTTTTTGTAGCAGCGCACAAAATATCGTAAAAATAAATTACATCTTTCGTATAGCCTGTTATGCCATCCAGTAAAAACTCTTGTTCTTCTTTTGTTAGAGAATCCCAAGTTCTATTTTTTATTTTGCTGCATTTTTCTTTTATCTCTTTCTTTTTCATGATACTTCCTCCTCTTTCTCTGCAATATATATTTATATTTTAACAGATTTCGACTAAATAGCAAGCATACATTGTAAAACATTTTGTTTTACCGCTTTATTTTGTTTCTGCCTATCAAATACTCTCTTGCTCATACGATTATCTCTTTCTTTATACCTTTGTTGCGAAGAACTCTGCATTTGGTACAATATGGACTTTTTGTAGTAACCTTAAAATCCTTATCACACATAGGGCATTTTTTCATTTTTCTGCCAGCCTCTATTCTTACCTTATACTTAGCACGGGATTCTGCACATTTTATGCACTTTTTATGGTTCTTTGTCTTAAATTGATTAATAGGTTTTATTTTCCCACACGCAACACATTTCTTCTCCCTTAGATTTTTTTTAGTTTCTTTTATTTTTTCTTTTTCACAAGAAAATACGATTACTCTAGGAAAATTGGGGTTTTTTAGTTGCTGTCGTGCAACTTCCTGTTCAATTTTCATAATTAATTCTTTAGCCTCCTGAGTTCCCATATTTCTCCTCCTACTCGTTGATCTGTCTCTTTTTATACTCCCTCAAATCTTGTAAACGTTTGGGTTGCCATATCCCAGTCATAATAAACCATTTGCTCTTCCGCTTCATCAAGCAATTTTGATGTCTTTTCCTTCCCTAATTCTTCTTCAACAAGTTGCTTAAAAATATTATGTTTTTGCAACTCAATTTCTACTACAGTTGCTTTTCTTGCCTTTTTCAACTCCTGCAACTGTAAATTTTTTATTTTCAAACTTCTTTGCGCTTTCTTATACCAATTATCACAATAAGAATTCGGATGCTCTTTCTTGTATTTTGTGATTTTATTGATAATTGAAGTAACTTCGTATTTCAAACGCTCAATTTCTTCCTCAATATGGTTAGTGTTATAAGCAAAATCATATCCACATTTTGGACATTTTAAGTGTATCGGTTTCTTTTGTTTCAGGTTCATTCCTCCACCTCCTCTCCCCAACCATCAATACTGCAACCATGTCCTCGTCCATCTTCCCACATATAAGAAATTGGGTCATTTCCATCACACAAGTTTTTAATGCATTCTCTCGCATCCTTAATTCCATCTGGATAAATATCTCCAAGATGTTTATTGTTTTTTATCTTGTAGACTTCAAAATAACATAAGTCTCTGTCAAAAATTTTCTTCTCTACACGAATACCGTTGGGAAACTCCCAAGTAAAATTATTTTTCTCTATATATCTTAAAAAAGCTTCTTCTACGGCTTCTCTTACATAAAAATCAAATTCACTCTCTTGCTCTTCGTAATCTGAACAACTCTCGATTGCATTTTCAATAAATTCTTTATCTTTTATAATCTCTTCTTTTATAGATGCGAAACATTCTGAAATGTCATTGTATTCTAGCCATCCTAGAATCGCATCTCTTGTAAATAAGTATTTTTGTTCCATGTAGGCGTCGAACAGTCCATCCTTTGTCAATTCAATCTCTTGTCCTTCTCTGTAAATTATCATTATTCATTTCCCTCCTTTGTGCAAATAAATCCAAAAAGCATATCATTGTATAATTCCTCCGAAATCCATTCCTCTTTAAGTTCCCTTCTTTCGTCAAGTTCCACGTCTAAAGCAGCATCTATTCCAGCGAGAGCATCTTCCTGAGTAAAACCAAGATTTATTATTTCATATAGTAAATCTATCGTTTTTTTCATTTTCTCTTCTTTAATATTTTCCAGCTTGTCAATGTCTCCAATTTTTCCCCCAATCAAAGAAAAGACCTTCCACCAGCCCCCTTCTTCGTCAAATTCTACATCCTCTGTGAGAGGAAAAGAGTACTCAAAAAGGATGTTGCCAACACTAATTCTTGCATCAGTGATTTCACACTCTTCGTCCTCTTCCAAATGACAGAGATCTTCTAAATCTCCTATTGACTTTTTGGTCAGTTCCGAAATCATTCTAATTCCATCTCTATACCTTGTGATGTCAATGCCATCAGAATTATGTTTGTTAGAAAAACCAAACGTTTTTTCCCTAATTGCCTCTTTAAATTTACAGGCAATGTCAAATTCGCTTTCCATTCTCATCTCTTTTTCTCCTTTTCTATTCTTATACAACTGTTACTATTTTTCCCTGTGCTTCGCAAAGTTTTGTAAACACCGCTATCGCTTCATTAAAAGAATCGTTTTTTACCAAGTGCGCCGTAAAGCCCCTATCTTTAGATATGGGGATATAAGGC